>JBFYRY010000077.1:0-13844 GCA_041302025.1 Chloroflexota bacterium | reverse complement strand
GATCACGATGATGACCGTCAGCAGGGTCGTTGCGCCGGCGAGACCGTTGAACTTCCATGACGTATGAAGCAATACCATGTATGGACCGACCAGCCCGGTAAAGATATGGAATTGGAGCCACGTGGACATCCTGCCCCAGCGCACACTGCGGCTCCGCTTTCGCAGGCTGTAGAGCGTCTCGGTCATGAGCATGAGAATGAATCCGACAATGCCAATACCGTGACCGAACAATTCATAAGCGGGGGGGATCTCACGCGTTAATACAACAATCAAGCCATAGAACCCCGTAATCAAAATCATTGCAAGGATAGCCAGCCAAAGTTCCCGATTACCTCGAAGCATATGCCCTCCCAGACACTAGGAATTCAATGCGTCCACTTTCCGATTCGCCCAATACTCAGCCACAATATCACCGACCTTCGCGTTCGACGCGAGCAGTTTCTCGCGGATCGGGGAAATATCCATATTCCCAGCGATGATCTTTTCCAGCGGAAAGGACAATTTCTGGTCGCCCATCACAATCGCGCCCAGCAGGGTTGTCTCGCCCACGATCAGCCGCAGACGGTTCACGTCAAAGCCGGTCTGCGCCACCAGCGATTCGGGCAGGTCGCGCCAGGTCTCGCTGTCGCCTCGCGCGATACCCACCAGGTCACTGTCCTTGCCGCGTCCCACTGTGCCGATGATGGTTGTCGTCAGACCCGCCAGCCGCGTCACATTGAACGGCGCAGACTTTATATAAGCGGTTTTCTTCCCAGCCATATTCAACCCGGCGGCATATCCCTGTTGACGCGCAGGTCCCCACAGACTGTCAAGCACTGCCCGTCCCGTCGTTGGGTCGTAGACCTGCGCCACGTCACCAGCGGCATAGATATCTGGATCGTTCGTCTGCATATATTCATCGACCAGAATGCCCCGGTCGACCTCCACCCCAGCCTGTTTCGCCAACTCGATCCGTGGAAGAATCCCGATCGCGTACGCCACCAGGTCACATTTCAACGATTTCCCCTCCGCCAAACGAACTCCGCTGACGCGCTCCTTTTTTCCGGTCACTTCCACAATCTCCGCATGGAAATGAAGTTTCACACCTTCCTCTAGGAGACGATGTTGAATAATTCGAGATTCCTGTTCATCGAGAACATTGCTCCAATAGCGATCCCCCCGAAGCAAATAATGAACCTTTACCCCGTGTGCAACCAATCCCTCGACAAGTTCGAGCGCTGTGATCCCACCGCCCACTACAACAGCAGTCCTGCCGCGGCGGGCAAATTTCAAGATGCGCTTTGCATCCTCCATGTGATCGAGTTTAAGCACACCATCGAGCTCTGCACCGGGAACCTTCAAAGGCATGGCTTGCGCACCCACCGCGACCAGCAAACGGTCATAGGATAATGAAGCCTGACCATCCAGTTCCAAAGCACGTTCATCTCGAAGGATATTCTTCACCCGTCCTTTCACATAACGAAATTTCAGATTGCGATAATCATCAGCCGTGCGTGGGAACAGGGCTTTATCATGCAGTTCGCCGGTCAAATAATAGGCAAGCCCCGGGCGGGAATAATAACCGTACGGATCATCCCCTACCATAACAACTTCCCCCGCCGCATCCACAGAACGGATCGCTTCGATGGCGGCAATTCCCGCCACACCGGAGCCAATAACACCGTATTTCATGATCTCCCCCCTGCGGCGAACAAGTCCGTTTTCTCGAAACGCAGGACACCGCGAGGACAGCGCGCCACACACTCACCACAGGTCAGGCATTGGCTGTGGATGACCGGCTCGCCGCGCCAGGCGTGGGCACGCACGTCGATGCCGACTGGGCAGTTGTAGGTACAAATCCCACACTGGACACAACGCGCAGGGTCCGGGACCACCTGTCCCGACGCGAGAACCGTGCGTTTATCTGCATCCCGTTTAAAAAAGCCGAATAATTCCATCTTATAGCAGTCGTCCAATCGGGGGAAAAGTTACGGGCACACATCCATTATAGATATTTGGTGCCGGATTAAAGTCATGTTTTTGTCATGAATTAAAAAAACAGAGTTACCTCACGGCAACTCTGTTCGTTTCGCAAAACTGTAGCAGTCTTACGAGACGGGCACCACATTGGCGGCTTGCAGACCTTTGGGACCATCCTCGACGGAAAATTCCACTTTCTGCTCGGCTTCCAACTTGCGGTATCCATCGGACTGAATGGCGCTAAAGTGAACGAACACGTCTTCGCCATCCTCACGACCAATGAAACCATAGCCCTTGGTGGCATTGAACCACTTCACTGTTCCGACAAAACGTTCTGGCATCTTACAACTCTCCTGCTGGGAAAAAATTTTTGCCCGCCGCCTTTACGCTTTCGAAGGCGAACCGGGCACGTGCGCCCAAGATTATCACGCCTGAATTTTCATGTCAAGTCTGGGTTTAATTGTGTTGGACAGCGGCATAACGGGATGAAAAATGGAACCAGGGCGGCGACCATTTCACCTTTGGGATACCCCGGCGGATGACCATCCGCATCTCCTCCGGACTCTCGAACTGTTCCAGCAAAAGGACGCTTCGCCCCAACTCAAGCGCCGTATGCGCGTCCGAACCGACCGTTCCGGCGACATTGTGTTTTTCGGCGAAGCGGTGCGCTTCGCGGTTGAAACGCGGCAGGAAACAGCGCGAGTTATAGACTTCGATGGCATCCACCAGCGGAAGGATCTCTAGCAGGTCCGCCTCCTTCCAGCCGCCCAAACGGAACTGATCGAACGGGTGCGACACACTGATGAACGCTCCCTGCTCCCGCAACCGGCGGATCGTCTCTACGGGGGTCAATCCCCTGGGAATCTCCCCCCTCACATACGCGGCAAGGATTTCACCCTGGGTTGTCATAATCTCCTCCCCCACGATGACCCGTTCCGGGTCGAGCGCCTGTGCCGCCAGCGCACCGCTGATCGAGTTGTGATCGGTGACCACCACCCGGTCGATGCCCTTACGGCGACAGGTTTCCACCAACTCTTGAGGAGTGACGAGGGAGTCTTTGGATGCGTTGGTGTGACAGTGGAATTCGACGCGGAGCATGAAGGTGATTGTAACCCCAATTCCCCGTTGGCTATTTAGCAGGTTTTGATATAAAATTCAAGCACATGGACGATACTCCGCTCCGCAAAAGACCATGGTTCTACATTGCCGCCTGGCTGGTAATTCTGCTGGTAGCGTATGGCTGGCAAATCTCACGTATGGGTGGATTTGTTGCCAGCGAACTCGACATTTTGATCGATCTTGCATGTATCTTTCCCCTGTTACTTGTATTATGGATGGCGTTCTTCGCCCAGTTCGTATTGCCCGTACACACATTTCGCGACCGGCAGAAGATCTTTGACCGTCTTATCACCTACCTCCTGGGAGGACATGGACCTGCCATGTTTATCCGCGATGGTCAACTGGTAAAGCGCGAAGGGGAGGAAAGAAAAAAAGGTCCCGGCGTGTTATGGTTGGATTCTGCCAGTGCGGCGGTAACGCGCACGGCGACTGCCATCAAACAAACACTGGGACCCGGCGTGCATTTCATCAGGAACAAGGAATTTATCGCAGGGACGGTTGACCTGCATGTTCAAAACCAGTCCGTCGGTCCAAAGGAAACCGACAAGCCATTCGACAGTAAAAAAGAAGATCAAAGCGACGAGGAATACAACCAGATCCAGGACCGCCGCAAGCAAGTCAGTGCCTTAACGCGTGACGGTATTGAGGTCATCCCCAACATCTCGGTCACTTTCAGGGTGGATACCGGTTTCCCAAAGGATGGTCAACCCGGTTCCCGTTTTGGTTTCAGAACCGGTATCACCAAAAAGGATAAGGAGAACGAGGAAAAAGACAAGGAAGCGGTACGAAAGGCTATTCTGGGAGAGGGGATCAACCCCAACATCCGCCCCGATTCGCCGCGGCATCGCGTCGCGTGGAATCAACTCCCCGCCGTGATTGCGGTGGATGTGTGGCGCGAATACGTCGCAAAATTCACGCTCGATGAATTATTCAAACCAGAACAATTGGTGCCCCCTGCCCCGCCCCAACTGCCGCAACCCACCGAGGAGGAGATCGACCCTCTCAGCCAACCGGTACAGGTAAGCGTCAATAGAGAAACATTGCAGGATGTGTTTACAAAGATACTCCGCTTCATCAATTTGCGGATGGATTCGCTCATCAAATGGCTGGAACAAAAAGAGGATGATAAAACAAAAAAGCCGGTTGTGCCTCCAGTGGTGGCGGCTGTGCCTGCAAGCACAGGCAGTGATCCACAAAAGAAGACCGCATTGCAGGTGATCAATGACATGGTCAAGGCGCGCCTGACACAGGTGGAGGTGGATATTCTCGATGATGCGGGCAAGCGCGGGGAGGGTGCAATTTCGAGCAGGGAATTTAATTTGATGAAAGACCGGGGGCTGAAACTCATCAGTGTGAGTATCAGCAATTTACGGTTCAGCCCCGCGGTGGAAGAATCGATCATCAAAAGCTGGAACGCATCCTGGCTGAACAATGCGAAAACCGAAAGCGAACAAATAGACCGGCGACTGAACAACATCGAGAAGACCGCCGAGGAAAAGGCAAAACGACAATATGTGGAAAACCTGAGCCGCGAGATCAATACGCTGGCAAGGGCTGGGAAACCCGGTCCCAAGGACACCCTCAAAGCGCTCATCATGCGGTCACATTCCATGATCCAAAGCAGTGAACAACTGCGCCGCCGCATGATCACGGAAATGCAGGATATTGAAGAGATGATCAAGTGGATCGAGGCAAACGGAAAATGACAACACCCGCGCACCCCGTTCCCAAAACCGCCCTGCAGAGAGAGCGGCGCATATTTGACGAGTTGTCCGCCCGTTTGGTGGATGCACTACTCAACAGGATATTCGATCTCAGGCCCGAAAAAGCCCGAAACCGGATGAGGTATCTCACCTTCCTTTTCATGATCAGCGGGTTTATGGTCAGCATGATCGTCAGCGCCGACCATTCATTACCGGAATGGATCGGACGCATTCAGTTACTCTTTTTATTCATCTTCAACCCGGATTTTGCCCAGGCGGCGGTTCTGGAGGGAAGAAATCATGTCAATGAATTTCTGACCTTTGCATGGGAGGCGTTGACAGATCCCCGCACACTCCAATATCTTCCGATCATCCTCGCGGCATTTTTTATCGCCCTGCACGCCGCCGGGCTATACCTTGCCGATATCTTCGAACTGCCTGATATCTCTGTGGCCCGCAGGTTCATCATGGAAGTAGCGCTGACAGGAAGCGACGATGTGATCCGTATCACAAAAGGGGAAATTTTCGATGAACATCGCTCATCGCCAAACTATTTGATCGGCGGTCCCGGCAAGGTGACGGTTGACCTGGATTCTGTTGCGTTGTTCGAAAAACCGGACGGTACACCGCACATCATCGGACCTACGGGGAAGGAAAAGGGGGGCAAAGCCACGCTTGAAGGATTTGAGCGCTTCCGACAGGCAATTGATATTCGCGATCACTATGTTGACCTGCGCGATCAGGATGACAAGTCTCCGTCAGTAAAAAGCCGCAGTCTGGATGGGATTCCGATCACGGCAACCGATGTACGCCTGATGTTCAGTGTCTATCGGGACGGGAAGAAGGCAACTGTAGACGAACCTTACCCATTCAGTCCCAAATCCATCGAGAAGCTTGTCTATAGCGCCACATCAAAGGTAACGCCCGACCAGCCCAATCCGTCCGCTTTCGAGTTTTCATGGATCAACAACATGATCAGTCTGATCCGCGGTAAATTGGGCGGCTTCATGAGCGAACGCAACCTCACGCTGTATCTGGCGAGCATCGGCCAGCCTGAATTCGAGAAAGCCAAACAACGGGAAGAGGCGATTGCCCAACAGGAACGCCAGTTGACCCCGGCGGGCGACGAACCCGCAAAAGGGAAGGAGATCAAGCCTCCGCCGGAATTCACAGCCCGTTACAAGATCACGAACCTGTTCAATCAGTTTGCGGAGGAATTCACCAAAAATGCCCGTGATCGCGGCGTGGAGTTGCACTGGATCGGTGTCGGCACCTGGAAAACCCCGCTTGATATCGTGCCGGAGAAACACCTTGAAGCCTGGAAAGTCAGCCGCGAGAATCTTCGCAAAGGAAGCAAGGAAGCCATCGATAAATTTGAGACCGAGACGATCCTGCTCAAAATGATGACCCTGATACAGGATGTTCCCATCGCATCTTATAATAACAAGGTCGTTACCGCAGAAGATAGAAAAAATGCGATGCGCACTCTTCTGCTGGATTACCGCCAGCAGTTGGTGGAAGCCGCAGAATTTATGAGAGCAAAAGGCGAAGCTGTTTCGCCAGGTATTCGACAGGCAATCGCCCATATCGATGATATTTTGGGTTTGCACTGGGTTGGTTTATCATAATTAATTACGGTATAAAATTTCATGACATTCACAGACGACATAATCAAATCAAATGATGTCAAACGGGCGATTAATATCCCCTTGCCCATCGTCGCCCTCGAATCGACCGTGCTCACGCACGGACTTCCCCGCCCGCAGAATCTCCAACTGGCGCGCGACATGGAACATGCCGTCCGCGAGGAAGGCGCGACGCCTGCGACCATTGCCTTTCTGGATAGTTACCTCCATGTCGGTTTGACAGATGCCGAACTGGAGAGACTTGCCAATGACACAGAAGCCTTCAAGGTGGGACCCAGAGATTTTGCATCCTTCTGGATCTACGAAGCCAACGGCGGCACAACGGTTGCCGGGACGATGCTCGCCTGCAAACATGCGGACATCAAGGTCTTTGCCACCGGCGGGATCGGCGGCGTGCACCGCGGGTCGGCGTTCGATGTTTCGGCAGACCTGCAGGCGCTGGCAACTATCCCGATGATCGTGGTCTGTGCGGGCGCCAAGGCGATCCTTGATCTGCCCGCCACGCTCGAATATCTCGAGACGATGAGCGTGCCGGTTGTCGGCTATGGCACGGATGAATTTCCTGCCTTCTTTTCACGAGACAGCGGACTGGATGTAAGCATCAACCTCGACACGCCGGAAGACGTTGTCACCTTTGCAAAAGCGCACTGGGAGGCGGGGTTGCAGAGCGCGGTCCTCGTGGCGAACCCGCTCCCTGAAGCGGAGGCAATCCCATCGTCCGAGATGGAGCCGTGGATCGCCCAGGCAAACAGAGAGGCGCACGAACAGGAAATCCACGGGCAGGATGTCACGCCTTTCCTCCTCAAACGCATCACGGAATTGACCAAGGGGAAATCGATGCGGGCGAATATATCCCTGTTATTGAACAATGCGCGTCTTGCCGCACGGATCGCGCGCGCGTTGCGAACAATCGAAAAGCGGAAACTGGGATAAACCCTGCCTGATGAAACAACGAACCCGGAGATCCAGCAGGTCTCCGGGTTCTTCATAAATACCTTGACATATTTAGAACAAGTGTTCTATAATCCTCCCCGGTTGTCCTTTTAATCGACAAAGGAGGTCGAAATGACTACATACCGCAGAAATTCCGGGGATGGACTTGCCGCCCTGTTCCGTGATCTCACACGCGGACGCCGCTTCAACCGGGGCGCGGCGTGGGGTTTGATGATCATCGGCGCCCTGCTGGCATTCGAGATCTTCAACTTCAGCACCACCCAATTTGCCCTGCTTGATGTGCTCGGCGATCTTGCCTTTGGAGGCATGCGCTGGGCAAGCATCCTGGCGGTCGCCTTCTGCGGCATCGACTTCGCCGGGATCGCGCGCATCTTCACGCCGGAACAGGGAGCCGATGAACCGAAGGAGGTCTGGTATCTCTTCGGCGCGTGGCTGTTGGCGGCGGCGTTCAACGCTTCGCTCACATGGTGGGGCGTCTCGGTTGCCATCGTCAGCCACTCCAGCCAGGCAGGCGGAGCGGTCATCAGCAACGAGACCATGACAAAGATCGTGCCAGTCTTCGTGGCAGGCATGGTCCTGCTCATCCGCGTGCTGATCATCGGCACATTCTCACTGGCTGGCGACCGGATGTTCACCACAGCCGACCAGCGCACCTACAACAATCCGCAACCGGCGCAACAGCAGGTGTATCGCCCGGCGAACCAACAGCCGGTCCTGCGCCCGGCATCCAGCCTGAACCGCCCGGTACAGACCACACAAAACATGCAGGCACAGCCGAACACCTTCCGCCCGGCGCCCAAGCCACCCGTGCAACAGACATCGTTCATGCGCCAGGAACCCACCTATCACAACCTCAACGGACAAAACAACGACCGCTCGTACGACGCATGATTTTTTCCGCCAACTCAATCTCCGAACTCATTTCGAGCTCGGGTCCCTGAACCCATTTTGGAAGGAACCCACATGCCCCGCGCTCGCACCCGTACTCAAAACAAATGGCAGACAGCCGCAGAAACAGGAAACAGCGGCTGTTTGTCTTTTTATCTCCTCCCGCCTCTCGGCGTTTTGCTGATCGCCTGCCTGTTGACCGTGTTCGCGCTCAATATCCCGACCCACACATTCGCAGACACGCCCGGCACCGGGACTGTCCCCTCTGCGATCTCTCCCATCTTCACAAGGGAAGTCCAACACTGGGGCAGTGACATCACCCGATGGGCGGACGCTTCCTCCCTGGACCCGAACCTGGTTGCCGTTATCATGCAGATCGAATCCTGCGGGGATCCGCGCGCGCTGTCAGGCGCCGGGGCACTGGGACTCTTCCAGGTGATGCCGTTCCACTTCCGCCTCGGGGAAAATCCCTACAACCCCGAAACCAACGCCCTGCGCGGACTCGACTACCTCGCGCGTTCGCTCGACGCCGCCAACGGAGATGTGAGGCTCGCGCTCGCCGGATACAACGGCGGGATCAGCCTCATCCTACGCAGTGAATGGACATGGTCATCTGAAACAAAGCGCTACATCCGCTACGGCGTACCGATCTATGAAGATGCAAAAAGCGGCGCATCCACCAGCGCCGCTCTCGAAGAATGGTATCAGAACTATGGGGTCAATCTATGTGAACAGGCAAGCCGTCGGCTGGGATTAGGGTCTGTAAATAATTAACTTCCGGCGATGTCGTTGCGAGCCACCGCTCTTGGTGTTGCGACGACACTTGCACCAGCACGCACACTTGCCCCGGACGCAAGTGCCGGGGAGTGCAGGTGAGCAATCTCCACATCAGCGGGGGGATTGCTTCGGGCAAAGAGCACGAGCGCCCTCGCAAAGACATGGTCGGCGGGCGGGTGAAGGAAGTTATATTTTTACGCTCCCTTAGTCCCCCAACAGTGAATTCTTCCCATCCACCGAACCCAAATCATTCAACACAGGGAGCCATATCGCGAAGGTGGTCCCCCTGCCTTCCTTTGAATCCACCTCGATCCTGCCCCCGTGTTTTTCCACGATCCAATTGGCAATGGAAAGACCCAGGCCGAAACCGCTCGTCTTTCCGCGCGTGCGCGATTTCTCGGCGCGGTAGAAACGCTCGAAGATGTGAGGCAGGTCCTCGGCGGGGATGCCCGGTCCCGTGTCCCGGACAATGATGCGCGCCTGTTCGCCGATCTTTTCGATGCTGAGGAACACCTCCCCACCCTGTGGCGTGTACTGGACGGCGTTTGCCGTCAGATTGATCAACACCTGCTTGAGCCGGTCGCGGTCCCCGTTGACAAATGCCTGGTCGATATCGTTGAGATGCACACGGACTTTATTGCCCGCAAGGATGCTCATTTCCTGGAACACTTCGGTGAGAAGCATATCCAACTCGACCTGTTTCATGTTGAGCGTGAGCCTGCCGGATTCCGCCTGGGCAAGCATGAGCAACCCGCCGACGAGACGCGTGAGCCGACCCGCTTCCTGGTCAATGCTCGTCAACGACTCATCGTCCAGCACTTTCATGCGGCGCATCAGGTCCACGTTGCCCTTGATCACGGTGAGAGGCGTCCGCAGTTCGTGGCTGACATCCGCCAGCAGGCGTTGTTGTGAAGTGAAGAGCGCATCCAGCCTCTCCAGGGTTTGATTGAAGGAGCCGACCAGGTTCCCGATCTCATCCTCCTCCGGTCCGCTGTAGGGGATGCGGCGCGAGAGATCGTCGGCGCGGTTGATCTGTTCCGCGGTATCTGTAATGATCTTCAACGGCTTGAGCGTTTGCCCCAGCGTAAACCAGGCGACGATGCCGGAAAACAGGACAGCCACCACAAGGACCATCGAAAGGATATTGGTCAGCCCATCGCGCGCATCGTCCACGTTGTAAAGATCGATGGCAAGCTGAAGCACCCAGATCTTGTGACCATCCAGCACCAGTGGAACGCTGAACACGCGCAGATGTTTTTTCCCGTCATCCACTTCACGGTACGCGGGGGTATCGTTTCGCAATGCGGCGGGATCGAACGGTCTATCCGAAAAGCCGTCAGGCACCCTGAGACCCGACTGGATCTGGTTATCCAGCCCCCACACCTGCGCATATACTTCCGAGTTGATATCCGCCGAGGAAAGGTCCGGCTCCACCCTGCCCAGCGGCGTCATCTTGATCTCGCGGATGATGATGTTTGCGGATGTCTCCAGGGTATTGTCGATCTGGTCCAACAGCAGGGCATTAAAAACATAGATGGCCGCCGCGGCAAAGACAAGTAAAACGCCTCCCGTGAGCGTTGCATACAACAGGGTCAGTCGGAGGCGTAATGACATTACAAAATGGAATCTACGAACAGGGGTCTACGGGTTTTCGCGCATCACGTATCCCACGCCGCGCACGGTGTGGATCAGGCGGATCTCCCCTTCGCCTTCCAGTTTCTGCCGCAGGTAACGGATATAGACTTCGAGCACGTTGCTCTCACCGCCGAAGTCATAGCCCCATACGCGGTCGAAGATCACTTCACGGGTCAGCACCTGCTTGGGATGGCGCAGGAACAATTCGAGCAGTTCATATTCCTTGGCGGTCAATGAGATCGTACGATCGCCGCGTGAAGCCTGCCGCGAGCCGGTATCCAGCGAAAGGTCGGCGAACTTCAACACGGGCACACGCTCCGGCTGGGTGCGGCGCAACAATGCACGGACACGCGCCAGCAGTTCATCGAGATTGAACGGCTTGATCATGTAATCGTCGGCTCCGGCGTCCAAGCCCTGGATGCGGTCCTGCACGGTGTCCTTGGCGGTCAACATCAGGATGGGAATCGAGCCGCCCGTGCGTAAACGGTGACAAACCTCCAGCCCGTCCATACCCGGCAACATCCAATCCAGGATCACGATGTCAGGAGTGTGGTCGCGCGCCAGGATCAGCCCCATGCGCCCATCGGTCGCCGTGTCCACGGTATAACCTTCATACGCCAAGCCGCGTTGAAGTAATTTTAGGATCTGCTGGTCATCTTCAATGATCAAGATACGTTCGTTCATGGTTGACTCCTGACCAGAATATACCACAACTTGCCCATCGGTTTTTGGGCTTATCGCGAATCAGGCAAGCGGTCACCGCTGGTTGCTGTTATGAGCATAGACCTTCCCGCCGCCGAAGTCATCCACACGCGCCGAGAGGGTGATGTCACCACTGCCATTAGACAGTTGGCGCGGTGTGTTTGTTCCATCCGGCAGGGAGAAGTTCCACGCGGTAGTCTTCTCGCCGATAGCACCCAAGCCGTAGAGATAGTAGGTGGTGTTGCCGCCGGTTTCAGCGGTGAGTGGGCTATCGCCATTCATCACGTAGTGAGCGATCACACCTGCGGCATCCATGCTCAGGCGTTGACCCAGTCCATTGTAGGAAAGACTGGTCACTGATGACTGATTACTGACTTGCACCAATCTATTGGCGGAATCATAGGTATAGGTCTTTGTACCGTCCGAAATCAAACTACCGTTGGCATCGTAGGTGTATTGCCAGGTGGTGCTTCCCTGCTGCGCGGTGTTCAGTTGATTGGCGGCATCGTAGCTGTAGACCGTGGTCACCGTGCCGGGACCGAGATTCTGTTCCACCTGCAAGACATTGCCTGCCGCGTCGTAGGTGTAGTCAAAGCTGCGTCCGTCGCTGTAGGTCGCGCTAGTGAGGCGGTGGTTTCAAACATGCTTAAGGTAAAGGATAAATAGACAACACGTTGTACTCACCAGACTGGGAAGTTAAAGGATGATTATTTGATCCATCCAAATTAACAGAATAAATATTTGTGTGTTGCCGGTCATCTCCTGCGATATATACAATCTGCCTTCCATCGGGAGACCAAACTGGATATCTTAGATATGCAAAGCTATCTGAATTCTTTATTTTTATTTCGCGGAAACCAGTTCCATCCGTGTTAATCACAAAGAGCCCAAATTTTTCCCGCAGGCATACGACTATTATCTGTTTTCCATCAGGCGACCAGGCTGGATCATTGCACGACTTTAGAGCCGATTCCCCATAACGCTGGCTCGAATCTGATATGTTGATAATTTGTAGATTAGGCGGTGCTTTGTAATCACCTGCCAGACGACATCGCACAACAATCTGGTTACCCGGCGGTGACAATTCAGGAGTGCCACAGTTTTCATCGTAATCGGTAAGTTGCGTTAACTTTTCGCTCTGAAGGTTATACAAAAATACAGCACT
Organism: Chloroflexota bacterium; assembly: GCA_041302025.1. GTDB lineage: Bacteria > Chloroflexota > Anaerolineae > Anaerolineales > Villigracilaceae > Defluviilinea. The sequence continues at coordinate 1,296 of JBFYRY010000077.1, read as the reverse complement.
ATAGATTACCGGCTGGTAAACGTTGGTGAGATGTTGAAAGACAAGCTCCTTTCCGTCAGGCAACCAACTTACCCCATCTATCCTTGGCTCCTCACCTAATGATGACAAATCCAGTTCTCTCTTATTGTCGCCATCAATATCCATAATTCCCAGGTAACCTTCCTTGCCACTCAAAGTTGCAAACTGCTTTTTATCTGGCGACCAAGCGGCGGGAAAAACATGTGCTCCAAACCTATTACTTACGTCTTTCACCTCCTTGGTGTTCAAGTTTAATAAGTGTACAGGAAAGGGCGAATATGCCATGCCAAAAATGATACTATCACCTGCCGGGGATGCCGTAGCATAGTCAATCGTTTCATCTGACGTTGCAAAGGTTAGCTGCTCAATCTTGTCTTGGGTGTTGTCAGGTATTCGATAGATGTCTCGGGGAAAACGAAGATAATCTTCAGAGTAGAGGAAAATTACCCCGAATTTCTGAGGAGTAGAAACACAACCCGTAAGAACAATTAGGCATATGACAGAAAGAAATGTTTTTTTCATAAGTTAGACTCGGTATGTAGTGTTTACTCGCCTTACGCACTTTTCACGTTATAGGTAACTTCCTATTGGGTGGAACGAAGAGTCACTAAGATAATCGTATTAATTCTTTGTTTCCATCAGAACGACCTTGCGTAAGGCGAGTTAAATGATATGCACTTATTTATTCCAATGGTCTATCAAGTCATTCACCACTGTCTGGCCTTGCTCCAAACTATCCTTAATACGAGAATTAACCTGAAATAAGCAACCAAAATCACTGGACACGCTGGGGATTTGGTCTATCCTTTGCGCTACTTGGTGCAAGTAATTCCGATTTCCATAATCCTGTTGCTCTGGCGGGGCTGATTGATACATGCCAATTGGGTCATAAGTGGCATTGTAGTGAAGTACAGACAACACAACCACCCAATCGGGCACATGAGCAAAAGCACCATCGTAGTTATCGTTAGTGGAATTTATAACTTGGTCGTAGCCTTTATTTATACATTGTATTGCATCACGGACATTGCGAAGGTAGCCATCATGGGTATTGCCATATCCAGGCGGTTTTTGTGACTGGCAAGTGCTCGCGTCTGTTACCTGAAAAAGTCCATCTCCCAAATTTGCATCTAAATTGCTCCAAGCTTTGGTAGGATCACCGCCGCCATCAGCAGCGCCTCCCTCTGTGACTATAATGATGAGACACTGGTACCCACTAGTTTAGTGTGCAGGGCGTAGGAGAAAAGGCATGTCTCAAGAACAGGACGGCAAGTTGGA
>JBFYRY010000076.1:0-15193 GCA_041302025.1 Chloroflexota bacterium | reverse complement strand
GGAGACGACCTTCGCATCCTTCTTCACCGACGCCTGATACGCTTCGAGATTCCGGGTCAACGCCTCAGCCGGGACCAGGTCCATTTTGTTGGCGGCAAGTACCAGCGGAGTCCGACGCGGAAGTTTGCTTAAAAGGAGCGCGATCTGTTTGTCCTCCTCCGTCGGTTTAACGGACGAATCCACCAGCCAGAGGATCACATCCACGCCTGCGATGGACTCTTGCGCCTCCTGGTTGAGGAACTCGCCAAGTTTGTGGCGGGCGCTATGAATGCCGGGCGTATCCACGAACACGAGTTGATATTTGTCTGTGGTGAGGATGCCGAGCTGGCGCTTGCGCGTGGTCTGCGGCTTGGGCGAGACCGCCGCGATCTTCTGACCGAGCAGGGCGTTCACCAGCGTGGACTTGCCGACGTTGGGTCGCCCGATGATGGCAATATAACCGGTGCGGAAATCGTTCATGGAATCCTTTCGTAGATGCGGATGCCGGGGTTGACGAATGAGATGCTCATTTGCGGCAAATAAGGCGGAAGCGAATAGTTGAACTCGGCGATGAGTTTGTAGTGATCGGTTCGACCCGTTTCGAGTTGCTTGAAAAAGTCACATTCGGCTGGCATGGTTTCGCAGATATACGGATCGTTAAACCTGCCTGAGGTGAAACTATCGACGATGAAGTAATCTGTCTCGCGTTTCACCAGTCCGGTCTCGCCCGCGTTGAATTCGAATTTTTTGCTGGTGGGAAGTTCTTCGTCCGGCGCTTTCTTGAAATAGATCGGATAATTGTGTTCGCGTTCGAAATGTCCCGGCGGGATGGCAGGAGGGTAATAGGTGTGCTCCAGGGATGTTTCAACCGGCAATGCCGCGACATATTGGCTGGCGGGAATACGCGCGTCGTTGAAGAACAACAGCATGACGCTGACGTTTCTGGTGAAGGAAACAAGGACGATAAGACCAAGCACCACACTGGCGGTCTTTCGATACCGTTCGAACTTCCAAACTTCACCGATGAACAACGCTCCCAGCACGGCAAAGAGCGGATACATCGGCAGGAAGAAACGGGTCGCGTAATTATAGGAGATCATCACAGGCAGGTCGAGCGCCAGGATGGAAAGCAGGAGGATGCCAATGATTGGCATCTCTTTTTTCATCCGCCATGCCTGAACAACGTTGTAGACAGCCCAGAGCAAGGCAGTGGCAAACAGGATGAACAACAGCCAGCCTGTTCCATCGGCAAAACTCCCATATTGACCGAGGATGCCGCGCACGCGCCGATGAAGACCGTTTCAAACGTGTTGAGCAGGTCTGTGAACAGTGTCCTGCGCCGGGCGACCAGGTACACCACCGCAGGCGCAATGACGAGACTTATACCGTTATATTTGCTGGATGCCGCCATGCCGACCGTGAAAAAGGAGGCGTACAGCCAGCCTTTTTGATCCGTCTGTGTGTAGTAGACGAGGAACAGGACCGAGAGTGCGGCAAAGAAAGTGATGTAGGTATCGTTGTGGGCGAAGCGTCCGTTATGGGACATGGCGCTGACCGAGAGCAGGAGCAGTCCACTGAGACCGGCGAGGAAGCGGTTCCCGCTGACGCGGCGGGTGATACCGTAGGTGAGGGCGATCGTCAGACCCGCCAGAACAGCCGAAAGGACGCGCGAAGCGATGCGGATATCCGGTTCGGCGTATCCGAGCGTGAGGACGAGTTTGCCGAGTCCGAACATCACGTACTGCGGCAGGTCCGGGTAATCGAAATTGATCTCGCTGAACTGCCACTCGCCGCGCAATACCCAGATGGCGCGTACTACGACCTCATCGGGGTGCCAGCCATCCGGGTAGCCCCACGAAATTCCCGGCAGGGTGACCGCGAGAAATGCAAGGAGGAGCGCAAGCGGGATGACGAATTCGTGCTTTTCCCAAAAGGGACGATGGGCGGTGGGTTCGTTGACAGACATATCTTGTTTCTAGTCTATCATAATTGACGTATAATATTTACGGCGTTGCTTTTGGGATGGTTCGTTTGAGAGGGCGATATGGTCCACGAAGGTAGACGATCATTAAAAGTGTTTCTCTGTCACGCCTCGGGGGATAAGCCGCCTGTGCGCGACCTGTATAAACGTTTGACAATCGAAGGCGTGGATGCCTGGCTCGATAAGGAGAAACTACTTCCCGGGCAGGATTGGCGTTTGGAGATCCCGAAGGCAGTGCAGGAATCGGATGTTGTCGTTATTTGTCTCTCGAAGAAATCAGTGACCAAAGAGGGGTATGTTCAAAAAGAGATCAAATTTGCGCTCGATATTGCAGAAGAAAAACCGGATGGGACGATCTTCCTGATCCCCGCGCGTCTGGAGGATTGCACTGTCCCAGACCGTCTCAGCCGCTGGCACTGGGTGGATTTGTATGAAGAGAATGGATTCACCCAATTGTTGCGTTCCCTGAAACTGCGGGCGGATGCGGTGGGAGCGACAGTCGAACCCGCCCATGACGTTGATACTACAAAGGAACTCAATCTCAAACTGGAGCAGTTGTATACCGAAGGCTTGGCGGCGTTTTACACCGAAGACTGGGACAGGGCCTGCCGGCGTTTCCAGTCCATTTTGAGCGAGAGACCCAACCACAAGAATGCATCTGAAAAACTGGAGGAGGCGGAACGGCAGAGAAACCTGTCGAGGTTGTATGAGCAGGCTTCGGAGGCGGTGCAAAGCGGGGAGTGGGAGTCCGCCATTCAAATCCTGGAAGAGTTGACGCATACATCCGCCGATTATAAAGATGCGGCGCAATTGCTCAGAAATGCCCGAAAGCAGGAACAACTCGGGGAACTGTACGCCGAAGCGAAAGCACTGCATGCCGCGCAGAAGTGGCAGGCGGTGGTGAAGGTTTTTGAGCAGATCCACACCCTCGAGCCGAATTTCCCCGATGCGGGTGGATTATTACCCTCCGCGCAAAGGGAAGTGACGGAGATCAGGCGCATCGAAGGATTGAACAGCCAGTACAGCCATGCCCTGCGCGAAATGGATGCGGGTCACTGGCTCGAAGCGCGCCGGTTGTTGGAACAAGTCCACAAATCCGAAACCGGATTCCTTGAAACGGAAAAACTGCTGAGAAAAGTGGAGGATGCGACTTCAAAGGAGGAGGTAAAGCGCAGGCAGAACGACGAAGTCAACACTTTATACGAACAGGCGCATGGCCTGCTCCGCTCGAGGAAGTGGCGCAATGCCTTGGACAAGATGAGTGAGATCCGCAAACTGGACGACCGCTTCCCCGATGCAGATGGGATCACTGAAAAAGCGCAAAGGGAACTGGCGCGGGAAGAACAGGAAGCCGAGCGCCAGAATAAACTCGCGGCGATGTACGCCGAAGCAGTGAGATTATTGAAAGAGGAAAAATATCAGCAGGCGCTGGATAAGTGGCAGGAGGTGAAGGCGGTTGACCCGAAATATCCCGACCGGCAGTGGGTGCAGAGGACAGCGAAGCGCAAATTGGCAAGCGTCGGTCAACCATTCGTGGTACAGAAGGATTTTGCAGGAGCGGTCAAGAGAATGTTGATCGATGACGGCGCTGAATTAACTGCAAAAGTCGGTTCATCAATTGCATCTCAAACAAAAGCGGGTTGGGTAATCCTCATTGTAGCGACATCCTGGGGAGTTATGCGGACCCTAATTGAAGCACTGGCAAGGGTCAAGCCTTTCTTCGGGCTGGGCATTAATTTATGGTCCATTGAGATCATAACGGGATTATTTGGATTGTTCTATGGGGTGACAATTTGGCTTTTGTTACGCTACTTGAGAATCAATATTGACCGCAATCGATCCATTATCTTGATGGCAGGATGGCTGGTGGGTTTTCTGGTTGTACCCGTTGTCGGTTGGAACCTGTCCAGTTTCACATACCCATGGGACATAGGTTACATCCTTGGAGGGTTGATCGCGAGCCTTTCCACAGGGTTGGTGGTTAGATCCCTTGGCGTTCTCCCTGACCTAAAACAAGTCATTATCCTTATGATGGGATTGACTTTTGCCATCTATGTTGGTGAACAAGCCTTTGATGTCCTTCAGGCGCTTGAACAGGTCGATCAAGTTTCCATGGATGCATCGCTTCGATTTGGGGCGGGAAGTTTTGTATCCGGTCTATTTTGTGTTTGGATTCTATACAACCTATTAACTCGAAGCAAAGAAAAGGACAATTACACAAAACAGGAATGGACAATTTTATTCATGACAGTGGGGTGGTTTTTGGCGAGATTTGCCGCCGAATGGATCGGCTACAACTTATTCTGGGACTTTGCAGTAGATCCTGAACACCCAGACTATGCAATAAAAGCGATTGTCACGCTATCTCTTGCCGGTGCATTAAGCGGTATTGTTCTTTGGGCAGGGATTCAAATTGTCGTAAAGAAATTAACTTTCAAACATTTGTTGCTTCTCACCTTGTACTGGGCTGTTGGCATGACCTTGGCGGGACTTCCAGGCATTATTCAAAAGTCGGGTGAAACTTGGTTGTGGTCGCTTGGGCTTGGGGCCGGGAGTTTATTAGCCGTATTCTTTAGTATGAGACTTTTACATTTCACAGGCATCATTGTTGATAAATATCATCTGGTTGTTATTTGCCTGATCATTGCCCTCAGTTTTGCAATTGGTAATTTATGGGTGGGAGAGCTTTTCGACAATAGTTTGCAGTACATGAGGGAGGATATTGCCTTTTCCGTATCTGTTGCGCTTCAAAGCGCACTGGCTGGTTTTCTTGGAATGACCGCCCTGCTTGGCGGAAAAAATGAAAACAACCATATGCGTCAATTAAATTGGAAAATTGCCATCGGCGGCGCTCTTGGATTTTTTGTCAGTGAACCACTTTATATTCTCATCTTTGGGATGGCACTAAAGGATGAAAAAGCCTTTTTGATCGACTCGATGCTTTATGGACTTTTTTGGGGAGCAGGGATTATGGTCATAACGAAAAAATGGAGATCTATTCTGTTGTTTGGGCTACTGGGGGGCTTAATGCCTACAAGTGCAATGTTATTCTGGTGGTTCCTACAGCGAGAAATCTTCATAAACATTGATATTGGGAGAGTCTTGTTGTACCTTGTATTCGGATTTTTCTTTGGGGTTATTCCATCGGTGGGCATTCGACGTTCATCCGCCGTTCTTCTATTATGCTTCGCAAGTTTTTTTAGTTTGCTTATCGAACATATGATCCTGCCAAATCAACCAGATGGTACTTTTATTTATTGGTTTGGTTATTTCACCAGAGACCTTGTTTTAGGCGGTTTGATTGGATTGGCTTGGGCATATTTCCTTCATCCCATCTCAATTCTCGAAAAGGAGAAAACTGTTCTCACAGACTAACATTGAAGGACAGGCCATACCATCATCACCATTCCTTTGTTGGCAATCACTCCCCGTAGCCGTGGGGTTTGCAGGTTATCGCCACAAGAAACATCCACAAGCAGGAAACAATCCTGCTTGTGTTTTCGTTCTAAAAGCCATACAATGAAATTGAAGATCGGAGGAACCCATGAAACAGGACCGTTTTTTGACCGGTATTTTGATCGGCATCGGGGCGCTGGTGGTCATCGCCCTAGCAGTGTTCTTCACCCGCAAGGATACCCAAACCTACGTTGCGGAGGATACGCCCGAAGGCGTGGTACATAACTATGTGCTTGCCATCCTGAACAAGGACTACGAGAAAGCCTACGAATATCTCGCCGACCTGAAATACAAGCCGACCTATGAGGAATTCCGCCGTCCGTTCCTGAACGGATACGTCAACCCCGATAACACGGCTGTGGATATAGGCGCATCGGAGATCGACGGGGATGAAGCCTCGGTCAAAGTGGCGCAGATCTACAATCAAGGCGACCCGTTCTCCTCAGGGTATCGCGATACGCAGCGAGCCATCCTTGTGAACCAGAAAGGCGTGTGGAAACTTTCGAACATGCCCGCCTATAATTTCTGGGATTACAGTTGGTATCAGGAAGTGCTGAAATAGTCCGTCATTGCGAGGAGGAGCGGAGCGACGACGAAGCAATCTCCAATACGATAAGGAGATTGCTTCGTTGCCCTTCGGGCTCCTCGCAATGACGGGAGGATATTAATATGAAATCCATCCGTCGTCTCTACTTTTATCTCGTTGCCATCATCAGCGTTGAAGTCGTAACCTGGGGGCTGATCGGTCTGCTTCGCTCGATCGTGGACCAGACCGTCTCAGGCGGGGCAGATGCGCTGGCAACGGCATTGGCTTTAATCCTTGTAGGTTTGCCGATCTTCCTCGTCCATTGGCTGTGGGCACAAAGAGCCTCCGCCCGTGAAGAGGAGGAGAAGGAAGCCACGTTGCGCGCGGTATTCCTCTACGCAATCCTGATCGGCACACTCATCCCTGTCGTGCAAAACCTTTTATCGTTCATTGACCGCGCCCTAGTCCAAAGCACCGGGCTGGGTGTGGGACGCGCTTTCGTGGCATTCCGGGAGCAGACCCTCGCCGATAACCTGATCGCCATTTTGCTGAACCTGATCGTCGCGGCATACTTTTGGAATGTCCTGCGCGGCGAATGGGCGACTCTCAAGGACAAAGAAAACTTCTCCGAAGTCCGCCGTTTATATCGCTACATCTGGATGCTCTACGGCTTGCTGATGACGGTCTTCGGCGCGCAACAAATCCTGCGCTTCCTCATTTACATCCCCGGCGACGTTCTGGGGGAGATGGGACGCGAGGTCATCGTCAACGGGACGGCGTTGCTCGTGGTTGGGACTCCCGTGTGGGTGTACTCGTGGCGCGTCATTCAGGACTCCCTGACTGATCCCGCTGAAATGGGCTCGAACCTGCGCCTCGGCATTCTCTACTTCCTTGCCCTTGGCGGAGTCGTCACTGTGGTGACAACTGCCGCGATGCTGGTATACACCCTCATCACGCGCCTGTTCGGCGCGGACTGGACTACTCAGTATTTCGTCCAACAACTTGGCGGACCGGTCTCGGTGGGTGTGCCGCTGGGCATGATCTGGGCATACTACGGTCACTGGCTCAACCGTCACATCGAAGCCATCGGCGACAGGATCCGTCAGGCGGGGATGAAGCGAGTCTACAACTACATCCTTGCGTTCATCGGTCTGGTCGTTTCGTTCATCGGCGTGACAACGTTACTGCGGTTCATCATCAATGTGACCACCAGCCGGTCGTTCATGATGGGTGACGCCAATCGTTCGACCCTTGCCACAGCCATTTCGTTACTCGTGGTTGGTTTGCCATTGTGGTTAATGACCTGGCGACCGATGCAAGCGGAAGCGTTGGCACAAGGCGAGATGGGCGATCACGCAAGACGGTCGGTGCTTCGCAAGACATATCTATATCTGGCGCTGTTCGCCTCCGTTATCGGCGGTATGGCGACAGCGGTGGTGCTGGTCTATCAACTCATCCGTCTCGCATTGACGGGCGATGCGGGGAGCGATTTCGTCAACACCCTGCTCAACCTGACCCAATTGCTTTTCCTGTTCGTGGTGGTGCTCATCTATCACCTGAATGTTCTGCGCGCGGATGGTGCCTCGATGGCGGATACGCTGGCGGAGAAGCAAAGCGCGTTCTCTGCCTTGATCGTCGATTCGGGCGATGGGATCGTGGATGTTGTCAAAGCCGCGCTGGCGAAGTCCGGCGCGAAGGTGCAGGTGACGGTGACGACTCCGAACGAAAAGCCGGAGGGCAATTTCAATGCGCTCATCCTGAGCGGGAGTTTGGCGGTCGATGCCCCGGCATGGATCAAGTCGTTTAACGGGAACAGGATCATCGTCCAGAATGAAGCGTTGAATCTCGTGTGGGCGGAGGATGCAGGGCAGGCGGCGCTCTCCGTGCAGAGAATGGCGGAGGGGCAGGAAATCCAAAAAAGAACATCCAGCCGTTCGGCGTGGAGCTATGTTGTATATGTCTTTGCCGCGTTGTTTGCGTTGCAGTTGCTGTTCATGCTGCTGGCGTTTGGGATTTCGCTGGTTACTGGTTTTTAGAATCAGGTGACAGTCACTTGCGAAGTGACTGTCACCTTTTTATGAAGTAAAATATGAGGGTTATTATATTTCGAGGAGACGCACCATGAAAGTCACTGTCCTTCAAGAGAATCTTGCCCGCGGTCTTGCCACTGTTTCAAAGGCTGTATCCCCGCGCAGTACACTGCCGGTGCTCGCGAATATTTTGATCGCTTCCGACGAGGGCCGCCTGCGGCTCTCTGCGACGAACCTTGAAATGGGTATTACCTGCTGGATCCCCGCCCGCATCGAAGACGAAGGTTCGACGACCGTGCCTTCGCGCACATTCAGCGACCTCGTGGGCACACTTCCCAGCGACCAGGTGATGCTGAAACTCGACGTGCAGACACAGACCTTGAACGTGCGCGGCGGCACCTCCACGAACGATATCAAGTGCATCGACGCGCAGGAGTTCCCGCCGTTGCCCGTGCCCGAACTCGACGGCGCGGTGCAGATCAATTCGGGCGACTTCCGCGAGATGATCCACCAGGTGGCGTTTTCGGCTTCGACCGATGAAGCCCGCCCTGTGCTGATGGGTGTGCTCATCCAGGTGGATAAGGATAAACTGACGATGGCGGCGGCAGATGGATTCAGACTTTCGGTGCGGAAGGCGGTTCTTTCCACGCCCGTGCCTGCTCCCGTTTCCGCGATCGTCCCCGCCCAAGCCTTGAAAGAGTTGGCGCGCGTGGCGGGCGACGGCGAAGAGCCGATCTACATGGTGTTACCGAAGGGACGCGGTCAGGTGGTCTTCCGCGTGAAGGATGTGGAGGTTGTCTCGCAATTGATCGACGGTACGTTTCCCGATTATCAGCAGATTATCCCGCGCTCGTACAAGTCGCGTACTCTGGTTTCGACCTCTTCTTTATTGAAGGCATGCAAGCAGGCTGAGATCTTCGCGCGCGAAGGCTCGAACGTGGCGCGCTTCAACATCAAGTCGGCGCAGGGTGAGATGCAACCCAGCGAAGTGGAGATCTCCGCCACATCGGAAGAGACCGGCAAGAACGAGACCATCGTCGAAGCGACGGTGGACGGCGGCGGGTTGCTGATCGCGTTCAACGTGAAGTTCCTGCGCGAAGCACTGGAAGTGATCCGCACCCCGAACGTGGCGCTGGAAACATCCGCGCCGAACGCGCCGGGGGTGGTAAGACCTGTCGGCGATGAGGATTTCCTGCATGTGATCATGCCGATGCATCTTGGTTAGTCGAATAGTCAGTTGGTCGTTAGTCTGCTGGTCAAAAAAAGAAGAAGCGCCTGTCGAAGTGACATGGCGCTTTTGATTTTTGCTGGTCAAGGGCTGGCGGTACCGGCAAGGGTGGGATGCGGTCAAGGCTCGAAAACGGAATCCTGCCGAGACTCTGCAAACTGCCAAAAAACAGGGCGAATCCCACTTGTCGGCTGCATGCTGTGTTGTTAGGCGCGGTTTGGCTTTAAGTTTCTTGGCTCACACCACTGAACATCTGCACTCATGCCTGCTATTTTTACGAAAGTGAAACGATACTTTTGGTTGTAACTTTTTAGAGCAGATAAACCGTGGTCGAGAAAATCATACATAATCGTTCGCCATTGTAAATCGCTAGCGTTTAAACCCATCTGAATGAGCAATAATTGAGCAAGCATTGCGTTTTGTAACACCCCCAATGATTCTTTGGGGATGGTTATTATGCCTTTTGATAATTGTTCAAAATCACTTGCACCATCGGTAGCCATAGGATGAACAAGCGTAGAAGCATAATCATAACCATATTTATATAAAAAGGACAAATCCTGACTCCTGGCTACTGTCTCTGCTTTTGGGCGAACCCACTTAATGTTTTCCTTGATTAATTGGTTATATCGTCTTTTTTCATCAGGCGTAAAGGAGATGCGCGAGGAATGTATTTTTTTTTCTCAACTCTGGGTTGCTTCGAGCGTCTTGCCTTGCTTTATATTGTTGAATAAATGACCATTTCTCGAAGACTTCAAATTCGTTCTTATCCCATAATGATTGCAAATGAAATAGGCGATCTAACATTATTCGAAAAATGCTCCAGCAATTGTCGAAGTCTCCAAGTGTCCAAATGTGCAAAATACTTCTTGAGCAGGTCAATCCTTTGGCAATAAAGTTCCTTATGATTACGTCTCGCACGCTTGTGGAATTATCTGTTATGGATTTCAAAACAATCAAGGTATACCCTTGAATTGCTTCAAACAATTCATCATATTGTTCAGGCGTCAGATAATTGCTCGTATTATTGTCAATAGACATTGTTGTTTACTTTATTAATAATTTGATTTTCGATCGTCCTCAATAGCTAATTTATGTCTTTGGCAATATCACTTTGAAGGTTGAGCCTTTGTCCTTGCCTTCAGACTCTGCCCAGATATTTCCTCCCTGTACTTCGATCAATCCTTTGGCGATAGTGAGTCCGATCCCCAGCCCGCCGTAGCGGCGCGTGTTGGGCGGTTCGATCTGATAGAACTCTTCGAAGATCTTCTGTAATTTATCCACGGGGATGCCGATGCCTCTATCCTGCACCCACGCCACAACCTTGTCATCGTTCCCGACCGCGCCAATGACGATCTCGCTCCCCTCCGGCGAAAAGCGGATGGCGTTATTGAGCAGGTTGACGAATGCCAGCGTTGTCCGTTCGGGGTCGACGTTGATGAAGATGGGATCGTCCTGGAATGCGAAGACCAGGCTCATATCCCGGCGGGAGGCGGTGTATTTGATCTCGTCGCAGGCAAAGTTCAAAACATCCTGAATGGATATCTTCTGCGGGCGCATCTCCATCTCGTCCGCCTGGAGCAGGGTCAAGTTGTTCATCTGGTCAAGGAGCGAGCGCATCTGCGAAGCGGCGTTCAGCACCTGCTGGGCGTGATCCGAAAGTTCGCCTTTCGCTTCCTCCTGTAAAAAGGTGGCGTAGCCGATGACGATGCCAAGCGGAGTCCGCAGTTCGTGCGAAGCCAGTGCCAGGAAGTGGCTCTTGATACTGTTCGTTTCCTTTACCTTTTCCAGCGCCTGCCGTGTTGCCGCCAACAGGCGGGCATTGTTGATGGCGATGGCGGCATGCGCGGCAGTGACCGAAAGGAGGGCGGAATCGCTGTCGGTAAAACCGCCGTCTTTTTTGTTTACCGCCTCCAGCACCCCGACGGTCCTGTCCTTGATGGGCATGGGCACGCCGAGCAGTGTTCTAATTTTGAATTTGATGTGATCGGAAACGTTGGAATAATGGCGCGGATCCTGTTCGGCATTGTTCTGGATCAACGGCTGGTTGGTGCGGAAGATCGTCCCGGCAATACTCCCCTCCATCGGCACGGGGATCTCCGCCAGTTTGGCGGGGTCCGAGCCGGTGGCGGCGGCAAAATAAAGGCGCGGATTCTTCTCATCATACAGAAGAATGGATGCGGCTTCACAATCCAGCAATTCAGTCGCAGTCGCGGTGATCTGCTGGAGCAGTTCATCCAGATCGAGCGTTGAATTGAGCGTTACGCTCAATTCAACGAGACGCAGAAGCTGCTGGTGTCGTATCGAAAGATCGCGGAGTTGGCCTGTGTTTGTCATGAAACCAGTGTACTATTTTTAGCGAGGAGATTCAAGACCCTATTTCAGGATTTTATAAACGAGGAACCGGCGGCTCTCGAATACATCCTGGATGGGAATCCCACATTCATCAATATCATCCGCGGGGACCTGGCTGTTTTCGGCGATCTTGTTGATGACCACATAGTCGCCGCGGGTCAGTTCGCCGCAGGTCATTGCCATGTATGAGTCGCGGTCGGTGAATAACCGCATGGCGCGCGGCTTGAAGAAAACGATGATACTTTCGGGAGGCGTGTTCTCCCTGACGAATTCATACATATCCATGCTGAGCGGTTCAAAAGCATTGGGAACAAAACGATCCCTGCTCAGGTTTTTGTAGGCGTGTGCGCTCGACTGGAACAGGAATATCCCGATGATAACCAGCCAAAAGACCGCGAATCCACGATGCCCCCAGACCCGCTTGTCTTCAGGGATGCTTTGAATGACGGTCTTGATTCCCTGAAAGACAAAGTACATGAAGATCGGCAGGAGTGGGAAGATGAAGCGCGGTCCCTGCCAGGCGGGCCAGGTGGCGAGGAGCAACATCCAGATCAGGTAAAAGACAATGAAAACCGTTTCCCGCTTCCGCCTGACCCAAAGTCCGATCAAGGAGAAAACGGACAAAGCCTTGTAAAAATATTCCCAGGTCTTCCCCTCCCCAAAGAACAAACTGAACACCCGAAAATATCCACTGGCATACCCGCGAACCTTTTCGACCTGAAAATCCCTATATTGGGCAAAATAAGATTCGCCACCGCCGGGGAATATCAAGGCATACACAAGCCACAGCAACCCAAAACTGAAACAGACGAGAAACATGCTCCATATGATTTTTTTTGCCATTCCATGGTCTGTTCTGTTTTTCCAGAGATGAAAAAGTTCCACCGCGCCATAACTTGCAAGCAGAAGGATCCCTTGCGCACGGATGAAGAATGCGGCGGCAATGACAACGCCCAGCGCCAGTGCAATGTGAGTCTCAAGCCTGTCATCCCGAACCATCAGCCACAGCGCCAACGTCGAAAAACACAAAAAGGGAATATCGGAAATGATCTGGTTGTGAAAAGAAACAAGCAATGGGTTGAAAGCGAACAGGGAAACGAGGAGCAGGCTCTCGGTCCGTGTGAGGCGGCCCTTCGTCAGGAGGAAGAGGCAGACCAGAAATCCAAGAAAAAGAACCAGCCCCGGCAGTTTTAATCCGAGCGGACTTAGTCCTTTGACGGCATAAGCAGGCACCAATATCAACGGGTAACCCCAGGGATAGGCAACCGGCCCGATCTGTATCGAGGATTCTTCGATCGTGAATCTGTTGTGCTCGACAAATTCATCCGTCGTGCCGGTCCAAATGCTTTTCGCCTGCATGATGTACGAAGCAAAGTCATCGCCCCAATCATGACCTCGGTTGAGGGTGGCAAGACCAAGCACAAGACTCAGGATGATGATAAGTATCAGAAGGGGATCGCGTACTGTCCGCATGATGTAATTGTATCGTGGATGGATGTTCCGGTGGCGAAGAATATAACAAACAAAATCATCCGCTCGACTCTGTTGAATCAAGCGGATGAAGTAACGCTTCCTTCGGAGGGCTGAAACTGATTCCGTTATGGAAGCGGATTCACATGCCGGGCATTGTTCTCGCACGGCGGACACGTTCCGTCAGTGGGCGTTTGGCCACGATAGTGATCTTGCCGCTGTTTTCCGGAGTGAAAACATTGATCGCTTCCCAGCCGTCCATGCCCCATTCATCCAGCGTGGACTGGATGAGTTCATCTTTCGTCCCAAAGAAACCGCCAATGGTTTGAACACGATATTCCCATTGTTTGAATTCTTCCGTCATTTCAGCCTCCTATAATGCAAGCAGGACATGCAGAACAATATCTGCTGAGAAATGTGAGATCATTGCAGATTCGAGCCCGCGTTTCCAATAGAGATAACCGAGTGCAACGCCAGCCAATCCATTTAAGACAATGGCACGTGTAACAACCAAAGGTGTGAGCGGAATGAGCAGTGCGGTTGCGGGTAAATGCCCAATGCCAAAAAGAATCGCGGCAAGAATGTTTGCCCCCCACATGACACCTGGTGTCGGATATCCATCGGCTGTATGGCTGATGAATTTTCCGAGCCATGCAAGGAGTGACATTAAGAAGAGCCGCAGTAAAATTTCTTCCACGATCCCGCCATAAAAGGAAGCAAGAAATCCTTTCCACGCGGCAGGTTGTGCGGTTTGCAGATTCAAGATGTTTGCCAAATCTCCCAATTCATGAAGCATTGCAGGTTGGAAAACGGCAACATCCAATCCAACGATAAGCACAGATGCAATCACGCCAATGACAATGCTGACGGGCAAAATTGCACGGATCTTATCGGTTACCGTTTCGCCCCTTAATCGCGCCTCCAGGATCGGGGTCCCGAGACCGATGCGGTTTGCAAAGAAAAGCCCCACGATGGTTATTACTCCGAACATCAAAGCGTTCTGTATGATTTGAATGGCAATCAAAACAGGCAATGGAATGGGGAGTTTTATGTTTTGCAGTATGCCGCTCTGAAGCGCCAACGAATAAGGGATGATGGCGATCACACCAATTATTACCGCAATCCATAAGACAAAAAAGACCTTCCAGTTAAATGATTTGTACATTTGCTCTCCTAAAGTTGTGCAATTAGTGCACTTCGTTTGAAATTACGGATGCTGTAATAGATCAACACTGCATCAACGATCCAGACTAACGTCCCAACCAGCATCACCGTTCCCACACCGAGATAGAGCACACCTGTTGCCTGTCCCACCACCAGGGCAAGCACCAGCACCACCAGCGACCCGGTGAGCTGATACGCTTCCATGAACGTTTTGACGCGAGATGAGATCATGACCGTTGCCGAAATGCCAAGCACTGCAAACGCCGGTGTCAACCAGAACATCATGGGCCACCAGGTGGGGAGAGGAAACCAAATGCGTTGGAACAATCCATAACTTGCAATGTTGACGACGATGATGTACACGAGATAGGTCATCCATGAAAGTGCGATCGCGGGTATGACCGATGCCAACACTTTGCCAAGGAAGAGTTCCACATCGGTAACGGGGGAATAGAGTAAGGCTTCCATCGTTTTACGTTCGCGCTCACCGACGAACGAGTCTGCACCGACAACAGAGGAGAACATCAATGGCATGATGAGGAAAAGCGGCGCGAACATAAATGCCGTCATATATAACACGAACATTTGTTCTAATTTTAAACCATTGAAAATAGTCTGAATCGCCGGAGGCAGTTTTTTCAGCAAAGTATCAATATCCCCCAGTTCACGCTCCACATCTTCAACAGGAAGGAATTGAGGTATCAATGAAAAAAGGATGGGCATGGCGACAGCGAAGATCAATGGCAATGCCACGGCCGGGCCCCATGCCATTTTGTTCTGTTGCACTTCTTTCAAATCCTTGCGGGAGATCGCCCAGATCGAACGCCAGTTCATGACTCACCTGCCTGTAACGCGAAATAAATATCTTCCAATGTGTAATCGCGAGGATTGACCTTCAGTATAGACTCGCCTCGTTCCACCAGATGACGGACAATACTGGGAATCACATCTTCCTTCTCGACCTGGATGGATAACGCATCCTTACCAACCGAAGCCTGGATCAC
>JBFYRY010000075.1:0-23040 GCA_041302025.1 Chloroflexota bacterium | reverse complement strand
CTGGCTCTTGCAGGTCTGGGAGCGTTCCGATCTGCCCTTGCCGCCCGCCAGGCGAATGAAAGGGCGATCCTGTCGCAACAACTGGGCGAACAGCTTCAACTGGCGCTGGTGGATATCGAATTCGGGCGATACGAGATCGCAAAGCAACGGCTGGAATTCATCATCGCGCATGACCCATCCTTCCCCGGCGTGCAGGAAAAACTGACCGAAGTCCTGGTGAAGATCAACCTTCAGGAAAACTACGTCCCGCCCACAGCAACGCCGCTACCCACCTCCACACCGGATTTCAGCGGAGCCGAGCAGGCGTTTGCGCGCGCACAACAACTCATCGCCGCACAGGATTGGTCCGGCGCCATCAGCGCGCTCGATACCCTGCGAAAACTTGACTCGAATTACCAGGCATCGCAGGTGGACGGCATGTATTACTTTGCCTTGCGTAACAACGGATATGATTTCATTACGAAGCATGGCAATCTCGAAGGCGGCATCTATCAATTCACGCTGGCAGAACGTTTCGGCATTCTCGACAACACGGCAAATGGATTGCGCGAAGGCGCGCGTTATTATCTGCTGGGCGCATCCTTCTGGGACCTCGACTGGCAACAGGCTGTCTACTATTTCACACAAGTCGCTGGCGGATGGCCCAGCCTGTGGGACGGCACACTGACCGCCTCGGACCGTTTCCGCATCGCATCCATGCGGTACGGCGACGATCTGCTCAGGAAAAAACAATACTGCGAGGCGTACGTCCAATACGACAACGCACAGAAGGTCGGTCAACTCGACCAGACGGCAGCGGACGGATTCCGTGAAGCCAGTCTGAGATGCTACCCGCCGACAGTCACACCAACCGCCACGCTGGAAGTCATCCCAACAACCGAGACCCTGCCCGTTGCAGATACCCCCATCCCCGTAGATACGCCCGCCACCCCAGGTCCATGACGCTGGCAACTCCGCCCGCATGGGCACTCGCGTTCATCTTCTGGCTGCACCTGCTCGCCACCGTCGCGTGGATCGGATGCATCATTTCCATTTCCATCCTGATCCTGCCAGCCGCAGGCAAAACGCTCAAACCGGCGGACCAACTCGCGCTGATCGAAGCCATGCAAAAACGTCTCGAACCCATCGCATGGTTCTGTATGAGTGTACTGCTCCTCACTGGTCTGTTCCAGATGAGCGTCAACCCGCATTACGACGGCTTCCTCTCCGCCAGCACGCAATGGTCCCTGTCCATCCTGGTCAAACACATTTTGGGAATCTTCATGGTCGTTGCCAGCGCCATCCAAACCTGGGAGGTCATCCCCGCCATCCGCAGGATGCTGATGAATAAAAAGAAGGCGGACGAAGAACAGATCCTTTCCCTGCAAAAAAAGGAAGTCCTGCTGATCCGGATCAATTTGGGACTCTCCCTCCTCATCCTGCTGGCGACGGCGTTCGCGCGCGCCTCATAGGACTACCAGAATCAAAACAGCCCGTTTCCCTCTCAGGGACGGGCTGTTTCCGTTTATTCGATCTTATCAAATCTGACGCGTTACGGTAGAACCTTCACTACAAACGGGAAAACCTGCCCAACCACTACACCACCCTTATAACGCACACCCACAATGACAGCCATGATATCCTCCCCATTCGGCAGTCTCGCAGGAGCAGACTTGGCTGTGAACGTCACTTCAACGATCGCTGAA
Organism: Chloroflexota bacterium; assembly: GCA_041302025.1. Lineage (GTDB taxonomy): Bacteria > Chloroflexota > Anaerolineae > Anaerolineales > Villigracilaceae > Defluviilinea. Next base: position 21,355 of record JBFYRY010000075.1, on the reverse strand, counting down.
GTACCGGGACCAGCATGATCCCCGCCCTTGACCGGGACAATACCCTTGCCTGGATATTGCGGATCGGGCATTGCCTGTACGGCATTGAAGGGAATATCACTGATGACTTCCACAACCACCGTCTGTGTCTCGCCCACCTTCATCGTATCCGGCAATCCCTTTATCAAATTGAACGTAACATTAGGCATGGGAGCCGCCGCCGTGAGCACACCGGTCATCAAGACCATCAAAAGTGCCAAACCAAAATAAGAAAATAATCTTTTCATTTGAATGAACCTCCAGCCGGAATTATGCCTCATATTCTCTCGAGATGGCAGTTTCTTTCAAAAGAGCAAACTTCAAAATTATAGGCTTATCAGGGATTGAGTCGGCACGCCGGTCAGGTCATATGCCATCGCACCCGTGATCTTCACCGGCACAATATCGCCGATTTTCGCATTCCCATCAATAAAGACCAGCCCGTCGATCTCCGGCGCATCGCGATACGAACGCCCGATGGAAATCCCCTTGTCGCGTCCTTCGACCAGCACATCCAGCGTCCTGCCGACATACGACTGGTTGACCTGCAGGGAAATGCCCTGCTGTAACTCCATCAACCGCTCGAAGCGCGCCTGCTTCACCTCCGCAGGGACAGGGTCGCCAAGCGGCTCACTGCTCGTCCCCGGCTCGAACGAGAATTGGAACGTGCCCACGCGGTCGAAGCGGATCTCCTGCACAAAATCCACCAGCGCCTGGAATTCATCCTCCGTCTCGCCGGGATAGCCGACGATGAACGTGGTACGAATCGCCAGGTTGGAAATTTTCGAGCGCATCTTTCCAAGCGTCTTATGCACCCAGTCAATGTTCGAGGGGCGCTTCATTCTGTATAAAGTCTTGGGATGGGCATGTTGCAATGGCATATCGAGATACGGCAGGACTTGCTTGCTCGAAGCCATCACGTCGATCAGGCGATCCGTCACATAGCCGGGATAGGCATACATGACACGGATCCAGTCCAGGTCCGGGATAGATGCGGTGAGTTGTTCCAGCAGGATCGCCAGCCCGTCCTTCATCCCCAGGTCATGACCGTAATCAGTTGTATCCTGCGCGATGAGGATCAACTCGCGCACACCTGCGTCGCGCAGACGACGCACCTCATCCACGATCACATCCACCGGGCGGGAAACGGCTGTCCCCTTGATGAGCGGGATGGCACAGAACGCGCACGGGCGGCGGCATCCATCCGCCACTTTGAGATAGGCGCTCGCCCCGGCAATGGAAGCGCGCAGGGCTTCGTGTTCATCCGCGCCTACCGTTTTTGCTTCATCAGGCAAATGATAGAGCGGCTCGGGATGCGGACCTTTACGCAAGTCACGCACCACCTGCACGATATCCATCCAGCGGCGCGTGCCGAGCACCCCATCGATGCCGGGAACCTTCACCGCCACTTCGGAGCCGTAACGTTGTGTCAGGCATCCCGCCGCGATGAGGAGTTGGTTCTTCTTTTTGCCGTCCGCCAGTTCGCGCAAGACGTTGATCGACTCCTCTTTTGCCGGACCGATAAACCCACAAGTATTCACGATCAACACACTGGCGCGCGAGGGATCGTCCACGGCATGATAGCCATCGCGGATGAGCAACTGCGCCATCGAGTCAGAGTCCACTGTGTTTTTTGCACAACCAAGGGAAACAAGATGAAAGGTATTCTTCGACACGGGTAAATTTTCCTGTAACTGTAACGGGATGATATCCCGCCTTACTGGGCGGGGGTATTCGATGGCACAGGCGTTTGTGTTGGCGTACGAGTGGCGGTGGGTTTTGGCGTATCGGTCGGGATCGCGGATGGCAGCGCGGTCGGTGTGAGTATCTCATCTACAAGATAGATGTTGCTCACCACCTGCCCGAACGCGCCGAGCAAGCCCAGGTCGCGCCCGTTGTACAGGATGCGGATGGCGGCGCCGCTTCCCACCAGCACTTCGATCTGCTCCTCTGCCTCGAACGGATACGCGTTCCCGGGCGTTACGCGCCCATCGAATTTCACCTTGCCATCGACAGTGACGCGCATGTACGTCCGCTCCACCGCGACCAGGTTGACCTGCACATTCACATTCACATTCAATGTCGGGATGACGATGGTCTGTGTAGGCTCACCGGGTATTTCGACCGCTTCGAATGTGGGTGTTGCCGTAAGGGAGGACGCGTCGGGCGCTGCGAGCAGGACATCCGAAATGGAAATGGCGGTCGGTTCGACTTCCTGTTCGCTTTGCAGTTTCATCACCTGGCTCACGCCCCAGATGGAGAAGCCCACGATGAGGACCGCCATGCCAACGCCGAAGATCATGTCGCCGGCGATGAAGTTGGTCAGGTTTGATAAATTCGCCACGATGGGTTGACCCGGTTTACGCGGAGGCTTTTGAGGATTCCTCTCGCGGTGGCGCGCCTGCAGGGCATCGGCAAAACGGAGGAGCAACGCATCCACATCCATATCAAGGAAGGCGGCGTAGTTCGACAACATGCCGCGCGTCTGCACGGTGGACGGCAGGTTATCCATCTCACCGTCCTCGAGCGCTTCGAGATAATGCGCTTTGACATGTGTGTTCCGTTCCACATCGCTGAGATGCAGGCTGAGCAATTCGCGCCGTTTACGAAGTTCCGCCCCGACCTCTTTGAAAATCCGGGTCGATTCTTTGGAATCGGTTGGAACGTTTTCAGGCGGCAGGCTTACAGGTTCGACAGACTCCACCGGCTGGAGGTCTTCCTGCGGCTGAGGTTCTTCGATACGCGGTTTTCGTACAGCGACGATGGAACTGATGCGGTTCAGCCAATTCTGCCAGAGACTCTCGCCGACATCCGGCTGAGTCACTGCTTCGGGTTGCGGTTCGGGAATCTCTTCGCTGGCGACAGGTTCCGGCTCGACCTGGGCAACCGGTTCTGTCATTATTTCAGGTTGAGGTTCGTCAACGGGAGTACCATCAGGCTCGGCTTTTTTGCGTCCGCGCCGTTTGGGTTCAGATGGAGGTTGGGAATCCGTTTTTTTGCGGCGGGATGTTTTCGGCTTGGAAACGGGGATCTCTTCCTGAAGAGAAGCCGCCTCAGGCTGGGATTCGGTTTGGGCAACGGGAGCAGGCTCCGGCGTGGAAAGAGGCGTTGCCGGTGTAACGGGAGCGGGTTCAGAAACCGGGGTCGCCGATCCGTCGATCAAATCCACCGGACCGATGATCTCCTCCGACGGCTTGATCGCGGCACGCATTTCATCGAGCAATTGCTCAAAGTTCAGCCCCAGAAATTCGGCGTAGTTGCGCAGGTAACCGCGCGCCTGCACCGGAGACGGCATGGCAGAAAGATCGTCCGACTCGAGCGCCTGCAGGTAGGGCACGCGGATGCGCGTGGCTTCGAAAACCTTCTCGAGCGTGAGACGCCTGGCTTCGCGGGCTTGTTTGAGTTTCTGACCGATGGTTTGGGTCATGATAAATGATGCGTTTCTGGCGATAAACGAAACATCACCAGCACCCCATTGAGCGGGAATGGACTGGTGATGTCATGGGCGGATGGGTTGTAATACTATTCTGCTGATTCAGCCGCCGGAGCGGGCGCTTCCGCTGTTTCAGTCTGTTCGGCTTCTTCCACTGCTTCACCTTCACGGTGAACGACGATCTTGATCTCAGGGATGAGGTCGATGGTGAGTCGGACATGAGCAGTGAACTCGCCAAGATTGCGGATCGGTTGCATGTCGATCTGCGCCTTTTTGACCTCGTAGCGGGTCTTTTCCTGAATGGCGGTTGCCACATCCTGCGTGGTGATGGAGCCATACAGTTTGCCCGTTTCACCGGCTTTGGCAGAGAAGGAAAGCACCAAGCCTTTGATGTGGGAGGCAAGGTCCTTCAATTCCGAGTTGAGTTCGGTGCGGCGGATCTCAGCCTGCGAGCGGATCTTCCCGACCTGTTTGAGCGCGCCAGCGGTCGCGATCATTGCCAGGCCCTGCGGGATGAGGAAGTTGCGCCCGTAGCCATCGGCGACTTTTTTAATATCGCCTGCGCGTCCCAGTTTGTAAACGTCCTTGACCAGCATTACTTTCATTTTTCAAGCCCTTTCGTGCTTTTGGAATATGTGGTTTGCCGCAAAAACTGCGGCGCTTCGGTCATCATGTTGTGATGACCTCAACGGGCGAAGGGTACTACGCCCGGCGGCGTATTTTACCATGATTCTTTGGGTTGAAAGCCGAAGGTCGAATATTCAAAGCTGGCTTGTGACGTCCGATTTTTGACCTTTTCTTTGGAAGGTTCCCGCCTCTTTCCAAGCCTGGGGCTGACAGCAGACCATCGGCTTTTCAAATCCCATGCCGCGAGACCATGGGGAAGGTATCACCCTGCAGCATCGATCGGCAACGTGAAATAGAACGCGGAGCCTTTCCCCAATTCGCTTTCGACCCAGATCCTGCCGCCGTGATATTCGACGATTCATTTCACAAGCGCAAGCCCGGCAATATTGTGTGGGATCGGGCGAGGCGATACAATATCTTCATGCTGGATATTCCCCGGTATCAATTGGAAGAACAGGTCGGCGCGGGCGCAATGGGGGCGGTATATCGCGCATTTGACCGTTTGACTCGCCAAAATGTGGCGCTGAAACTGGTGGGGGTAAACCCATCAGGCAACATACAAACGTCGATAAACACGCCAGAAGAAAAAAGAATGGCGCTCGCGCAGGAATTTCGTGTGTTGTCGTCCATCCATCATCCCAATATCATCGGCGTGTGGGACTATGGCTTCGACAGGAATAAACAGCCTTACTTCACAATGGAGTATGTATCGCGGGGACAAACCTTGGTGGATGCAACGCAATCCCAACCATTGGAAACACAGGTGGGTTTGCTCTGCCAGGTATTGCAAGCCCTGGCATACTTGCACCGCCGTGGGATTTTGCATCGCGACCTCAAGCCCAATAATATCCTTGTGCAGGATGGACACGCGCATATTCTCGATTTTGGTCTCTCGGCGATGGTAAAATCCGCACACGGGCGCGCCGGCACGTTGGCATATATGGCTCCCGAAATTTTGCATATGGAAACCGGGGAAGCGGCTTCCGACTTATACGCGGTTGGCGTCATGGCGTATCAGATTTTTAGCGGGCGGCTTCCTTTTGCAAACAACGATGTCAATGGGATTTTGACGCGCAAACCTGTCCTGGAATTGATCAATGGCTCCGAGGAATTGAGACAAGTCATTGGTAAGTTGCTGGAAAAAATGCCATACCACCGTTATGCCAGCGCCAGTGAAGCTCTTGCGGCGCTGACGGAGGCTGTTGGTCTGCCTTTGCCTGCAGAAGATGGCGCCGTTCGCGAAAGTTATCTTCAAGCGGCGCGATTCATTGGGCGTGAAAAAGAAATCGATCAGTTACTGGACGCCCTGCACAAAGCGCAAGAGGGACATGGAAGTGTCTGGTTTGTGGATGGCGAGAGCGGCGCAGGCAAGACCCGTTTGTTCGATGAAGTCCGCACGCGCGCGCTGGTGAGCGGAGCGACCGTTGTGCGCGGACAAGCCATTGAAGAATCAGGATCGCCATATCAATTATGGCGTGAGCCGTTGAGACATTTGGCGTTGATCTCGCCGTTAACCGACCTCCAGTCCAATGTGTTGGGAACATTCATTCCCGATCTGGCGACTTTATCGGGCAAGTCAATTTCTCCGCTGGCAACGCTTGAAGGAACAGCCGCTCAGCAACGCCTGAGCCTGACAATCGCGGACATGATTCAGACCGCCGCAAAAGCCACACCGCCTTTGGTTGTGATTCTTGAAGATCTGCAATTCGCCCCCGAAAGTTTGGAGCCGATAAAGGCTCTCGCCCGTCTCGCGTACGATTACCCACTGCTGGTTATGGCGAATTATCGCAGTGAGGAGGCTCCCGCGCTGGTGAAAGAGATGGAAGGGATACACAGCATCACCCTTTCGCACCTGAATTATGAGCAGATAGCGCGATTGAGCGAATCCATGCTTGGTTCAGAGACAAAGCCTGAAGTTGTCGAATGGCTGGCAAATGAAACCGAAGGCAATGTGTTCTTTTTAGTGGAAACTGTCCGCGCTCTGGCGGAAGAGGCTGGGCAATTGGAGCAGGTTGGACTACAGACTTTACCCGATTCGATTCTGGCACAGGGCGTGCAACAGGTGTTACAGCGGCGACTGAATAGGATGCCAACTTCCGGTAGACCGTTGTTGAATCTTGCCGCCGTTTCCGGTCGCGTTCTGGACTTGCAATTGTTATCCACTTTGGCGCCCGATCTCGATTTGAACTCGTGGCTTATCTCCGGAGCCAACGCCGCTGTATTGGAGGAAAAGGATGGGCGTTGGCAGTTCGCCCATGATAAATTGCGTGAGACCTTGTTAAGCGGGTTGGAGGCGGAGATGCGACCACAGTTATATCGTCAGATTGCGGAAGTGTGCGAGCGGGTATATCCACAAGATAACACGCGAGCCGCCGCCCTTTCTGTATGGTGGCGAAATGCCAATGAACCCGAAAAAGAATTCAACAACGCACGCCTTGCCGGGGAGTACGCACTAACGCAATACTTCATGAAAGACGCCGAACGCTTCTTCACGCGCGCCCTGGAGTTGTGCCCGCAGGATGCAGTTACTGAACGCTACAACATATTAAGCCAACGGGAAAAAGTGTATTCCAGGCTCGAGAAATCCGCTGACCGGCTCAAGGACATAGAGAGTATCGAAGCAATGTTCGACCGATTGACGCCGAAACAGCGTGCGCAAGTGAAATTGCGGCGTGCTGATTATGAATACTCTGTGCAAAACTATGCGGGCGCTTTGGAGATTTTGAATACCATGCTGAAATCCGATGGCGAAACACAGCTCATTGATATATTGTCATCCATTCATCTTTTACTTGGAGTAACGCTGGTTTCACAATCCGCTTATGATGAAGCGCTAAAACATCTTGAGATGGCGGTGGTCTTGTGTGAACGAGTCAACGATAAACAAGGGGAAGCCCGCGCCCTGATGCACATGAATATGATCCGTTTCGACCGGGGTGAAAGCTATATGGAATTTAACAACCGCGCGATGGAAATCTTTTGCGCAATCGGAGATAAAAGCGGCGAGTCGATCTGCCTGACCACGCGCGGCAACCACCTCGATGAACAGGGCGATCGCGTGCAGGCATTGCAATGCTACACCCGGGCTTTGCAATTACAACGACAATTGGGGGCGCAATCGCGCGAAGCGATCACGCTTGTCAATATGGGTTATCTATATGAACGGCTCGGCAATTACGATGATGCTTATCAAAATGCCCACCGGTCCTGGCAGATTTTGCTCAAGACGGGGAATCGCGAACTGGAAATCGGAGTGCTTGCCACGCTCGCATCCGTTTGTTTCAGCCAGCAAAAATATGATGAAGCCAGAATTTACGCTTCCAGAGCCGTGGAAATGGGAGAATCCATGGGTCGCCGTTTTAGCATTCCGGCATACGTAGTGATTGGGCACATCCTCATCTCGCTCAACGAGCTGGATGAAGCCGAACAGACTCTATACACCGCTCAAAGAATCTGCGACGAAACCGGATACACACGCGTCACCGCGGACCTGTTGCATGGTCTGGCGCGATTAGCTCTTGCTCGCGCCGACAGCGTTCAGGCGTTGATCGAAGTGGAAAAAATCCTGCAATTACGCGAAACCGATCCGACACTGGTCAACATGTCTGATGAACCCATGCGCGTCTTCGCGACCTGTTACGCGGTGTTGCACGCCAACAATCATGATCACCGCGCCGCTAAACTTCTTCAAGATGCGCACAAACAATTGGAAACATACGCCAACAAGATCACCGATTCCAACCTGAAGCGCATGTATTTGGAAGTGCCCGCGCATTGGAAAATCCTGACCCTGTGGCACAGCCGGAGACCGCAATAAACAACTTGGGGGAATTGTCAAGCACAAAAAGCGAACCGCGAATTTGCATCATCGTCTCACAGTCAAACCCGTTGCCGATGTGCAGTCGATTCATCCGCGCGGCAACGTGAAACAGAAAGTGGATCCTTTTCCCAATTCGCTCTCGACCCAGATCCTGCCGCCGTGAAATTCGACGATGCGCTTCACCAGGGCGAGACCGATCCCCGTGCCTTCGGACCGCGCATCCAGTTTGTTGAAGAGACCAAAGATACGTTCATGATATTCGGGGGCGATGCCGATGCCGTTGTCCCTTACAAAGAAGACCGGTTTGCCGTCTTGTTCGCCGCTTTGTCCGATCTCGATCAGCGGGTCGGGTTGTTCGCCCATGTATTTGGCGGCGTTGTCGAGCAGGTTTTGCAGGACCTCTGTCAGACGCTGACGATCTCCATGGATAGTGGGCAGGTTTGGCTGGGTGTGAACCGTGACGCGGTGTGCTTCGAGTTGTCCGTGGACGGCATCCAGCGCATCCTTGACCAAATCCTCAAAGGGAACGCTTACCGGCGTGTTCATCAGGCGCCCAATGCGGGAGAGTTCAAGCAGGTCATCGAGCAGAAGCCGCATTTTGGCAACTGCATCCTGAATGCGCTGGCGGTCGCTTTTGAAGCGCTCCATGTTGCCGGAGACTGCATCCGCCTCCAAGTAGCCTATAAATCCGTTGATGGTGACGAGGGGCGATTTCAGGTCATGCGAGACGGTGTAGGTAAAGCGCTCAAGTTCAGCATTGCGCCGTTCCAACTCGGCAATAAGGTTTTCGCGTTCCTGCTCGGACTGTTTGCTTTCGGTAATATCCTGGAACATGCCGATCGAGCCGTGCGAAATACCATTCTGGTCGCGAAGTTCCACTGCAGCCTCAAAGACCCAATGGATGCTTCCATCTTTTGCACGAATACGATGGTTACATTTCCAGACCGGATGAACACCAGACCTTACCTTTTCCATGGCATCATTGAAGGAATATTGAGCCAGTTCATCACAAAGAACCCTTTCCAGGGTAAGCGAATCCCACAGGTCTTCGTTGAACTCTTCAGGCGGATAACCGGTGATCTGGCTGATCCCTTCGCCGATGAAATCATACTCCACCGACCTACCGTTGATATGGTAAGTTTGATGGTAGGGCACGGCATTGGCAACTTCAATAGCCTGTCGATAAAGCGTTTCAGATCTTCGGATGTCATTCTCGATCTGTTTTTGTTCGGTGACATCGTGACTAATGGAACCGAATCGGTATCCCTTTTCAGTTTTTATCAGAAAGGTATTTTGCAAAAGAAAGGTGTGCACTCCATCGGGCTTGCATATCTCAACCTCACGTGCCTTTCCCAGAAAATTCCCCTGTCCGGTATGCAATGCGTTCTGTATCATATCTCGAAAGACTTCCAGTGCACCCGGGAAACGATCTTCGGGCGGCATTATGGAGATCAACACATCCCAAATGGGTTTGCCAATAACATCCTCGTTTTTCCAGCCTGTCAGTTTTTGGTGAGCCAGATTCTGCTCGATAACGATGCCCTGCTCATCGGTCAACAATAATCCTTCGGAGGATTGTTCCACAAACGCCCGAAACCTGTATTCAGACTCTTGAACCGCCGCCTGAGTTGCCTGCAATTGGCTGTTGATCTGGCGGAGTTGATCCAGCCGGCGCCGCTCGATCCCATCGCGCAATTTGGTCGTAAGGATAAGCGCCACACCCAATGCGACCAGATTGCCGCCGGTGATGTTCATGTTCACTCCAGAGAGGGAATGCGTCCATCCCAAAGCGATCGAACCGATCAGCACAAAAATGATAAGCGCCACCTGCCATCCAAACGACAGCAGGACACCCGCCAGCAAATAGGCAATGGGGATCATGCCATACAGGGTGGCATTAGCATCCGCAAGACCGTAACCAGTTAGAAAAAAAGAAAAGGTGGTGAATCCAAATACCACCAATATGGAACCCCAATGTGGTGATGAAGAACGGCTCAATCCGTATGCCAACATGACCACAAATCCCAACAGAACCAGGATGAAAACCAATTGAAACCGCCCTGCCAGAAGCAAGATGCCTATTTGAAGAGCCAGAAAAATGAACATCATGAGCGCAAGTGCCGCCAGGAACTGTGCCTGCCGGCGCGCGCCGATCTCAGCCACCTCATTGTTTGGGGAGGTTAACTGTCCACCGAGTTTCCGAAAAAAATGATATGTAAAGTTGAGCAATGACCGGAAGGATGATCTCATTTTTACACCTCAAGCCATACGTCCAAATGAGGCTTACAGAGAGCGCCTTGTTCAATATATCACAATTCGACGGTAACAAAATCAGGGAGTTCTCCGGAACATTTCAATTTCGGGGCGTTGATATACCAGGATGTAATTGGATGAATTCAAAAGCGAACTGGAGAGGTGGGTGGATATTCGGTCGTTCGAGGAGATAAGTATGTAGGTTTAGAAAGATCGCGTTACCGCTTCTGGTGTCGAAGAAGATGATGGGCGCGGATCCTATGAATCCCGATCTGTTCCTCGTTCAGGCGGCACGGGCAACGTGAAATAGAACGTGGAGCCTGTGCCCAATTCGCTCTCCACCCAGATGCGGCCACCGTGAAATTCAATGATGCGTTTTACGAGGGCGAGTCCAATTCCTGTGCCTTCGCTCTTGGGATCCAGTTTGTTGAAGAGGCCGAAGATGCGTTCATGATATTCAGGCGCGATGCCCATGCCGTTATCTTTGATATAAAAGATAGGTTTGCCACCCTCTTCACCACGTTGACCGATTTCTATTTGAGGTTCTTCCTGATACCCCAGGTATTTGGTAGCGTTATCGAGAAGGTTCTGCAGAACCTCTGTCAGGCGCTGACAGTCTCCATGGACAATGGGCAGGTTGGACTGGGTGTGAACCGTCACGTTATGTTTTTCAATCTGCCCGCGCACGAGTTCAAGTACATCCTCTACGATATCTGCAAAGGGAACATCAACGGTTTCATTCATCAACCGCCCAATGCGCGAGAGTTCGAGGAGATCGGATATTGTTGCGTGCATTTTGTCTGCCGCGGTTGAAACGCGCAAGAGATCCTTTTCTGCCCGGGTGTAATTCTTGTTCTGTAAATCGTGACTGACACTACCAACAAAACCCTTTATTGTAACCACAGGGGTTTTCAATTCGTGAGAGATGGTGTAGGTGAACCGCTCCAGTTCAGCATTGTGTTTTTCCAGATCCCGAATCAGTTTTTCGCGTTCGGCTTGGGCTTTCTTGCGGTCGGAAATATCGCGCATCACCCCGCCCAGAGCAAAACCCTGGGCAACCTGAACAGGAAACAATTTTTGCTCAATTACACTCGCTGATCCATCAGCGCGCTGAATGTTCGTCTCAAGCCAATACTCTTGCCACGGCGATTGACCGGTCTGCAGGATTTTTTGCATAGCCGTTCTGATTCGTTCAATGCTCGCTGAATCAATATTAGGCAGAATTTGAGATTGAGCATCCCAAATGTATTTGCCCAGAATTTGATCGCGCTTCAACCCGGTGGTTCTTGTCATTGCATCATTGCATTCGATGATTATTCCCTGATGGTCTGTCAACAGCACCCCGTCCGTCGTTACATCGACAAAACCACGGAAGCGTTCCTCACTGTTACGCAATGCCTGTTCTACCATAACCCGTTCGTTCACCTCGTGCTGAAGTTCGATGGTACGTTCTTTCAGTGGATTGAATAACTGGTGTTTGAGAACGCCATAGCCCAGGATCGCCACACTCACCATATTGGTAATCGACGAAACAGGGAACGGAGCCTTGAGTATCCAACCCAACAATGGACCAGCCATCACAATCAAAATACTTAATGCCAAAAAATTCTCTTTGGTCCGATGCCGTTCTTGCCAAAACAAAATCAGGCACCAAATGAAGGCGATAAAAGGGAGCACAGAAACAACAATTCCCATCGAGGTGAAAATGATATTCTGGTTCCCATTTGCATCGAGAAAAGTATCGACAATCAACCGATTCTGGAAAAGAGGGACTAATATACCAATTCCCACTGTTACCAGAGCCAAGGCACCACGGTCCACCCATTTAGGAGTACGATTCACATAGCGCACTGTGAACATCAGCAAGAATACGCACCAGGCGATGTAAGGTGGAATAGTGAGTGCGGTCAATAGCAACGCATCACCCTTGCCTGTCCACAATGAGATCCGCAGAGCAATGCCAAAGAATGCCCGAACCGCACCAAAGGAATGGCATGGTTTTTTTCTCCTACATTCCTACTGAAGCCGGTAAACTGAAACAAAAAGTCGAACCTTTGCCCAACTCGGACTCGACCCAGATACGGCCGCTGTGAAATTCAATGATGCGCTTTACAAGGGCGAGACCGATTCCCGTGCCTTCGCTGGTTGGGTCCAGTTTGTTGAAGAGACCAAAGATACGTTCGTGATATTCGGGGGCGATGCCGATGCCATTGTCCCTTACAAAGAAGACCGGTTTGCCGTCTTGTTCGCCGCTTTGTCCGATCTCGATCAGCGGGTCGGGTCGATCACCCATGTATTTGGCGGCGTTGTCGATCAGGTTTTGCAGGACCTCTGTCAGACGCTGACGATCTCCATGGATAGTGGGCAGGTCCGGCTGGGAACGAACCGTAATGTGCCGCGCTTCCAATTGTCCGTGGACGGCATCCATCGCATCCCTGACCAAATCATCAAAGGGAATACTTACCGCCGCGTTCATCATGCGTCCGATGCGCGAGAGTTCGAGCAGGTCGTTGAGCAGGGCGTTCATTTTGTCTACAGCATTGGCTATTCGCTGGGTATCCTTTTGCAGGCGTTCGGCGTTGCCTGTTCGAATATCCTCAAGAAGATAGCCGAGGTATCCCTTGATCGTGACCAGCGGTGATTTCAAGTCGTGTGAAACTGTATAGTTAAATCGTTCCATCTCGGCATTTCTGGATTCCAGTTCTTCGATGAGTTTTTTGCGCCCGATCAGTTCCTGTTGCGCATCGGCGTAGAGCTGGGCATTCTGGACCGCAATGCCGACATTCGCGGCGATGGTTTCCCACAGACGCACATCATCCTCTGTATATGCATTTGACTGCTGGAAGTTCTGGACACCGATCACACCGATGATCTGGTCGCCCACCTGCATGGGAATACCCATCCAGTTTTTGGCGGGCTGGTGATTCTTTCCGGGAGCATTATGACGGATGACACCCAGTTTATCGCTTTGCTGTTCTGTATTCTGATTGATGATCAACGGTCTGCGGTTCTCGATTACCCGTGAGGTTAATCCCTGTCCCAGCGGAATGGGCGAAGCTGGAATGGTATCATCATAGAACCGGTAATACGGAAAACTGATCATCCTGGATTTTGGATCGAACAACGCAATGAAAAGGCAATCCACATTGGGGATCTGGCGTAATCGTTCACCGGTCCGTTCGACCAGGGAGTTCAATTCCAATTGGGAAGCCGCCACCTGGCTGACGGTATTGACTGTAACAAGATCATTGATGCGCTGTTGAATCTTCTGCTCGGTCTGCTTGCGCTCAGTGATATCGCGCGCCAGGCTCTGAATATGTGTGGGGGTGCCGGTCGAGTCATACACAATCGCCACGTTGATCTCTGTCTGCACACGTGTGCCATCTTTTTTGATGAATGTGCGTTCATACATGGGTTGTGATTTACCCGCTAACAATTCCTCCAGTTTGGTCGAACTCTCATCCTGTTCTTCCGGGGCAATAAAACGCAACATGGACGATCGCACCAATTCAGACTCAGTATAACCAAGCATCTCAACCGCGCGCTGGTTAACAGACTCAAGTATGCCTTGCAGGCTGATCATGAATACAGCATCATTGGTACATTCATAAAGCGCCCGATACCGTTCCTCATTCGTACGCAGTGCATCTTCCGCCTGCTTGCTTCCGGTCAGGTCTCTTATGAGCACCCCAAGCCAATTTCCCTTAATGGTCCTGACCAGAAAGGCTTTTTGTTCGGCAAAAATTATCGCGCCATCATTCCTTGTGACATAATCGTCCATGGACTGCATTTTCTCCGGCACTATCCCCGTCAGCAACACTTGCCGATATGCTTCTTCGATATGTTTGCGACGTTCAGGTGTTGGGTTTTCTTCACGATTGAGCCGAAATTGCATTTCCCAGACTTTAAGACCGATCATCTCTTCGGCATGCAATCCAAATATTTTCTCCATACTGGCATTCCATTCCACCACGGTTCCCTGCGGGTCTATCAGGATAATGCCATCAATATTCTGCTGGACGAAACTGCGAAACAGTTGTTCGCTTTCCTGCAGAGATTGACCGTTCGATTTTTGGGGTGGTTTCTTGTTTTTTGAGGCCGGCATGGACTTTCTCCAACTTGGGATAACCCGATGGAGGAAACCTTCTTATTGTACTCTGTGGGTATTCAGCTTTTTCCGCACGGCAGGGTGAAATAAAACGCGGACCCCTTCCCCGCTTCACTCTCGACCCAGATCCTGCCCCCGTGGAATTCGATGATCCGTTTCACAAGCGTCAGACCAATCCCTGTTCCTTCGATCCTGGGGTCCAGTTTGTTGAAGAGGCCAAAGATGCGTTCGTGGTATTGGGGTGCAATCCCCATCCCGTTGTCCCTGACGAAGAAGATCGGCTTACCGTTCTCCTCACCCTTTTGACCGATCTCGATATGCGGCTCGGGCTGATCCCCCATGTATTTGGCGGCGTTGTCGATCAGGTTTTGCAGAACCTCTATCAGACGCTGACGATCTCCATGGACAATGGGCAGGTTTGGCTGAGTCTGAACCGTGACGTGACGCGCTTCCAGCTGTCCGTGCACGACGTCGAGTGCCTCGTTTACCAGATCAGCAAATGGAATATTTTCCGGCTCATTCATCAGGCGTCCGATACGCGAGAGTTCGAGAAGTGCAGAGAGAAGAGCGTGCATCTTGTTGACAGCATCCTGGATGCGTTGTGTATCCTGCTTGAGCCGTTCTGTATTACCCGACAATGCATCCTGCTGGAGATAGCCCAGAAAACCGTTAATGGTGACCAATGGCGATTTGAGATCATGTGAAACTGTATATGTGAAACGTTCCAGTTCCGCATTTTTGGCTTCCAGCTCGATGATGAGTTTTTCCCGCTGGCGTTCGATTTCTTTTCTTTCCTGCAATTCCTGCTGCAAACGCCGGTTGCTTTTGAACATGGCTTCAGAAATCAGACGAACCATCACCGCAGTTGCGACCAGGATCAGAGAGGTCGAGAAAAAATCGCCGGGTACGCTGTGGACAACCTGATTGGGTGTGTAAAGGCCGTAAACATCCCCGAATACCAGCCAGGCAACACAGAGCATGCAAAAAATGGTCAAAACAACCATGATCCTTTTACGCGTGACCAGACTGGCAACGATCAGGATGGCCGGGAATCCCAAAACGGTGATATTTGTGCACTCCCTGCCCGCGGGTCGCCAGCAGCGTCATCAGGGCGATCATAGCCATCGCCAAGAAAGCAGCTGTCCACTCGAACTTTTTTCGACGTACCAAAAAGATCGCCAGTAAAACCGGAATAATCCCGATTCCTGTCACGATCGCCTCCGAAACATTCCCATTCGACAGCAGGATGGGGATCCCTGCCAGCAGCGATACAAATGTCAGACCGATGAACCAGTTGAAGATCATCGCAATACGCTGCTCATCGCCATAGTCATTCAATGGCTGGTGTACAGGTTTTTTTTCAATGGATGTGTTCATCGTTTTTCCCTTGTCATGGTTCATGGAGTAACCATGATGAACATTGTACCGCACGGATTTGGTTGTTAAATTAACATAAAAGAAAAGGATGGGGTACAGGCCATACAGAGAAAAAGGGCGATCCCATGATAAATAACCGCTTGCTCTTTTTCCACCTTCAGCACACCATATTCCACACAATGCGCAGGGATGGCTTTTCCAAACTTCTCCTGCGTCATGATCTCATCATCAGGCTTGCTGCCGACGGAATCTAGCACTTTCCGCACGGCAGGGTGAAATAAAACGCGGACCCCTTCCCCGCTTCACTCTCGACCCAGATCCTGCCGCCGTGGAATTCGATGATGCGTTTCACGAGGGCGAGTCCAACTCCCGTGCCTTCGGACTGCGCATCCAGTTTGTTGAACAAGCCAAATATGCGCTCATGGTATTCAGGGGCAATGCCGATGCCGTTGTCTTTGACGAAGAATATTGGCTGCCCGCTTTCAGCGTCCTCACCGTTCTGTCCGATCTCGATCAGCGGGTCGGGGCGATCACCCATGTATTTGACGGCGTTGTCGAGCAGGTTTTGCAGGACCTCTGTCAGACGCTGACGATCTCCATGGACGATGGGCAGGTCCGGCCGGGAACGAACCGTGATGCGCCGCGCTTCCAGTTGTCCGTGGACGGCATCCATCGCATCCTTGACTAACTCATCGAAGGGAACACTTACCGGCGTGTTCATCATGCGTCCGATACGCGAGAGTTCGAGAAGTTCGGTAAGGAGTGCGTGCATTTTGTTGACGGCTTCCTGGATGCGGTGGGTATCCTTCTTCAGCCGTTCCATGTTGCCGGATGCGGCGTCCTGTTCGATGTAGCCGAGGTAGCCGTTGATCGTTACAAGCGGGGATTTGAGGTCGTGCGAAACGGTGTAGGTGAACTGGGTCAATTCCGTGTTCTTTTCCTCCAGTTCCTCCTTTTGTTTCTCCAGTTGATTGATTAGTTCTTCGCGCTCGGTCTCCGCCCATTTGCGAACCGTGATGTCGCGCACCATGGCGATCACAGTCTCCATGTCGTTGCGAATCACGCTTGCTTCAAAATATCTATTTTCATTTTCTGTGGGGAATTTGTATTCGAACACCTGCAACATCCCCGATTCGAGTGTGCGCCCTATGTTGAACATGGCCTGGTCTGCCACTTCGGGCGGCATGATCTGTGAGATGTTCCTCCCTAAAAATTCGCCGGGCGGCAGGAGCGGGTCGATCGTTGAAGATGGCACAAAGTTCAGGATTTTGCCTTCGCGGTCCATTTCGAAGATCATATCTGGAATGGCTTCAAGCAGGGCACGCATACGGGATTCACTCTGCCTCAACGCCTGCTCGGATTGCCTGGCGATCAATTCGTTCGCCATTTCCAGTTCCCTGCTTTTTGCATCGAGGGCGGCGCGCGCATCCTGTGCTTCACGGTTTGCCTGGTCTGCCGCCATGAGGGCTTTGCCAAAGAACCACAAGCCTCCCGCCACCATGAGGATGTTCATGGCGAACCCGATGCCCTCGAAGATGATGGGGGCGGATGTTGTTGGGTCTGGCAGGGTTTGGAGTTCCAACCAGCCGCGGCTGAAAGCCAGACCGAAAAGTGCGTAGGTTAGGAACACAAGACCCGCCGTGAAAAGTCCGGCGCGTGGACTGATCAGAACAGCGCTGATAACGATCATCGTGAGCAAAAAGACGCGTCCCCCGCCTGCGAGCCATCCCGAATACAGCGCCAGAGTACCGAACGCGTAGAGCAGAAGCATGAAGCCAAAAGACCGCCATGTATCGGGGATCCGGCGTACCAGGAAGAGTATGGCAAGGAGCGCATAAGAGAGGACATAATAAACCGTGTTGAAGGTCAGAGTCCGTTCGTGAATCACACGCCCCAGGGAGATCGTCAGGGCAATCAAGCCGAGGATCAAAACAAAACGGGAAAGGAAGTTGATGACGATCCGTTGTTGTTGTTTCAGCCAGATCGTCCAGTCTGTACGCGTTTCAATGCTCATTCAGGGAATTCCTCCGGTCGTTCCAGTAAAAAGGTTCTATAGGTATTGTATACCTGTCTCGGTGAACCAAGGTGAAGAATTTCATTTCATTTTTACGTACAAAAACGAAAGGGCGGGCATTACGTCCGCCCATAAGTGTGTATGTTGTTTCGATGAGATTGCTTCGTAATCGGACCAGTTGCCGAGATATTAGAATCCGTATTACCTGATGCCTTGCCTAAAAAGCCATTTGTTTAGTTCTGTATTTACATCCGTCTTAAACTTTGGGTCTGCAATATCGCCCTCAACAGAAAAATCATTCTGTTCGTTCTCTAATTCTTCCATTGCTTCAAGAAATTCGTCATCTTTAAGAGTGTTTGCTCTGGCTGTAAGATCCTGAATTCTTGCTTGACGTTCCTTTATACTCTCTTTACTTGAGCCATCTACACAATAACACTGCTCACGGTAATTCCACCATAGAACAACAGATAATTTTCCCCTTGAGAAAGAGACTGTTGGGCGACGTATATCACTTTTGGATTTCTTTTCTTTAAAGCCAAGCGGAATCATAACAGACCGCAAAGAAGATCGCATCTCATCATAAAGAGCGTCGTACTTAGCATTGCTTCTACGAATGACGAAGATTAGCCCACCAAGAGCGATTAGCCCTACTATACATACACCGATCAATATCGCTGGATTTCGACTTATAAAGGATTTAACAACGTTTATCGTTTTGGACCAGTCAATATATGCCAGCAAGAAACAACTCAGAAGCACAAGGAAGACAATAAAATAATCTCGCAAATTTGATTTTATTTTTTCAATCATCTGAACATCCTTATGATCTATTTAAGCGTTCATTATCGTTTCAATGTTCTGTACTTCATCCAATGCGGAGTTGAATCCTTCCCGAAATTTTCCTGCATTGTGGTTTCGTAATCGGACCAGTTGCCGTATATGCACACCTGCACTCCCCGGCACTTGCGCCCGGGGCAAGTGTGCACCAGGTGCAAGTGCTGCGAGGGCGCTCTTGCTCGCTTGCCCCGATGATTTTCGGGGTTGCCCGAAGCAATCCCCCCATTCGTGAGGAGATTGCTTCGCCGCCTCGGTTTCGATACGGGCGAGAAGAACACTCGCCCTACTCAACCATCGGCGGCTCCCAATGACATGCTATCGTTTCAACGTTCTATATTTCACGCGATGCGGGGTCAAATCCTTGTCGAATTTTGGTCATCATCGTTTCGCAGTCGGACCAACTCACCAAATACACCTTCGCAACAGTGTTGCCGAAGATGATCGGAGGGCGTCGATGTAGTCGAGAAACCAGCGGCCGTGGTCGACCAACAAAGAGCGACATTTTTATTCGTAACAGATAACCCGATTCCTGCCTTCCCTTTTAGCCTGGTATAAGGCTTGATCAGCTTGCCGAATCATCTGGTCAAAGGTTTTATTATTTGCATCCCTTCCTGTAATGCCAAAACTGCCAGTAAAGCGAACCACGCCCTTCTCATCCTGGATGGAAGAGGTTTCCAGTAACTTCCTTAACCGCTCCGTAACAATTTTGGCATGGTCGAGATCCGTTTCTGTCAACAGAATCACAAACTCCTCCCCGCCATACCGGGCCGTTATATCTGTCTCGCGCCCATATTCCTGGAGCAGTTTCCCAATGAGTGCAAGTACCTGATCGCCAACAATATGCCCGAAGGTATCGTTGACATTCTTGAACAGATCAATATCGAACAGAATCACGGATAAGGGTCTCTCGTAACGGATCGATTTGGCGAATTCCTTTTCAGCAACCTCAAAAAAGTAACGGCGATTGAACAAACCGGTCAGCGCGTCTGTCGTGGCAAACCGTTGCAAATTGTCCTGAAAATTTTTCCGTTCGGTGATATCCTCTTTGATCGCAACAAAATTGATGGGCTGTCCCTGCTCATCCAGGACAGGTGCCATGGTGGAATACTCCCAGTACAACTCCCCGTTCTTCTTTTTATTCAGGATCTCGCCCTGCCACACTTTTCCTGACAGAATGGTCATCCACATTTCTTTATAAACTTCCGTCGGCATTTGCCCGGATTTAAGAATGCGAGGGTTGCTGCCAACGGCTTCTTCGTGGGAATATCCGGTCAATTTCGTAAATTGCGGATTTACGTATGTAATGACCCCGTTCAAGTCAGTGATGACAATGGATGTGGGACTTTGTTCAACCGCCTGGGTAAGTTGGAGAAGACGAAGTTCGTTCTGTTTGCGAGCCGTTACATCACGAAACATAACGAGCCGCCCAATAAGTATTTTTTGACTTTCAATCAACGGTGATACAAGGATGTCAAAGTAATGCTTCCCTATTTCCAGTTCGGTTCTGATTTCTTTTTCAGGCGGCTGTTCAGCAAGAGATTGCGCAAACTGCAAAACATCGCCGACGTTTCTTCCAAGTAACTTCACGGGCGGCAAACCGATCATTTGCGCGGCAGGCTGGTTGATATCCACGATGCGGCTTTGCATATCGAGCACGATCATGCCGTCGCCGAGGCTGTCGATCAGCTTTTCGCGCGCAATTGGAATTAGTTCGAGGAGATTCGTGCCATATAACGCCCACAGGAACAAAAGACTCGATACGGATAACAGGATACTCGACCAATCCACCCCGTCGAACTCCAGCGGTTGAAACTGATAAATGATGTTGCCAACAAGGGGCAGAAGGCTGGCGAAAAACAGTATCCGTCCCTGCCGACGCGAGAATACAGAACCGCGTCGAGATGAGAGCCAGGCGGTCAGGATGATGCTTGCTATTAGTAAATATCCAGTGCCAGCCACCCATAAGAACGCTGGTCCATGCTCAAAGATGACCGTGTTATCCCCAAACTCACTGCGGACGAAACCGCTCCACAACCAGCCATGCCAGTCGTTGGTCCACGCGATCAGGATGTTGGAGATTGGCACGATCCAAAAAAGGGCTCGTATCAGCCTGTTTTTCAATAAATCTTCATACCCCGCATAGGAAAGAATAAACAGCAGGAAGAAAACAAGCGCGGCGTGATAGCCGATGTATTCCCATTTGGCAAAAAAAACCTTCAGGGAAATTGGAATGGCAGCATAATCCAACCCGGATACCAGAGTCCAAAAAGTAACCCCTGTCATCCCCAAGGCAAAATAAATACCACTACTTCCCTTTGCCCTATGCCAGCTGACCACAAGGGCGATGGAGTTTATTGCCGTTGCAATGAAAAGCGTTACAGCAATGACGGTAAATTTGAACATGGGTTATGTATGGATAGTTTACATCGTTTAACAGGAAACTTCAATTTGGGAAATAAAAGGGGCGACTCGGCGAGTCGCCCCTACGGGAATTTACCGTTTCAACATCCTATATTTGACCCGATGCGGGGTGAGGTCCTTGCCGAACTTTTCGGTCATCATGGTTTCGTAATCGGACCAGTTGCCGATGTACATCTTGGCAATGGATTTGCCTTCGAAGGCGATGAGGTAGGTTCAAGCTTGTATTGTCTCTTCCGAAATAAGGCTCCCCGTGTCAGTATGTTGACGAATCACTGGTTTGTTCAACATTCTTCCAATTTTTTTACCGTGTTCAACCAATGCATCTGTCGAATATGAACTATTGATGAAAGCAATGCTTACCTGGAAAGGTTCGCTATTTGGGGATTCAAGATATAACCTGAAATGATGCCCATGCTCTTCCATTTGAATTCTAATTCGGTTGACTTT
>JBFYRY010000074.1:0-14075 GCA_041302025.1 Chloroflexota bacterium | reverse complement strand
ACGGTTGATCTCGCGCGCGATCTCGATGTAGGTGCGGGTCTCCCCGTAGGGGATGCGGAACACGGCTTGCAGGGCTTCGCGCTGGAACGAGGTGAACAACGTCCAATCGATGGGGATGGTGAAGGCGGTGCGCCTGCCGTTCAGGTATTCGCGCAGTTCCTTCGCGTAGGGCGCGATCCGTTTGGCGTTGGGCTCCCATGAAGAAGACCCTCCACAGCCTACCCGCTTTGCGGGAAGTACTCTCGGCTGCCAATCAACGCTATCTCAAGTTCATCTCCTCCATCGCGACTCCAGAAGTCGGTGTCGAAAAACTGCACCAATTGGCCGAAACCAAGACCGAAGACCAGCATCGTCACAAGGGCTTTAGTCTCTTCTCAGAAGAGGATACCTGTTTATTCCGCACCTTGTTGCAGGGCGAGTTCTTCATCAGCGGTTTCACCAACAAGCAGTTGCGCTTCTACCTCTCCGACAAATCCGCCAGTCAAGTCACTCGCCTCCTCAAGCGTTTGCGTGTGCATGGCGTGATCAAGAAAGTTGGCAAACGCTACAAATACTACCTGACCGACTTCGGGCACCAAACCGCTGCCATGGCATTGAAGTTGCGCGAGATGGTCGTGATCCCCACTCTCGCTTATGCCGCTTAACTTTCTTGTTTTTGTGCAAGGACTTTATTTCAAAGGTACTAACTGCTAGTGCGAAGAACCCTTCGACAGGCTCAGCACGCGCTCCTCCCCAATCGGATGGAAGCGACAGCACAGCGTCCACATCCTTCGCGGCATGGACATAAACAAACCCGCCCGCGAAAGACTGGTTTCGGGGCGGGTCAGGTTCGTATCTACTCGTCGCCGTCACCGCTGGCGGCGCCGGGTTGTTCCACTTTGAGAACCTCGCCATGGAAATTGATGATGATCTTGAAACCGGTCATGCCCAGGTATGCCCGCATATCCTCCGGGATGCCCGCCTGCATCAACTGGTCGAACTGTTTATCGATGTTCTTGATCTGCTGTTCGATGGCGGCTTTGGTGAACACATCCTCCTGCCCAAGCATTTTGGCGGTCTGTTCCGAGATCAGGTCTTCACTGCCCTTCATCAGGTTGGCGATCTGCGCCAGCACGGCGCGGTCCACCTGCTCGGAGGGGATGTGGCGTTTGAATCCGTAATCGTCCACCACATAACAGGGTTCATCGCCGACGAATGCGGTCCCTGCGGGGCGGTTGGACTCGTCCACGACAAGACCAGCAAAAAGAGGCTGTCGGGGCATTAGTTACTCTGTCTTCCTTCCACAGCCGCGAGCAGGATCCCGGCGGCAATACCGAGACGCCGGTCGAGTTTCTGCGAAGGGTCCATCGTGAAATCGAGGTTCAACTCATAGCGGAAGAGGTTGAAGTTTTGTTTCAGGTCGGCGACACGCATCCCGCCGAGGGTAATGTCATAGTTCTGAGGCAGCCACGAGCCGAGAAGGAAGCGGCGCAACAGCGCCATCCCCACGCTGTCTTCGAACAACACCCCGATCGGTTTGTCATTCGCATCCAGCACTTCCCATTCATCGCGCACCATTGAACTCCAGCCCTTGCGGCGCAGTGTGCCCACCTTCTGGTTCATGGCGGTATCCACCACATCATACGCCGCGGAGAAATCGATGATCTGCCGCGCCTTGACGCTCAAGACTTCCTGCGTCTTGCCTTCATCCGCATACACGCGGATATCCTCGCGCAGTTTGAACATCTTCTGCTCGCTGAACAAAACAAGGTTGCCGGACGGGTCGTAGAAACGGAACCTGCCGGTCAATGCAATCGCCTGCCGCTTGAGCAAATAACTGGGAAATTGAAAAATGGGATTCATGGCTTCTCCTTCTTGTAGTGCAAGATAATATCTTACGCTACGCTAAATGATCTGGACTTTCGTCCCTTCGCCCGGCAGATGGACATAATCCGCATCAGGCGGAACATTGGGTCTGGTCCAGCGATAAATGAATTTCGCCGCCTCTGACGGCAGGTTCACACACCCGTGACTGCGCGGACGACCGTAGTCGTTATGCCAGTACGTGCCGTGGAAGGCGTTGCCCGCGCCGGTGAAGAACGAGCACCACGGCACGCCGGGCAGGCTATAGACAGATTCGTTTTCGAGGGCGTCGCCTTCGTTTGTCATGTGAACCGAAGCGCCCTTGTGATACGTGCGGAATTCGCCTTTGGGGGTCAGGGTCCCTTTGGCGCCGCTCGAACAGCGTTCCGAGAAAACCAGTTTCTCGCCCTCGAAGGCGGTGACCATCTGGGTGGGCAGGTCCACCACGATGCTTTTCTGCTCCTCCGGCACCTCCGGCGAAAGCAGGGACAGTTCATCGTCGGGGATCAGCCGCATGTCATGCGATGGAACGTAGAATTCCTTCTTCAATTGGGAATCATAGATCTTATACCAGATGCTTTTCTCCTCGCGTGTGACGACGGTCTCCTTCACCCAGTGCGTGCTTCCGTAATACAGGCGCAGACTGCGTTTGGCGTACACATACGGTACGAGGCGCGTATCGCTGAACGGGACGGTGATCTCGCCCAGTTGTCCCGCTTTTGGGATGTCGAACACCGGCTTCTGGTAGCGGGTCTCCACAGGCATGACCCAGCCGGAGTAGGTATAGCCTTCGTTATCGATCTGATACCACGCGCTGTTGAAGGGATTGCCCTGCTCGCCGTTCTCATCCACCCCGGTGATCTTTACCACCTCGTCCCTGCCGAATGCGCGGATCTTGTTCGCGGCAAAGGTGGGCGCATCGTACAGGGAGAGTCCGCTCAGGGCGATGCGTCCCTGCGAGGCTGGCGCGGAGGCGGCGAAGGCGCGGTCCACGCGCAGGTCTTTCAGCGCAAAGGCGAGCGTCCCTGCACTGGCAAGTTTGAGAAAGTCACGACGGGTCAGTTGCGGGTTTAGCATGACGGTAGTTTAACTGAAAAAGACAGGATTTTGTTCCGCTATTACTTTTTTCTTATACATGGACATGTCGTTGCGAGGAGGAGCAAAGCGACGATCAAGCAATCTACCATGAGAGGAGATTGCTTCGGGCGAAAATCATCGCCCTCGCAATGACATTATTCTGGAATGGAACTTGCGGAATGGTTACTTCACACATTGATTTCCACCTTCGTCCCCACATAGCCGTACGAAAATTCCTTGCCGGGCGGCACGGTGGGACTGGTCCAACGGAAGAGCCATTTGGCGGCTTGCGGCGTGAGGTTGATGCATCCATGACTGCGCGGACGCCCGAAGTCGTTGTGCCAGTACGTGCCGTGGAAGGAGATGCCGCCTTCAGTGATGTAGAGCACCCAGGGCACGCCGGGCAGGTCGAATCCGCTGGCGGCAACATCTCCCGCCGCCATGTGCCGCGTGGGACGTTTGTGGAAGGTGATGAAGTTCCCTTCGGGCGTGGTGTAGGTTCCGCTCCTCAGCACCGCGCCAGAGGAGATGCGTGTGGCATAGACTATCTTCCCGCTTTCATAGGCAAGCAGGAGCTGGTCTTTGAGCCGCACTTCAACGGTCTTCTCCTCGTCAGGCACATGCGGAGATAACGGAGCCAGTTCCGAGTCCGGGATGAGGCGCAGGTGTTCCGCCGGGGCGTAGTAGAACTGCTTGAATTTGTCGTCCCACAGGTAGTACCACTTGCTCCCGTCCAACTGGCTGATGGCGCTGGCGCTGATCCAGTGGACGGTCTCGTAGTACAGGCGGTAAACAACCTTCGAGTTGATGTCCGCGGCTTCGCGCGCATCGGTGTACGGCACACTGATCTCTCCAAGCGCGCCCTTGAGCGAGATCATCTGCGGTTCGTTTAGGAGCGTGCGCACCGGCTGGATGCTTCCAGAATAGATGTACCCGCCGCCTTCGGTCTCATACCACACGCGGTTGTACGCGGTTTCATCTTCACTGATGGTTGTGTTCGTAATGGGAAGGACAAGATCGCGCCAATAAAGTTTGACGCGTTTCGCTTTGGGGCTGGGCGCATCGTGGGACCACAGCACGCGGTCGGTGACGCGTCCCTGCAGGTTGGCGAATTCATCCTGTTGGGTCAAAAAGGACGGGGTTGGCAGGAACATCCCCATCAAGCCGTACCCGGTCAATTTGAGGAAATCGCGTCGTGAAAGGTCAGACCTGCTCATGAGTAAAACTCTCCCTCATCCCCAGCCCTTCTCCCGCGGGGAGAAGGGAGCCGATCCTCTTTTCCATTGGGAGAGGGTCAGGGTGAGGGTTAATAATGCACATTCACCACAGTGCCTATCGAAGACCAGTCATATAGCCATGCGGCATCCTCGGTCTTCAGGTTGATGCACCCATGACTCATCGGTGCGCCGAAGTTGTTATGCCAGTAGGTGCCGTGCAAGCCGTAACTCTGATGGAAATACATCACGTAAGGGACATCGGGGAGGAAATATCCCGGTCCGTGCATGTTCGCCTTGAGATACTTGACGTAGATCCTGTACTCGCCGGTGACGGTGGGCGTCAGCCACGTGCCTGTCGAAACAAGGAACCAATTCACCAGTGTCCCGCCCTCATAAGCATAGATGCGCTGGTTGGTCAGGTCCACATCGATCCAGCGCGTATCTCCCTTGCTTGCAACCCTGGGTTTGGGTGCGGAGGGGTTCGGCGGCAGGAACAGGTTGTTCGCATCGGTAACGATCTCCATCGTCATTACGCCGGGCGTTTCCGCGGTTTCGGGCGTCGGCGCGGGCGCATCGGTGGGAAGGGATGTCGGTGTGTCGGCGGGGATGGATGTCGGCGCGTCAGCAGGAGATATCGCCGGGGCATCCGTTGGCGTTACGGTCAGCGGGATGTCTGTCGGTTCGGGTGTGGGGGTCTCTGTAAATTGAGTCGCCGCGAACACGCTCGCATCGATCGGAGTGACAGACGGCTTGGGGACATCCACCGACGCCCAAAGATCTTCCTGCGCGGGCGCAGGCTCGGGATTGATGATGGACGCGAACACCGGGCTTGAAAAAGCCGACCATGCCGCCACTGCGAATACGGCGCAGACCAGCAGACCCAGCCCCGCGGCGAAAACCCATTTGCGCTTTTTCGGTTTTGACTTTGGTCCCGGACCGGCGATTTGCGGGATGAAACGCGGGAAGGCTGTGACCGCTTCCTTTTGGATCTTTACTGCGGACGAAAACGCATCCCTCCCAGCCGGAGCCTGTTTCGTTTTCCCCGTTGCCCATTCCACCGCCCGATGCGCGCGCTTGCTATCCGGTTTCAACTCGAGGGCTTTGCGCGCGTATGCCAGCGCCTCCTGCGGCTCAGGGTCGGATGCGGCGAGTATCAGCCAGGCATCCTCCAGATCGGGCGCAAGCAAAGCCGCCTGTTCCCCCATCCCCCGCGCGGACTCTCCATCCCCGCGGCGTAGGGCTTTGCGTGCTCGGACAATAAGATCATGGGCTTGAAGATATTTAGGATCCATCCATGTACCTGTAAATAAGACAACGACTACAAACGGATTTCCACGGGCGTTCCGATCTCCGCCCAGTTATACAGCAACTGCGCGTTATACGAACTCAAGACCACGCATCCATACGAGATGGGCCTGCCCAGATAACCAGCCCACAATGTCGAACCGTTCGGCAGGATGGGCAGGGCATGGATGCCGTTCTCCAGCCCGCCGGACCAGTAGATGCCAAGCCAGCTGGGCATCCAGATATCCCAGGTCGCGCCATAGGCGCTGGGGATCTTGCTCTGCACGTAGAACAACCCCGTCCGCGTGCCGCCGTTCATGCCTGTGGATGCAACGAAACTATACACGAGCGTATCGCCTTCGTAGACGTACATGTGCTGTTCCGAAATATCCACGAGGATGTATTTCGATCCGCTATAAGACGTTTCGGGCTGGTACACCGGTTCTGGCGCCACGTATTTCGGGGTGGGCGTGTTTTCGAGTATCTCCAACGCCATTACGCCGGGAGTCTCGGTGGAAGTGGGTTCGAGAGTCGGCAGTTCGGTGGAGGTCGGTTCAGGAGTGTAGGTCGGTTTGGGAACGACGATCTCACCGGCAAACGACTGCTGAACCACCGGCTGTTGAACGGCATCTGTCGGGAAAATTATGGGCGTGACCGTGGCGACCGCCCCAGGAAAATCCACGTATGCCCAGACGTTTTCATGAGTGGGTGTGGGCGCGGCAAATACGGAGGCTCCCGCCGGGGACGCGGCGAAAAAGAAGAGGGCAAATCCGATGCTGACGAATAACAGGATCAGCAACAGGCTTGGAAGGAGGCGGATGCGTCCAGTCAATTTCATGGGTTCAAGCCGGGGATGGGAGTCGGTTCGATATTCTCGTTGTTGGAGAAACACAGGATACCCTGCACGATGCCATCCGCAACGCGGTCGGTTTGTTTGGTGAGTATCTCGCGGTCGAGGTTGAGGAAGCCGGTCTCGATGATGGCGGCGACGGTGCTGGGGTCGATCTCGCGGAAGGCGTGGTATTCGCGCATGTCGCCGGTGATGCTCCCGGCGTGGAAGGTCATGTTGGTGGCACGCTGGTAACGGTCCACAAGGCAGGCGGTGAGACGGTTGGCGCGGTTGATGTCGTTGGTGTTGAGTGCCGCGGCAACCTTGAAGCCGGTCGCCTGGTCGTTGATGTATTCGCACGAGTCGTTGTGGATGGAGACGATGGCGAGGGCACGGTAGCCGTTGAGACGCGTATCGAATTCCTTCAACAGGTCCACCTGAAAACCCTGCTGGGTCAACTGCTGTTGGACGATGGCGGCGATCTCGAGGTTCACATCCGCTTCGGTGAGGGTGACCTCGCCGTTGCCATCGTAGCAAACCGCGCCAGCATCGCTGTCCGCATGTCCCGCCACGATGCCGATGCGTAACTGCGGCTGTGGGGCAAGCGGTGCCCCGTCGGCGGATTGCGGCGTAAGGACGAGACTCAAGCGTTCGTAGAAATCGCCCGATGCCAGTCCGCGTGAGGGCAGGGCGGTGAAAAGCGTTGCCAGCAGAATGCCAACGCCGATGGTGATGTGCACGGCATAAATTGGACGAGGACGCCCGTGCCTTTGGGGTCGCTGTGGAGTGGATTCCATGTTATTTGCGTGTAATAGTACCTTTTAAGGGGTATCCGTGCAAGAGTGGAAAGTGATATTTCATGGTTGTAGCAAAGTCGAAAGGTTCTTTAACGCAAATGCCGCGAATGAACGAATTGCGCGAATTTTTCAAGGTTTATTCGCGTCATTCGCCAATTGGCGCAATTCGCGTTAAATTGCGCCATAAGACCAAAACCTTGTCAATGGACTTTGCTACAGCCATAGTGGATATTTTCGACTTGACTCACCCATCCCGCATCGTTATGATGAATCACGCACCTTGCGCGAAACGTCCCGAAGGTTCCCGTATGTCCAGACTATTGGTGTTTCAAACCTTCGGGACGGTGTGCAATATGAGTAAACCACATTGGAGAAAACATGACCCTCGACCCTGAACAACTCCGCCGCGCCATGCGGGCATGGACGACCGGCGTCACCGTGGTGACCGCAAAACATCAAGACCAACAATACGGCATGACCGTGAACTCGTTCACTTCGATCTCATTGGAACCGCCGCTGGTGTGTCTCACGTTGAGGCGGACTGCCTGCACATATGAACTGGTCGAGAAGTCCGGTGAGTTTGCAGTGACGATCCTTTCTGCCGACCAAAAGGAACTCTCAGACCGGTTTGCCGGAAAGTTCCCGGAGATCAAAGATCGCTTTGAGGGCGTGTCCACCGAGACACTCCTGCTCGACATCCCTGTGTTGAAAGGCGGCATGGCATATTTCAATTGCCGCGTGGTCCAATCGGTGCCGGTGGGTGAGAACACGCTGTTCGTGGCGGAGGTCATTGCCGCACACGGAGAAGGCGAAGGCGACCCGCTCGTGTATCACAATCGGGTGTATCATAGAATCGTAAAGTAGTTTGAATTGGATGTCATTCTGAGAATCATCCGTTCTGCCTGCAAAAACTGAGAGATTCTTCGCTCCGCTCAGAATGACATCAGGTATCCTGGGGAGGAGGTCTGTATGACCGTTGAGAAGTTGACCAATGAGGAAAAAAAGATCCTTCTGCGCCTGGCGCGTGAGGCAATGGAGGTCGGCGTGCGCGGGGGAAAACTGCCGCCGCTCGATAAAAAGTCCCTGACCAGGCATCTGCTGGAAGACGGCGCCTCGTTCGTCACGCTGACCGTGCGCGGTCAATTGCGCGGGTGCATCGGCGCGCTCGAAGCCTACCAGCCGCTGGTGGACGATGTGCGCGAACATGCCGCCGCCGCCGCGCTCCAAGATCCGCGATTTCCTCCGGTGAGTGAAGGCGAATTAAACGGGATCAACCTCGAGGTCTCACGGCTGACGCGCCCCGTCCCATTGGAATATAAAGATGCAGACGATCTGCTGTCCAAATTGAGACCACACATCGATGGCGTCATCCTGAGGGACGGTTTTCGCCGCGCGACATTCCTCCCACAAGTGTGGGGGAAAATCCCCGACCCCGCCGAATTCCTCAACAACCTTTGCTACAAGATGGGCGCACGTGATGATCTCTGGCGGGTCAAACACCCCGATGTACTCGTCTATCAGGTGGAGGAATTCCACGAGTAGGGTAAAATCAGCACATGGCTGACGATGTCATCTTTCAAGAGGCAGTGGATGCCCTGCGCAATGGGGATAGAGCGAAAGCCCGTGAACTGCTCACGGGTCTGCTAAAGACCGACCAGAACAATACAACCTACTGGATCTGGATGAGCGCCCTGATGGATACCGCCAAGGAGCGGATCTACTGTCTCCAGACGGCGTTCAAACTGGACCCTGAGAATGCCACCGCTAAACGGGGCTTGATCCTGCACGGAGCCCTGCCCGCGGACGAGACCGTCCAGCCCTTCCCGTTGAACCGGCCGCGCGCATGGGAGGAGAAACTCCTGCTCGCGCATGAGAAACCGAAACCAAAAGGCTGGGAGGCGGTCAAAGCCAGCCCGGTATTCAGGCTGGGGCTTGCCATCCTGTTGATCGGCGGACTGGCGGCGGGGATATTATTCGGTCTGGTCCTCCCGCGCATGAACCAGGTCTCGCAACTGCCCACGAACACGCCGGGACCTTCCCCCACCTATACAGCGACGCCCACCTTCAGTAATTCCACCGGTCAGCCTGCCATCGTCGGCACAGTCGGTCCGCTTTCGGAACTGCTCGAAGTTCCCTATACAGCAACACCCCTGTATGTCAACACACCGCGCCCGCCGCAATCGAACGATATTTATCGCGCCATGAAACCCGCCTACGAAAAAGGCGACTGGGATGAAGTGATCCGTTTGTCGAACGAAGTCCTGCGTGTGGAGCCTGATGCGGCGGATGTCTACTATTATCTCGGTGAGGCGTACCGCTTCAAGGGCGATCCCGGTCAGGCCATGGCGGCGTACGAAAGCGCGTTGGGCTTGAACAAGGATTTCGGCGCGGCGTATGTGGGATTGGCGCGCGCCCGCTTGCTGGCTGACCCGGGCGCGAACGTATTGCCGCTTCTGGAGGAGGCAGTCCGTCTCGACCCGAACTTCGGCGAGGCATACCTCGAAAGGGCAAAGGTCAAACTGCGCGATAACGATAATCAGGGCGCGCTCAAGGATCTGAGCGAGGCGAACAGCCGCATGTCCAATTCACCGCTGGTGTTCTACAACCTTGCCCTGGCACAGCAAAAAGAAGGAGCCATCGAACTTGCCCTGCAAGCCGCACAGCGCGCCAACCAACTGGATGTGACCGACCTGCCCACGTACCTTTTGCTCGGTCAGTTACATGCGGAGACCGGCAACTACGAAGAGGCGAACCGGGCGCTCGATATTTATCTCAGATACGCGGAGGGCGATGCCAGCGCGTTCCTCCTGCTCGGAAAGATGCAGTTCAGCCAGGGCAAATACGCGGAAGCGATCCGGGAAATGGAAAAGGTCATCGAACTGGACCGCGGCAGGCGCGAAGCGTACCTGTACCGTTTCCTGTCGAACGTGGAGTTGGGTAACGGCGATGCCGCCGACGAAGACATCGACCGCATGATCTCGTTCTACCCCGATTCATTCGATGCGAACATTGCCATTGCCCGCCTGCACTACATCAAGGAAAGATTCGGGAGCGCGGAACTGGCGGTAACGAAGACCGAATCGCTCGCCGAATCGGATGAGCAAAAGGCGCTGGTCTATTTCTGGTCGGGGTTGGTATATGAAAAACGGGAGAAGCCGAAGGATGCCGCCGACTACTGGCAGAAACTTCTCGAACTGCCCGAAGATGCCATGTCCGCCGAAATGCGCGCCGAGGCACAGAAACGTTTCCTTGCCATACGGACTCCCACCCCCCCCGTAACACCGGGCGGCAGGACCGCCACACCGACGAGGACGCTGACTCCCACGCAGACCCCATCACCAACGGCAACGAAGTAAATGAAAAAAGCGACTGATCTCTCAGTCGCTTTTTTGTCAACTCTCGCCATTCCAGAATGCATTACTTCCGCAAATGATACGGCACATCAATAATGACCTGCTGGAAACCGAAGATATGCCTTCGATACCAGAATTGCAACCAGCGGATATCGTATGTCTCTTGGCTTCCGCCTATCCTTCAAATCTTGCAGATGGGCATATAGATTACCCACATCAAAAACGACCTTTTCTTCACTTGTGCTAGACTTCATCGTGACCTTCCTTGGTATGGTTTGTGCGCTTACACAAGAGCATATTCAAGGAAGGTCCTTTTCCCCCACTTTTTATGACTTTAAGAAAGCCTGGGTGTGTTAATTTCCTGTTCTTGAACTTGTCATTGGATGGACTACAATAGGAGTATGGATAAATCAAATGAAGATGACCATTCCAGCCATAACGGGGGATTCCTAAACTTGAACCGTGTCGCCAGACACAACACACAAAGTTCCTGGCGTACCTGGCTGATCGGGAACCCGCTCCCCACTGCTGAAACCTCTCATCAGACCATCAGCAAAAAAGTGGGGCTGGCGGTCTTCGGTGCGGATGCGTTGTCATCCATTGCGTATGCGCCGCAGGAGACACTTGTGATCCTTGCCGCGGCGGGTGCACAGGCGTTTGGCTATGCCTTCCCGATATCAATGGTTATCACCGTGCTGCTTGCCATCGTCACGATTTCCTATCAACAGACCATCCATGCCTACCCAAGTGGCGGCGGTGCGTACACGGTTGTAAAGGAAAACCTTGGAACCACTGCCGCGTTGGTGGCAGGCTCGGCGTTGATGATGGATTACATCCTGCTTGCGGCGGTGGCGATTTCCTCCGGCGTGGCGCAGGTGGTATCGGCGTTTCCCTTTTTGTTCCCGCATCGCGTTCTTCTTTCGGTGGGCTTTCTCGTATTGATCGCCATCGCCAACCTGCGCGGTGTGAAGGAATCTGGAAATTTGTTTGCCGGTCCGACGTATCTTTTTCTGTTAATGACCGTGCTCACGGTGGCAGTTGGATTTATCCGTTATTTGAGCGGGACACTTGGTGTGGTCATTGACCCGCCTCCTGTGGAGACGCTTCATACCGAACCGTTGACCCTATTCCTTTTGCTCCGCGCCTTTTCCAACGGGACGACTGCCCTCACAGGCGTTGAGTGCATTTCGAACGGTGTGAAAGCTTTCAAGGAACCGCGTGCTCACAACGCCGCGGTAACCATGATATGGATGTCCACAATCCTGGGTGTTCTTTTCGTTGGAATTACTTATTTGCTTGGTGTGATCGGAGCGGTTCCATCTGAGTCTGAAACGGTCATCTCCCAACTTGCCCGGACCGCCTTCGGAAATCGCGGAGTTCTTTATTTTGGAACGATCACCGCCACCACTGTAATTTTGGTTTTGGCAACGAACACAGCCTTTGCGGATTTCCCGCGCTTGAGCGCCATTATTGCCGAAGATGGATATATGCCCCGTCAATTGGCATATCGCGGAAGCCGTCTGGTCTTTTCACGCGGCATCGTCAGCCTGGCGGCGATTGCATCCTTCCTCATCGTTCTTTTCAATGCCAGCGTGACCGCCCTCATCCCGCTTTGGGCGGTGGGCGTATTTCTTTCCTTCACCCTCTCGCAGGCAGGGATGGCTCGTCACTGGTGGAGGGCGGGGCATCCTATGTCTACTTCGACCTCCAGGAACGAGTTGGTTCCTCTCGACAGTCAGGGCTGGCGCTGGAAACTGGTCATTAACAGTATCGGTGCGGTCACCACTGCCATCGTGACAATGATCTTTGCCATTACAAAATTTGTGGACGGCGCATGGATCATTGTCTTGCTTCTTCCCACAGTGGTGATCAGTTTCTATTCCGTTCACAGGCATTATCAAAACCTTGCCCAGGACCTCTCCCTTGATAAATATGGCGAGCCGCCTCCTTCCAAAAGGCATCGCGTGCTGATGCCGGTCTCCACGATCCATCGCGGCACATTGGATGCCCTCGATTACGCTTTAACGCTATCCGATGATGTAACGGCGGTGTATGTCTCAATGGATCAGGAGCAGAGATCAGACCTGGATTACAAGTGGAGTCAATGGGGCAAGGGCGTGCGTCTGGTCGTCATCGAGTCCCCGTTCCGTACCTTTTTGGAACCATTCCTGGAATATGTGGACGAACTGTGCAAGATACTTCAATATAATGAACGCTTGACGATCGTTGTGCCGCAGTTCATTCCAAAGCATTGGTGGCATAACCTGCTTCACACCCAGACGGCATTCTGGCTGCGCTTTGCCTTGTTGAACAAGCGTGGGATTGTCATCACTGAAGTTCCTTATCAAGTACGGTGACATCGCTTCGCATTCTATTCGTCCCGAAGGTTTATTGCGAGTATTTTGAGGCTGAATAGCAACCTTCGGGACGTTCTGCAAAAGGTGAATTTGTATAATACCCTCGGTCAGCCTATCGTCTCTTTTAGTTTTCTAGCCAGTTTTCCAAAATGGGCTGTGTAGCGCATTTCATCCTTGCGCGGACGAGGCAGGTCTACTTCCATATCCAGTTTCACACTGCCGGGGCGTTGGGTTAACACCAAAACACGATCTGCTAAAAATAATGACTCATTGATCGAATGTGTCACCATGATGACCGTCTTTTGGCGCGCCTGCCAGATGCGCGAGAGTTCCATCCACATGCGTTCGCGAGTGAGGGCATCCAGCGAGCCAAAAGGTTCATCGAGCAGGAGCAGGTCCGGGTCATGGATGAGCGCGCGCGCGATCGCCACGCGCTGTGCCATCCCACCGGAAAGGTCGCGTGGAAGAGAGTCCTCGAATCCCTGCAATCCCACCAGTTCAATCATTTCGCGCGTTTTACTGAGAGCGGTTGCTTCATCCACGTTCTTTACTTCGAGCGGAAGTTTGATGTTCTCGGTCACCGTACGCCAGGGCATGAGGGTTGCCGCTTGAAAGACCATGCCAATGCTCGGTTGTTCGCCGTGCCCAAACGTGAACGAACCCGATGTGGGTTGGATGAGTCCCGCAAGGATGCGCAGAAGGGTCGTCTTACCCGAACCCGATGGACCCAGCACACAAATGAATTCGCGCGGATGCACATCGAACGTGACGTCCCTCAGCGCGCGCAGACCGCCGTTCTCATCGGGGAAGACGGTGGTTAGGTTATGGATGGTGAGGATGGGATTCATGATTTTCGATTGTTTAGCCACAGAGTCACGGAGACTCAGAGATTCATTTTTCTCTCCGTGTCTCTGTGGCTCTGTGGCAAATTCCTACGGAATGAATTCGTTCGTGAACGCCTTGCTCAAATCCAACTTCTCAGTGAGCAAGCCCATATCGAGCAGGACATCCTGCATGTTCTCCCAGGCTTGCGGATCGGAGTAACCGAGTCGCTCCGCCTTCCACAGTTCCATGGATGCGGCGAGCACCTGTTTCTGGATGTCCACATCGAGATCGGCAAAATTGGGAATATGCGCCGCGCTCAATGCAAAAGCCTCATCGGGATTCGCGATCGCATATTCCATACCCTTGATGAACGCACCAACGAACGCGCGCACCATGTCGGGCTCCTCCGCGATCACCTTTTCGCTTGCGAGCAAACCGTTCGCCGCAAGTTGGGCATAATCCGCCACACGGATCTCGGTCACAGCGATGCCGCG
>JBFYRY010000308.1:0-4338 GCA_041302025.1 Chloroflexota bacterium | reverse complement strand
GTCAAGGTCGAGAAGGAAGGCAACCGCATCACCCGCATCCAGGTCGAAGTCGATCGACATAAGAAGACATGGATTGAAGGCGATGCCTTTATTGACACCACTGGTTCTGCGGGTGGGATGGATCAATGCACCCATAATGTTGGTGGATGTACGATGTGCCCCTGGATGCAGTGCCCCACTTTCGGCAATCGAGTGGACATCTCCGGCAAAGCCGGCGCGACCACGGTCAGCATGCGCCAGAAGGATGGCACGCCGGGGATCAAGTACAACGGTCTCTACCTGTACAAAGAATCGTTATCTCAGGAATGGAAGGACAAACTGGCAGAATCGCATCAGATCTTCGTCCCCTTCCGAGGTCTGGTGGATTGGGATATTGATCCTGAATGGAGCTGGGGCACCCGTGGACAGGATGGCAATGATGGCGAAGGACATCCTGCTGATCCCGAAACAAGTTGGCGGGTGGCACCGGATGTGGGACGCTTCCGTCTGCTCGATCGGGGCATCTTTGCAGGTGGTGCAGGTCCAAGCCCATTGAAACTGGAACAGCTCAGGCAGGTGCCTGGTTTCGAGAATGTGGTTGTGGCTGGTCCTGTCGGTGGTATGAATCTCTGGTCCCTGGGTCATGATCTGGTCTTTTGCGAACAAAATTTGCGAGTCCCACCACTGGATAACCTGTTTACAGCTGGCAGCAAGGCACATATGGTGGACATTCAACCGGGCATCAACACCGGATATCTGGCTGGATTCAATGCGGTCAAAGTTTCCGTTGGTCAGAAAGCGGTTGAATTCCCGCTGAGCACAGTTTCAGGCGACGTCATTGCGTATTCCCAGGCATTCCTCAAGGAAGGTGCTGAATCCGAATATGGGGGACCGACCACCTTTGCCAGTGCGCATGCCGGTCACTACCTGCGTCATTTGAAGGATGTCGGCTTCTTCCCGGACAACCCGGAGAAGTGCAGGCAGCGGGTTGCCGATGCTGGTTTTACCAACTTCTTCCAACAAAAGGTGATTTGAGAAGGGTCATTACTCACCCTCCTTTCAGGATGGGGGGACGTTCAAAAATCGTCCCCCCGAAATATTCTGAACAAAGTGATTTAGTAAAGAAAAATATAAAAAGCGAGAGCATCATGAACGAGCAGCATCATCCAATCAAGAGTTCTTACGTCATGATACAAAAGCCAGGCACCTGGCACGGCATCCAAGGTATGCTTTTTGAGCCTGTCGAGCCTGGTGAAAAAAGTCAGATTGCCGTTATCGTCATGCATTCCGATGGGGATCATCTAGCGCCCCAAGCGGCCAGTGAGCTGGCCAAGCGCGGTTATCGTGCCCTAGGTGCCGCCGTCAGCAATCGTGACGATCCACTCGATGAGAAACTGCTGGACGTCAATGCCGCCAGCGATTACCTGCGCCAGATCCCCGGCGTGCGCAAAGTGATTACGTTGGGCCACAGCGGTGGCGCAACGCTGATGAGCGCTTATCAGAACGTAGCTGAGAACGGGGTACAGGCGTTCCAGGGACCTGAGAAGCTTATTAAGTGCTCTGACCTCGAGGAACTGCCCCCTGCTGATGGCGTGATGCTGCTCGATTCAAACTATGGGAACGGTGCAATGACATTGCTCAGCCTGGACCCAGCGGTGACATGTGAAGACAGCGGAAAGAATCTGGATCCGGAACTGGATCTGTTCAATCCTGCCAATGGATACGACCCCATGGGCTCGACATACAGCGACGAATTTATCCGCAAATACCAAAAAGCCCAGGGAGCAAGGAACAACCGGTTGATCGATGTTGCGCTGGAAAGGCTGCATGCCATTGAGCGCGGCAATGGCAAATATGGCGACGATGAGCCGTTCATCGTACCGGGTGCCGCCCAGAATGCTTTTAACAACAAACTATTCCCGCAGGACATCCGGCTGCTATCCCACACGCAAAAAGCCTGGCCGCTGCTGCACGCGGATGGATCCATTACGAATCAGATCATCCCCTGTGTCCGCAGATCCAAGAATGACAGATCCTATACAGGTTTGTATCGACAAGGGGCGATCAAGTCAACTGTCCGCACCTATCTCAACTCGTCTGCGGTCCGGACAACAGCCGATTTCGGCTACAACGAAGATTCAATGTACGGCATCGACTGGTTATCCAGCTACAGCTGCACACCCGGCAATATGATGGGCGTGTCTGCACCGCTGCTGGTGATGGGAATGACAGGCGGTTATGAATTTCTGGCGGCAGAGATCATCCATGAAAACACGCCAAAGATAGCGGACAAAACGATCGCCTTTGTGGAAGGTGCCAGCCATGTCTTTTTTCCAGCCAAGGATTGCGAAGCATATCCCGGTCAGTTCGGAGACACCGTAAAGACGATATTTGACTACGTTGACCAGTGGCTGGGCCAGAAAGGGCGTTTCAATGAATAATCACTTAGCTTTTGACTTGACAGGAAAGGTAATTTTATGAAAATCACTTGGAAATGTTACTTATCTATGAGAAAGGAGGGAAGCCTATTGGGAAATCTATTTTTACACATTATTCAACCAACTATCACGCTGCATGGTTATAAATAAAAAGGAGAAGAATAAAATGAAGAAAACCATTTCATTGCTTATGTTACTTGCAATAGCGTTTTCAATGTGTGCTTGTGGTAACAAGGGAGCTGATCAATCGAACCACATTCTCGAAAACGGCAGGTATGACAAGATCACCGTAGCTATCGCTCAAGATCCGGAGAATTTGTTGCCTACCAACGGCAACAAATTACCTCATAACGTATTTTTCTGGAATATCTATGAGACTCTGTTCGACTTTGACGACGAAAACAATTTGGTTCCCTCAATCGGCAAATCGATCACTATTGTGGACGACAAGACCTATGATGTAACGATCTATGACGTAGTCACCGATTCCGAGGGGAATAAAATCACTGCAAATGATGTTGTTTACAGTGTCAATTGGCTGATCAATAGCGGCAATGCTATAAAATACGATTTGGTCGAAAGCATTGAGGCTGTGGACGATTATACAGTGCGTTGGCATTGGAATAAAGCCCCCTCGACCTGGACCGAATTGGAGTTCCCGCTGGTGCGCACCAATATCTTCTCCCAGGCTGCATTTGAGAGTCACAATTTCTCAACAGAGCCCATTGGCACAGGAAGCTATGTGGTCAAGGAATTCACTGTCGGATCCAGCCTAATACTCGAAGCAAACGATGACTACTGGCTGTTGAATAAACCGGAGATAATGGATACCCATTTGGATCTGCACCGTGCAAACGTTCAGACTATTGAGTATAGAGTTATTGCAGAGGCTGCGCAAGCCCAGATCGCTCTGGAGCAAGGCACGATTGATTACTGCGATTATATACCGTCTGCGATACTGCCTCAATTTGAAGAAGATCAATATACTGATCAATATACAGTCGACGTTATTGAGAAAGGTGACTATTGGTTCATCACGCCCAATTTGTTTAACCCCTTGCTGCAGGATAAAAATCTGCGTTTGGCGATCTGGTATGGAATGGATTCCACGTCTATCGCCCTGATCATGGGCGGTACGTATGCTCCCATGAAAACTTTCGGCAACAGCACTTACGCTGACTGGGATGATTCTTTTGCTGAAAATGAAAACTACATGACTACCTATGATGCAGATCTTGCCAAGGAATATCTTGGTAAATCCAGCTATAACGGTGAGGAGCTCATACTGCTTGGCGATTCTTCCGAAGCGTCCAAGAACGCTATGCAGTTGATTCAGTCCCAACTCGGTCAAATCGGAATCAATATAAAGATCGAGGCCAGTACTGGGACAATGAATAGTACTACTTTCTCCCAAACCGAAGGATGGGATCTGTCTATCGCCGGCATCGGCGGTGCCAACCTGGTGGGTTCCTTCCACCGTCTGTTCAGCAACGAAATCAACGAACATGAAGGTACTGCCTATTCCATCGGCTGGATCAATGATGATCATCTCCAGTCTTTATATGAGACCGCCAAGGCTAATGATGACACCGAGAGCATCAAGGCTCTCCTCGACTATGTTATCGAGAACGGTTATAGCTATGCTTTGGTAGGTTCCAGCAGCGGCGTTGTCTATATTACGGACATCGACGAGCTTTACTTACGCGAAGGCAAAGTCGCTACGATCGGCGCCAGCACCTTCGTAGGCGGCAAAACCCAGCACTCTCTGAATGTGCAGATGATTGATACTGAGATCAAATCTACCGGAGCGCCTGCCGAGGGCGTATACACCTTTGTCGACAGCCAAGGTACCGGCGTTACATGGGAGCTGACGCTGCAACCGGACGGCAACGGCTGGAGTCTGGTCACAAAATGGCCCGAT
>JBFYRY010000073.1:0-15416 GCA_041302025.1 Chloroflexota bacterium | reverse complement strand
CTTGCCCTTCGCATTCGTCACCACACAACGCACGCTCACGTCCGCGCCAAACTCGTCCTTGATCAACTTTTGGATCGCTTCGATCTGATCGGGCTTGTCGATCTTTGAAACCAGCACGTCGCTCGCCAAACCCAAGATCAACGTCTTGCCCTGCACATCGATCATCTTGACCGAGTTCATCAACGCCGAAAGATTCGCCTGCGCTTTTGGCAAAGCAGATGACATGTGCTTCCACGCCTTGATGACATCTCCCGCGCTGACTGCGGATTTTTCTTGTGGATGTGGAACCGCTTCGGACTCGGCCTGAGGCTGAGTCTCCGTTCTGGGAGCTGAAACAGGCTGAGGCTTGGTCTGACGCGGCGCGGCGGGCGTTGGAATCGATTCGTTCGGAGCATCAAGCACTTCTGCTAAAGCGAGTTCAATACTCAAAGATGGCTGCCAGCCGCCGCGCAAATCCGTAGCGGCAGCGTTAAAAATTTTCATCATTCGCAGAACATCGCTCGTTGAAAAGGACTTGGCGTGCGCCTGCATTTGTTTCTTGACATCCGCCGTGGCTTCGACTTGGTTGGCGTTGCCCATTTGAATGAGCATGAGACCGCGCAGATACTCAACGATCTGACGCGCCAGCGAACGCGGATCAGCGCCCGCATCAAGCGCCCTGTGGATGGTCTCAAGCCCATGCGCGGGATCATGATCCATGATGGACGTGAGGGTATCGAGCACGGTTTGACTCGTGGCAGTGCCAAGCACAGTTTGCGCGAGCGCGAGTGTGATCTTATCGCCCGTGGACGAAAGTTGATCAAGCAGAGAAATCGCATCCCGCATCCCGCCCGCCGATTGGCGAGCGATTTGAATGAGTGCATCATCATCCGCTTGAAGGTTCTCGGCTTTGACGATCATCTTGAGGTTAGTGACAATCTCCCCCACTGGCACGCGTCGAAACTCATGACGCTGACAACGCGAGAGCACCGTTGCAGGAATTTTATGAATTTCAGTAGTAGCTAAAACAAAGATAGCATGTGGCGGCGGCTCTTCGAGCGTCTTGAGCAACGCATTAAACGCCGCTGTCGAAAGCATATGGACTTCGTCAATGATGTATATCTTGTATTTGCCCTGCGAAGGCGAGAAGTTGATCTTGTCACGCAAGTCGCGAACATCATCAACAGAGGTGTTCGACGCCGCATCGATCTCAATAAGATCCATGAAACGATTGTCA
This sequence comes from Chloroflexota bacterium, assembly GCA_041302025.1. Taxonomy (GTDB): domain Bacteria; phylum Chloroflexota; class Anaerolineae; order Anaerolineales; family Villigracilaceae; genus Defluviilinea. Next base: position 14,200 of record JBFYRY010000073.1, on the reverse strand, counting down.
TTGACCGCTTTGCAGTGTTCACATTCGTTACAAGGTCGTTTTGTAGGGTCGGGATTCGTACAATTGACCGCTTTCGCCAGAAGGCGCGCGAGCGTAGTCGGTCAGCCGCGATGGCATTCTTGAGCGTCGTGACGATGTGATCCTGCCCCATCACTTCTGCCCATTCTTTCGGTCGGTATTTTCTATACAAGGCTTGAGTCATATTGGTTTCTATTTTTGAACCGCTAAGAGCGCAAAGGACGCAAAGAAGATCAACTAAATCTTCGCGATCTTAGTGTGCTTCGCGGTTAAGAATTAAGGCACCTGATACACCGCACGGACATTTCCGCTCGGGTCTAACAATTGCGCTTCCTCACCAGATTGCCAGATGGGATCGGTTTCGCCCCAGTATAAATCAATGACCGTGTTCGTCCCAGCAATGGTATGAATTTGCACCGCGCCGCCAGAGTTAAGGGTCAAATTTGGGAAGGTAAATATATGACGGTCAGCATCCTTCAACTGCCAACTCGCAAGATTCAACGGTTCGGTCCCGGCATTGCGCACCACCACCCATTCAGCAGTCAGCGTCCCGGCGCCGATCACGCTGACGATCTCCACGGGAATATCCACCTTCGGGTCGAGTGTGGGGACGGGAGCGCTTCCCTGCGGGTCGACCGGCGCGGCTGGCGGCACCGCCGACACGTTCACCGAACGATAATTCTGGTGATACCAATACAGGATCGCCACGGTCACACACGCTGAAACCGACACATTGAGAAGCAGGTACAGGAATAGTTTTCCGCGATTCATGGTTATCGATTTAACCACTCTTTCTCAAGACGTTTAATTACATCAGATATCAAAGATTGGCGAATGTAAAGAGTGGAATTTTCATGTAAATGAGTCAAAATATTCAGGATATCATCAGGTGAACGATGTCCTTTCCGAACAGCGCGGACCAACAAACCAATTGTCCCATGAACCTTATAACCGCTTTCTTCTGCCGCAAGTCGAGCCGCCGCGTCATCTGTCAGAAAAACCGCATCATGATGAAAAGCCATCAAAGCCAAAGCATCTGCCTCGCCCTGATCCAGTGAAAGAGCCTGCGAAAGAGTCGCAAGGTTTACATCAACAACCGGAATTTCTGTTTTCTGAATATTTAAACTGGAATGCGCCAAGGCATCAGGCTGATGGTCCACAACTTCCGTCCAGACAGATGGCGGCACCAATAAGACTTCAAAATCGCCCAATACATCCAATGCTTGAAGTTCTGAAAGATGAATTAATGGACCGGCATCCAGAACGGCTCTACTCATCGCCCTTCAAGCCCCACTCGACATCTTCCTCTATAAAGCGTTCGATAAATTCACCTTTATGAGTCTCAAGATAACGCCGCAAAGCCTCAACAACCAGGCTGTTCAAGTCACTAAACCAACCCTCCTGAACATGCAACTGCACCTGTTCAGCAAGCCGTGAAGGCAATTTTATAGTGGTGAATTGTTCCGTCATGGTAACCTCTGCCGTGATTATACACCGCAAACGAAACCATTACGGACACGCCATTGCAGGGACTCAGCGACTCATCGTCAACGCCACCCAATCACCCATCTGACGACGCCCGGTCATTCGTAGACCCTGAGCCTGCCCCGCTTCGATGACGTTTTGTTCCTGCTCATACAGGATCCCGCTCAGGATGATTGAGCCGTTCTCCTCGATCAGATTCGCCATCCCAGAATCAAATAGACGGACAATGACTGGCGCGAGGATATTCGCCACCACCAGCGGCGCTCTCTGAAATGGGAATTTCCCATCGAGAATTTCCTGCACCGAACCCACACCCAGTATCAACTCCTCCCCCACTCCGTTCGTATCCGCGTTCTCGCGCGAGTTCTTCACGGACTCTTCGTCAATATCCACACCCAAAACTTCTTTTGCGCCAAGTTTCAATGCGGCGATCGAGAGTATCCCTGAACCACAGCCTACATCAATCACATGAAAACCTGTTAGGTCTTTAAGACCTAACAGGTCTAATGAAACTTCCATCAACTCCAAGCATAACTGCGTTGTGGGATGCGTCCCCGTGCCAAATGCCATACCGGGATCGATCTTAATGGCTACGCGATTCGGGTCGGGAGTTTCCATCCATGCGGGGAGGATGAGGAGTCGCTGTCCGATGAGGATCGGTTTGTAGTACTGTTTCCAGGCTTCCATCCAGTTTTGATCCGCTATCTGTTTGTAGGTGGGAGTCGGTAACGGACGGATCATCCCCAAATAGAAAAGAGATTCTTCCAATTTTTGCCGCGTCTCTTCAAGTTGATCGTTCACCTCCAAATATGCACGGACGGTGATCGGTCCCGTTGGCGTTCCTGCGTCTTCGGCATCGTTGTATTTCACGCCTTGTTCAGTCATCACGCCGTTGGGAGCAAAGCGCGCGAACACGTCGGCAACGGATTCGGCGAGTTCGCCGTCCACGATCATCGAAACTTCAAGCCAGTTCATGAGTCAATTCCTTGGATAATTTTTTCAACATTTTGTCGATCAACGTCTGTTCCGTTGGAAGGAGTTTTGGCAATTGATCCAACGGATAGAATTTTACACTGGACACTTCGATGTTTGGTTTGAACGTGCCGTCAATGATCCTGCACAAATAGATCAAGCTGATATGATGGAATTCCACCGCGCTGTCCGCATATAAGAGACGCTCCACCTGCACGTTAAATCCCGTTTCCTCCCATAACTCGCGCTTGATCCCGTCTTCGGGTTCTTCACCATATTCCAGACTGCCCGCAGGCAAGCCCCATGGATGAGATTTGCGATAGGTATGTTCACATAACAGGATGCGTTTTTCATCGTCGAAAACGAACGCGGCAACCGCCACACGAAAACGTGGACGAAGAATTCTCGCTAATAATGTTTGAAGCCATATCGGGAACATCCCCCAAACCGTTACCAAAATTCTCATCATCATGATGTTCTACGGCTCAAAACGATAAAACTTGATCTGAGCCTTTTCTATCGTCACCAGACCTGCCTTGATATGCGGCTCGATCAACGATAGGAATTGCTCCAGTTTATCCTGTGTATCCACGATCTCGATAATCACAGGCATGTCTTCCGAAAGCGTGTCAAACCTGAAGGTCTGGATCTTCCTTGTGTTCGCGCCGAAGCCCATCATGCCGCGCAGGACGGTGGCGCCCGCCATGCCTTGTTCGCGGGCTTGCAGGACAATCCACTCGTAAAGCGGTTTGCCGTGCAGTTTATCCGCTTCGCCGATGAAAATGCGAAGCAGGGTTCCTTCGTGCGGGAGTTGCATGAGAATACTCCTTTCCAAACCATCAACCACGAAGGGTCACAAAGGAGCACAAAGGATTTTTTATGGTTTTCCTTTGTAACCCTTTATTCCTTTGTGGTGAAAAGGATGGGTTTACTTCCAGATCCAATAAGCGACGATCCGTCCCAGCCAGATAAGTATAAGTCCGAAAATGACATTTGCGCCGATATTCGCCAGGGCGTTGAATGTCTCACCATCGCGCAGGAGGTTGATGGTTTCGTTGCCAAAGGAGGAGAAGGTGGTGAAGCCGCCGAGGATTCCAATAAAGACGAATGCTCTTGATTCGGGAGTGAATGCGCCGCGAGACTCAGCAAGTTGGGAAAGGAATCCGATAATGAAACAGCCGATGAGGTTGACGGTTAGTGTGCCGTAGGGGAAATCAATGCTTTTACTGAGGGATTGAGTCCATGTGCCGAGGAGATAACGGGAAACGGATCCCAGCGCGCCGCCGAGGGCAACGAAGAAAACGGAAGGAAGGGATGGCATGGATTTTTTCTTTAAACGGGATCAATTCCCGGTTGAGAGAGAAGCGTGGTGCTGAGCGACAGTCGAAGCATCATCCAAATGAACCGACGCACACATATTGCAGTACAACGAATCGGGGGAACAATCCACACATTCGAGTTGCAGGGTTGCGTGTGAAATGTTGTAGTTGTGATACACAAGTTCGTTGATCTGACGCTGGACGCCTGCACCCTCACTGATGGGAAGGTCGTTCGTAAGGATATGCGCGGACATGGTGCGGAGGTTTTGCGTGAGACTCCAAATGTGGAGGTCGTGGACGCCAAGCACCCCTTCGATTTGCAAAACGTCTTCAATGAGTTTGGTCGAGTCGATATCGCGCGGCTTGGCTTCGAGCAGGATGTCAATCGCGTCGCGCAGAATACCCCAGGCGTTGTATAGGATGAGGAAACCGATCAACACACTTACCAGCGGATCGAGCCAATCGGTTTTCGTGAAGTAGATGATGACACCCGCAATGACCGCGCCGATCGTGGAAAGGACATCGCCCATGAGATGCACAAATGCCGAGCGGAGGTTGAGATCGGAGTCGCTTCCTTGATGGACAAGCATGGCAGTGACGATGTTGACGACAACGGCGATCAGTCCGACACCGATGAGTACGCTCGACTGCACTTCGGGCGGGTTGATGAAGCGGTGATATGCCTCATAAAAAATCCCGAGCGAGATGAGGACAAGCGTGGTCGAGTTGACGAGCGCAACAAGGATACCGACACGATGATAGCCATAGGTCTTGCGCTCGTTGGCGGGACGGGTGGTGATGCGAATGGCGAACCAACTCAAGCCGAGCGCAATGACATCGGTGAGGTTGTGAACGGCATCGGTAAGCAGGGCGAGGCTGTTGGAGAATATCCCCGCCGTGGCTTCGATGAAGACGAAGGCAAGGGTGATGAAAAGCGAGATGGACAGTCGCTTTGTGGATTGTTGCGCGGCATCGCGCAGGTGGGAATGGGTGTGTGGGTGTGTCATATTCTTTTTACCGCCAAGCACGCGAAGAAGAATTAAAGGTTTTCCTTTGTACTCCTTAGTGCCCTTCGTGGTTATAGGTTTTCATCCATGTTCCACATGATCAAGCCCCAGACGATAGAGTTTTGCAACATGGTCATCGTCCAGAGAGTAGAAGACCTGTCGCCCATCCTTGCGAGCGCGGACAAGTTTCATCTGACGCAACCCGCGCAGTTGATGCGAGACAGCAGATTCGGTCATGGCGAGTTGTGCCGCGATCTCACCCACGTTCATTTCCCCATCCAGCAAGATAGAAATAATGCGCAGGCGCGTCGGGTCACTGAGGGCGGAGAACAGGTCAGCGAGGTGTGTGGAGGTTGAGTCTTTGAGTGTCATCATTAATATATGAATAATTGCTCAAGTATTCAGTATTATAAAATAAAAAAAGAGAACCGTCAAATGACGATTCTCCCTGGATGCCACTGATCATCATCCGCCAAGCGTTTCATTCAACCAATCGAGAAATCCCTTCTCCTGCGGTTTGACGGTCGTTCCCAATGACTCCGCCAGTTTCTCGAACAACTCGCGCTGTTCCTTGGTGAGTTTGGTTGGCACAGCCACATTGACGATCACCAACTGGTTGCCGCGATCTTTCCGCCGCAGGTAGGGTACGCCTTTGCCTTTCATGGTGAAGACCTTCCCCGGCTGTGTTCCAGAGGGGATCTTCAACTTCTCGTCGCCATCGAGGGTTGGCACTGCTACTTCTGCACCCAACACCGCTTGCGCTACATTGATATCGAGATTCAAGAGGATGTCATTCTCGCGGCGCTTGAAGAACTGGTGCGGGCGGACATCCAAAACGAGGAACAGGCTCCCGCTCGGACCACCGAGCGTGCCGGGGCCGCCCTCCCCTGCCAGGCGGATCTGTGTGCCGTTATCCACACCCGCTGGGATCTGTACCTTTTTCTTGATGGTCTTGCGCTCCAATCCTCCGCCGCGGCACGTCTTGCACGGCGAAGCGATGGTCTCACCGCGACCGTTACAGGTCGGGCAGGGCGCGGTCTGCACCATCTGACCCAAAAACGTCTGGCGCACCTGACGCACTTCACCCTGACCGTTACAAGTGGAGCAACGTATCGGCGTTGTGCCGGGCTCAGCGCCCTTCCCGCTGCAACGCGAACAGGTCTCCTCCCGCTGGAACTCGATCTCCTTCTCGACGCCGAAGATCGCCTCTTCAAAGGTCAGCGTAACCTGCATCTGGAAGTCGCGTCCACGGCGCGGCGACCGGCGGGAACTTCTTCCGGTGGAGAATCCGAACTGACCAAAGAGTTCCTCGAAGATATCGCCGAAGTCCGTGGTGTAGTCGTGGAATCCGCCGCCCATATTGCCGAGACCTTCCTTGCCAAAGCGGTCATAGCGGGCGCGCTTGTCCTTGTCCGAAAGCACGCCATAGGCTTCGTTGATCTCCTTGAACTTCTCCTCGGCACCTTCCTCTTTGCTCACATCGGGGTGGTACTGGCGCGCGAGTTTACGGAACGCAGCTTTGATTTCATCATCGCTGGCGTTCCGGTTGATACCGAGTATTTCGTAATAGTCTCTGTTACTCATATTCATTGGTCAGTGAAAAGTAGAAAGTGCCTACTCACCACTTTCCACTTTCTATTCTTTGACTTCTCCATCCACCACATCGGGACCGGCATCGTTGGATGATGGACCGGAACCCGGTTCATTCCCACCCGGAGCCTGATTCTGCTGGTAGACGCTTGCTCCGATCTTTTGAATGGTCTGACCGAGCGCTTCCGTCGCGGCTTTGATCGCGGCGACATCTTCGCCTTCTGCGACTTTCTTCACCTCGGCAGACTTTGCCTCGACCTCAGACTTGATCTCCGCCGGGACTTTATCGCCCAGGTCTCTGAGCGCTTTTTCTCCGGCATAGATCGTATTATCCGCATGGTTGCGGGCTTCGATCAATTCCTTGCGTTGACGATCTTCTTCTGCATGAGCCGCCGCATCCTTGCGCATCTTTTCCACTTCCGCGTCGGAAAGACCGGAGGAAGCCGTGATCGTGATGTGCTGGGAGCGTCCCGTTGCCTTGTCCTGCGCGCTGACCTTCAGGATACCGTTCGCATCCACATCGAAGGTCACTTCGATCTGCGGAACGCCGCGCGGCGCAGGCGGGATACCGTCGAGGATGAACTTGCCCAGCGACTTGTTATCCGCCGCCATCGGGCGCTCTCCCTGCAGAACATGGATTTCAACCTGTGTCTGGCTATCGCTCGCAGTGGAGAAGACCTGACTCTTGCGGGTCGGGATGGTGGTATTGCGTTCGATCTGCGGCGTGGCAACCCCACCCAGCGTCTCGATGGAGAGCGTGAGAGGCGTCACGTCGAGCAGGAGGATATCCTTCACTTCGCCGCCCAGCACGCCTGCCTGGATCGCCGCACCGATGGCAACCACCTCATCGGGGTTGACTCCCTTATGTGGCTCCTTGCCAAAGAACGCGCGGACCCTATCCTGCACGGCGGGCATACGCGTCATGCCGCCAACCATCACCACTTCATTGATGTCACCGGCGGTCAGACCGGCGTCAGATAACGCCTGTTTAAGGGGAGCAATCGATCGGTCGACAAGATCCGCTGTCAGTTGTTCGAGTTTGGCGCGGGTCATCGTCATCACCAGGTGCTTCGGTCCGCTGGCATCCGCCGTGATGTACGGCAGGTTGATCTCGGTCTGCATCGTGGTCGAGAGCTCAATCTTGGCTTTTTCGGAGGCTTCCTTCAAGCGTTGCAATGCCTGACGGTCATTGTGCAGGTCGACGCCGTTATCCTTTTTGAATTGCTCGATAAGATGGTCCATGATGCGCAGGTCGAAGTCGTCACCGCCAAGGAAGGTATCGCCGCTCGTGGCGCGCACCTGGAAAACGCCGTCGCCGACATCGAGGATGGAAATGTCGAACGTACCGCCGCCGAGGTCGTACACGGCAATGATCTCGTTCTTCTTTTTATCGAGTCCGTATGCCAGCGAGGAGGCGGTCGGCTCGTTGATGATGCGCAGGACTTCAAGACCCGCGATCTTGCCGGCATCCTTGGTGGCGTTGCGCTGGGCGTCGTTGAAATACGCCGGGACCGTGATAACCGCCTGCGTAATGGTCTCGCCGAGATACGCTTCCGCATCGCGCTTGATCTTCGCCAGAATCATGGCAGAAACTTCCGGCGCGCTATATTCTTTTTCGTCGAGCGTCACGCGCACATCGCCATTCGCCGCGCCGCTCACCGCATACGGGACTCTTTTTTTCGTGCGCTCCACTTCGGGATCATCCGCTTTGCGACCCATGAAACGCTTCACCGAAAAAATGGTGTTCTGCGGATTCGTAATCGCCTGGTTGCGCGCCACGCGCCCGACCAGACGCTCGTGATTCTTGTTCACCGCCACCACCGAAGGGACCAGCCGTTCGCCTTCTGCCGACGGGATCACCACCGGTTCGCCGCCCTGCATCACCGCCGCAACGGAGTTTGTCGTACCCAGATCAATTCCTATAATCTTGCCCATGATTGCTCCTTGATGTTTGTCAAAGGTTACAAGTCGAACGTCTCTTGACCTTTGACGTTCGACCTTCGACTGAATTTATTGTGCCACTCTCACCAACGCCGGTCGGATCACTCGTTCGCCGAGTATGTACCCATTTTGGACAATCGCGATCACATGTCCGCTTTTGACCTGGTCGTTCGGCTCGTGCGAGATTGCCTCATGAAAATTCGGGTCAAACTCCAACCCTTCGGCTTCGATGCGCTTCATGCCCTCCGCTTCGAGCAGGTTCTGCAATTTGCGCGCGATCAGTTCGATGCCGTCTGCCCAGTTGTTCTCTGCGGGACGGTTCTGCAAAGCGCGTTCCAGGTCGTCGAGCGCAGGCAAAACCTTCTTGATCAGGTCACCCTTCATCATCGCCTTCTCGGCGTCGCGGTCGCGTTCGATACGCTTTTTATAATTCTGGAAATCGGCAACCGACCTCTGCCAGCCTTCAATGCTGTCTGCCAGTTTGGTTTCGGCATCTTCGAGTTGACGTTTCAACGCGTCGATCTCAGCCGAAAGTTGCCCGCCGTTTTCAGGCGTTATCACCGCCTCAGCCGGGACATCGGTTACTTCCTCTTCGTGTTTTTTTTCCTTGTGATGATGCTTCTTTTCAGTCATACCTTCACTCTCGATTTGGTCATCGCGAACCGGTGGTTGGCAAAGCAATCTCAACGGACAGGAGATTGCTTCGGGCGTTTTCAGCGCCCTCGCAATGACATGGTTATGTTTTATTCACCAGCAATGGTGTCATTCACCAAGTCACTCAATAGACCTGCGACAAACCGCACGGTGGGAATGGTCCGCGCGTAGGACATGCGCATTGGGCCGAGCACACCCAGCGTCCCTGTGGCAATGCCGGGGACTCCGTAACGCGCCAGCACGATCGAACACTGACGCAGTTCCTCCCACTCCCCTTCCCCGCCGATCAGCACCTGCAACGCACCGACATTGCTGTTCGTGGTCGTACGAGCCAGCAAGTCCTGCAATGTGGATCGTTCCTCGAACAACTTCAAGGCGCGGCGGACTTCGTCCGATTCGGCGAACTCAGGCTCGGAGAGGACATTGGTCAAACCGTCTGTATAAATTTCACCCGAACCGCGGTCTTCGGCGCGGCGGATGTCCTGCACGATGAGGGTCAGGATGTCCTGATCGAGCGCATCGGAACGGGCTGGGAGGGCGGTGATGGCGTCCATGGCGAGACCAGCCAAAAGGGCGTTGAGACGCGCGGCGGTCTGGCTGAGGCGTTCCTGCGAGACAGGCTCCGCCAATGTCAGGATCTGCTGGCTGACCTCCCCTCCCGCCATGACCAGCACCATCAGCACCTGCCGTCCCTGCGTGGAGATCAATTCCACATGCTTGTATTTCGCCTTCTGTGCATGCGGCGCGGTGACCATGGAAACACCCTGCGACTGGTGCGCCAGGATGGATGCGGCGAGAGTCATCCACTGGTCAACGTCGGGGCGGGACTGGTGGAATTGGTGCGAGATCGTGCGCTCCACCGATTCAGGGAGAACCGCCTGGTTCATCATCTGGCTGACGAAATAACGGTAACCTTCCTCGCTTGGTACACGCCCGGCGGAGGTGTGCGGCTGGCGCAGATAGCCCATCTCGGTCAGTGCCGCCATCTCGTTGCGAATGGTGGCTGACGATAATTTAATGGGGTAATTCGCCAAAAGCCGATTCGAGCCGACCGGCTGGGCGGATTCGATGTAATCACGGACGATCAAGAGTAGCAGTGTTTTCTGGCGTTCAGTCAGTTCGTTCATGGGCTCACACAGTTAGCACTCTCTGCGCGAGAGTGCTATTCATTCGCGGATAATAATATCATGCGCAAAAGAGGGAAGTCAATAAGAGGAGTGTAAGAAAAAAGCCCATCACCGTTGCCAATGATGGGCTTTGGAATGTTACCTAGGGCTGGGACGCCACACGGGGTCAAAATCGATTTTCGGGTCGTTCGTAAGGCGGGTACGGTCACCGCCGGTAACCGTCATGAAGTAGACATCACGGTTACCCGATTCATCCGTCCCATCAAATACGATCCACAAACCATCGGGAGAGAACTGGGGATTCTCGATCGGTGTGGGTAAATCAAGCTGGGTGGGATCCTGGACCTGACGGTCCTCAAACCGGATGGTCATCAGCCACGGAAGGGAAGGTCCTTTATTGCGCTGGTTGAAGAGGATCGTTTCGCTGTCAGGCATCCATACCGGGGCGTAGTCCATGAGGTCCTGCCCACTGCGAACGATCTGTTCGTTGCCCTGCCCAGTATCCGTCATGGACCAGACCTGGAATGCGCCAACCCGTTTGACGGTATAAACGATCTGGTTTCCAAGCGGGGACCAGGAGGGCTGGGAATTCTCGATATCTCCGGTTGAATTCGTCAGGCGCGTGACTGCGCCGCTCTCGAGCGTGATGACATAGATTTCCTTGCGTCCGTCCCGCATGGATGCAAATGCAATCCGTTTCCCATCGGGCGACCAGGCAGGGTCGAAATCTGCGCCGGGGATGGTGGTCAGCGCCCTCAGGTTGGTGCCATCCGCATTGATCAGATAGAGGCTTGAATCGTTGTAAGCGGGTTCGTAAAAATCCACACGGGCACGGCAGGGGGAAATGAAGACAAGTTGCATCCCATCCGGTGCCCACGAGGGCTGGCAGGCGCCGTTTTCTGTGTTGGTGATCAGCGTCAGACCGGTTCCATCCACATTGATCAGATAGATCTGCGGGATGCCCGAGCGGGTGGATGCGAAGGCAATCTGTCCGCCGCCGCCCAATGGGGTGGGTCCAGTTTCGACACCACCGCCGGGTGTTGGAGTGAAATCAAGGATTGGTTGTTTCGTGGCTGTCGGGAGCGGAATGGGTGTGTTCGTGGGAGGCGGGACAGTTTCAGTCACCACCGTGACCAGCTGAGTGACAGTCGGCAATACAGCCATTTCAGATGGCGAAGCAAGCGGGGTCGGTGTATCTTTCACGGGGGTGGCAACCACCGGATTATTCATGATCGGCCTGAAAATATCCGCCAGCGGCGTGGGGACCAGGTCCGGCAGAAAGCGCACAAATCCCACCATGCCCAAAGCGATGATAAACAAAGTCCACAACAAGACGGAAACAAGCTTTCGACCTTTGCGTTTCTTCTTCGGCGGCTTGAATACCGGGGCTTCCTGAGCGGGAGCGCTCTGTCCATCCGAGGATTTGAAATCGGAAGACGATTTGGATTCCTTTTCGATGGGATTTTGTTTCGGCTCATCGGATTCGGGCGAGGGCTGGATGACATACTCGCCGGGCAGACGCTGGGTCTTCGACTTGGAACCGAGCAGGGCGCGCTTGAACTCTTCCGCGTTCTGGAAGCGATCGGCGGGATCGATGCCCATCGCTTTTTCGATGGCGGCGGCGAGACGGCGCGAGACCTTGCCGTTGCGTTTGCGCAGGGGCGTGAGTTGCGTATTGTCCATGGCACGGGCGAGACCATCCTCGGGGATGATGCCGCTCAGCGAGGCATAGACAGTGGCGCCCAGTGAGTAAATATCGGTGCGTGGGTCGGTACGCGCGGTACCGTATTGTTCGGGAGGCGAATAGCCGGGGGTCATGGCGCGCGCGCCGGTGGTGGTCGCCTGGCTTCCGTGCAGGACCTTGGCAAGACCAAAGTCCACGAGGAAGATGTGACCATCGGGCGTGATCTTCACGTTGCCGGGTTTGATGTCGCGATGCAAAATGGGAGGTTTGCGCGTGTGGAGGTACATGAGCGCGTCGCAGATCGCCGCGCCGAGCAGGATGGCTTCGTCCTCGGTGATGTTACCCTGGCGTTCCATGCGCTGGCGCAGGTCTTCGCCCTCAATGTAATCCATCACGAGGTATTGTCCCTGGTCGCCGATGACAAAATGGTCGGTCACGCGCGGCAGGTTGGGGTGGCGCAGGTTCGCGAGGATCACCGCCTCGAGGCGGAACTGGCGCGCATATTCGTCTGTTGTGAACAGGTTCTCTTTGACTGCTACATCCACGCCGAGGTTTTCATCCACAGCGCGATAGACGGATCCCATGCCGCCCTGGCCAAGGATCTCAACAATTCGGTATCTTTTGTGCAATAATGCGCCGCGTTCGAGGGTCATCTGTGAATCAGTTCTCCCGGAAAATTTGCCGTAGATTTGGCATTATAACAGAAGGATGCCCTACATCTTGGACTTCTCAGATAATTTGAAATGAAAAAACAAGTATGGCGCTCCGGCAGAGATCCACAAGCCGACGAGGAAATAACGGAAATATCGGAAGAAGAAGCCTGCAAAATCCTCACCGGATGGAAAAACGACATCCAGCCCTTTCCAGAAAAGGAGGACGCCGATCAGACCGATGACGTAACGAAGGGCGCGCTTCGCAATCGGACCCGAAGCCTGGTACCCGCCTCGAGTGGCGAGCCACGTCAGCCCGAGGGTGAATCCGAACAGGGTGCCTGCCGAGGAGAAGAAGCCCTCGATGGAAACGGGAGCAGGTAAAGGTCCGGCACGAAGCGCATTGTCCACCCATTCTGCAGGGAATGTGTATCCAGCCCGGGGTAGGGTGCTCACCCATCCCAGCCCGATCAGGATTAGAGATGCGAGGAACGCGACCGCTATCTGTGCGCCAAATGACATGCTTTTGAACCATGCCGTGACCGGGTCCGCAAAACGGATGAACAACCACAGGATGACGAGACCGATCAGCCATCCCAGAATGCCGTCATGCACAAAATGGACACCGAGGTACCAGCGCGAAAAACCGATCAAAAGGGCAAGCGTCAATGCGGTGACCCATGCCCAGGGTTTGCGAATGCCGGAGGCAAGAATGCCCCAGACACTGACCGCGTTCTGCGCATGACCCGAAGGAATACCGAATGAGCTTTCCGCGGAAAATGGATTCACATCACTGCTAACCCAATACGGGCGCGGACCGGCGAACCAGAGTTTCACCATCGAATTGAGCGATGAGCTGGCCAGCAAAATGAAACCCACCCTCAACCCCAGCGCGGCATCGATGCTCCAATAGACCAGGGGAAGGACAAGATAGAAAAAGTTATCGGAGCCAAGAAATGTGAAGAACTTCATGGGCGTTTCGAGCCACCCTCCGAGTGATTGGATGGCAATGATCCAGTCGATCCCGATTTGAACAAGGGTATCCATAACAGCCTCCTATTTTCTGATTGTTTTCATTGGGAAACCGCCGATCTGTTGTTTTCCCAAACCAATTCCATGTTATTAAACCCTTCTACAGTATTTGACGATACGCCACTTTTGATTGTACACTCAGGGAATGAAAAAGTCACCTGCCGTCCTTCCCTGGTGGGATTGGCCCGCCGTTGCCCTTTTGTTCCTTTTGATCGAAATCCTGGCAACCCGCCTCGTCAATACATCCTGGACTCCGTTCCTGCATGTAGCCCAGTTGTGTGCGAGTCTTGGGTTCATCATCGGCACCATCCTCGGGTACAGCCGGTTCAAACGCGGTACGGCACGCTGGTTGTCCCTCCTTTTTATGATGCTCCTGATCCCATTGCAATGGACCTCGGTCATTGACCGGCGCGTGCCATTCGAGGAGAAACTGGTCAGTGTGGCGGGACGGCTGTTCTTCTCCGTCTCGGAACTGATTTCACAACGCCCGGTGGAAGACCCCATCTTCTTTGTGGCGGTCATGTGCATAACCTTCTGGGTCGTGAGCGCCTCGGCAGGGTTCGCACTGACGCGATATCAAAGTTACCTGTGGGCGGTCATCCCTGCCGGCATCGGGATGCTCGTCATCCAGCATTTCGACAACCTGATCCCGGGACGCGTCTGGATCATCGGTTTCTTTTTATTCATCGCCCTTGCCCTGCTCGGAAGAATGCACTTCCTG
>JBFYRY010000307.1:0-4344 GCA_041302025.1 Chloroflexota bacterium | reverse complement strand
TTGAGATAGGCGCTGACCAGGTTGATGATGGATGGTTCATCGTCGATCACGAGTATTTTTGTCATGGATTGATTCTACTTCTGATTTCTTTACCATACACATGTCATTGCGAGGCGGTTTGTGCCGAAGCAATCTCCTGTTTTATGAGATATGTCAATTCAAAAGGAGATTGCCGCGCCGCCAAAGTGCACACCTGCCCTGGCGGGCGGTGCCAGGGAGAGCGGCGGCTCGCAATGACATCAAATTAAGGTTTGACTTTATCCACTTCGGCTTGCAGGGCAGGCTTGAGCGTTTCAAAGCTGAGACCATTTGCCGAAGCGTAGTCCTTCACCGTCATGGCGGGATCGGGCATCGGCGCATTGATGAGGCTTTCGATGACATCCTGCGGCACGCCCCAGGTGATGAGTTCGCCAAACGTTGTCTTGCCTTTGACGGTGTACTCTTCGCTGGTCGTGGTATGTGTTGCTTCCGGGGCGGGAGTCGTTTCCACAGCCGGTTGCGGCTCCGTCACCGGCGCAGATTCGCCCAGTGCTACGGTGTACTGTTCAAGGTAGGCGATCTGTTCAGGAGAAAGATTGCCCTTCGCCAGCAAGATATCTGTAGCGGATTGCGGCAGGTAGATTTCCTGAACGGTCGTATCAAATGGCAGACCGGTGTAGAAAGCCACGAACAATCGAACGGAGGCTGTTCCGATCTCAAATCCGCTGTCGAGATAGATGGTTTCGAGTTCCTTCACAGCGAAAATAGCCGGGTCGCTTTCTGTGATACCGAAGGCTTGCGCCAATATTTCAGGTGCGACATCAAATGACTTGGAAATATCGCCAAACGTGTACGAGCCGCGGATATCCGCCGGGTTCGCCTGTCCCGCAAATTCGCCTTCGGTGAACTTGACCGGTTCTTTGGTCGATTCGGTTGCCCACCAGCCCATCGCGGACGAGAACAGGATGCCGCCGAAGATCGTGACGAGAATAATCAGAGCCAATGGTTTTGAATTGATCGTCATTTCACACCTCCGTTGGTGAACAAAACTGTTTTGGCGACAGGACAGATGGCTTCGGATGTACATTCCAGGCAGGAGATGCATTGATGATCACGGACAACTTTTACTGAATCCACGGGGATGTTCATCGGGCACATGATCGAGCAGGCACCGTCCGCTTTGCAGGTCAGTTCGGAGCGTTTGATCGAGAACACGCGGAAGAGATTGGTAACTCCCAGCACCGCACCGTACGGACAGGCATACTTGCACCACGGGCGTTCCACGAAGACCGACAGGAGGAGCGTCACACCGAGGATGGCGATGGCGCTCCATGCCACTTCCGTGCTCCAGAAGTTGAACAGCGCGAAGTACGGGTCGTAGGCTTCGAAGACCAGGGTCCCGCTGGCGGCGGTGACGTACAGCACCCAGGCTAACACTCCATAACGCAGATAGCGCAGGACGTTGTCGAGTTTTGCGGGGACAAAGTGGTTGTAGCGCCGCTTGAAGATCTTTTTACCGAGTTTACCCACCCATTCCTGCACGGTGCCCAAGGGGCAGACCCATCCGCAAAAGACCGGACCAAACAAAATGGACAGAACCAGCACAATCCCCGCGAGAACGAGCGAGGAGTCGTGGATCTTCTTGACGAGCAGTCCGCTTGCTAAAAAGGTGTAGAGCGTCTCCACCCCGCCGAACGGACAGACCGCGTGAAGCGATGCGCTCGCAAGGAAGGGAATCCCCGCGCCGCTTTCAACGAGGGTGTGATTGACCGCGATGAGCGAGACCAGTAAAAAGAAGAACCACTGCACCACACGGCGGATCCAGATACTGCGCGGGCGGAACAATCGAATGCGTTTGCCGAATACTGTAACCATAAAAGCCTCCGGGAATTTTGATGCCCGAAGTGTAGTTTTGGTTTATGGAGAGACTTCAAATGTTTTGTAAAGATTTGGTAAAGAAAACAAAACGTCCCGAAGGCTCTGGAAAGCCTTCGGGACGTTTGCGCATGATATTTACAAAAACTTTATATGGGATTCGCCGAGTACTTTTTCCAAATACGGCGTGACCTGCCAGAAGGATTTCAGTGTACGGTACTCCTCCACCCAACGCGCCTCCCCGGCGGGCGCGGTCTTCACCGAACGGATCATCAGATTCTTGCCGGTGTGTTCGATGGGCACGAACTCGGTCACGTCGGTGCGGTAGCCCATACAGCGCAGGATGTCCGCGCGGAAACTGTCGGTGAGGATATCGCCCATACGCTCGAACAAAATGCCGTGCTGAAGAATGGGCGCAAGTTGCCCGGGCAGTTCGGCGCGTGCCATCTGCGATTGCAGTTCGTGCTGACAGCACGGCGCACACACGATCAATTTACTGCCCCATTGGATCCCCTTTGCCAGCGCATCGTCAGTGGCGGTGTCGCAGGCGTGGAGCGCGATGACGACATCCGCCGGGATTTCGGACTCATACCCGGAAATATACCCGGTCTGGAAGTTTAATCCGTGCCATTGCAACGCATCAGACTTTGCCTGGAGCTGGTCCATCAACTCCTGCTTGATATCCACGCCGGTCACGTGCGCGTCGAGATGGAGAATCTCGCGCAGGTAAAAGTACATCGCAAAGGTGAGGTGACCACTGCCACAGCCAAAGTCCACCACATGTACCGGAGTCCCGCCCCAGGCGTGGAACGACCCGGTCTCGTCCACCAGGCGCAGGAATTCGTTGATCTGTTTGAACTTCCTCTGCATGTCCGCTTTGATGCGCCCATCGTCGGTCATGACCCCGATGGCTTTCAGGAACGGAGCGGCATTTTCGGCGGTGAGGATCTTGTTCTTCTGGCGGTCGTGTGAGAGATCGGTCGTCACTGTCGTTGGCTTGGTCTCGTTGACCAACGCCTTGCCCTTCTTGGAAATGTTGACCTGCACATTGCCCGCACTGCTCTCGACAAAAATGTTGCGAAAGGGCAGTGCCAGCAGTTCGTCCACTTTTGCGGCGGCTTCGTCGAGATAATTCTTGGTGATGTCTTTCTTCTCGTCGAAATACGAGAACTGCAAATGGACCTGTCCCTTGAGTTCGACGGGACGCACCGTGACCTTCACCCACGGCAGGGACGATCCTTTTTGCTCCCCGCTGAATTGCGCGCGGATCAGGGAATCGCGTGCAAGGATGCGCTCACGGACGAGTTGTTTGTAATCTGAATCCATGTCGGTAGTATAACATTGACATCATTTCACATCTCTTCTACACTATCAAAAAACTAAAAATGGAAATCAACCATGTCGAACCATAAAATTGTCTGGTCTTCGGATCAGGGTGACTTGCGCAAGAAAGAAGAGAAATCTGCGAGCACAAAGTCGCTGATGCCCCAGCAGCAGACCGCCTACCTGCACCGCGACTCGAAAGGGCGCGGCGGGAAGTCTGTCACGCTGATAAAGAACCTGGTGCTTTCCGAGGAGGATATGAAAGCGCTGGCGAAACGGATCAAGCAGGATTGCGGTGTGGGGGGCACGGTCAAGGAAGGTGTGATCGAGATCCAGAGCGAACAGCGTGAAAAGATCGCGGGGATCCTGCAAACACTGGGATACAAGGTCAAGATCGCGGGCGGATAGATCTACACCGGCTCGTATTTTTTGATTGCCAGCCACGCGAAGAAAAGCAACACCAGCCCCGTTCCATCGAAGAGGATGAAACGCAGGATGGAACTTTGCAGGATTTCATGTCCCATTGGCAAGGTGAAGAAGATATAACTTTCCCCCAGCAACCCGACCACCTGCATCAACATAGCGAACACCAACCCCAGCCGGTAGCGAATCGGGTGGATGACCGCGAACACATACGGCACGTTCCACATCAGGAACAGGATGCCAATTCCACGGACCGCGGCTTCTCCTGCCGCACCGGAAAGCTCATATGCATGGACGAACGATCCTGGCGATGCAATGAACACGATTGCCGCCTGCACGTTCCAGGCAGTGACGATGGCGATCAATAGGCGGGAAAGCCATATCATCCTATTTCATCCAAACTTTTATCATCTCTCGCGCCGAACGTCTCAGTTCCATCGAAAAGTCTGCGCTGAATTTTCGCAGGTATGTCGCCTGCCCGACGGTTGTGATCCCTTCCATGGATTTGCCTTTTGGCAGACGGCTTTGGCGTTCGGCAAACATCTCGCTGAATTCGTCCTGGCTGAGGCGGTGGTACTGGTTCTCGAATACGATGAATTTCTCATCGAAGCGCGGAGTATATGGTTGTTCCTTTTGTTGCTGGGTGGGATAGCCGAAGACCAGCATGCAGATCGGGAAGACGTATTGCGGCAGATCCAGCATCTCCTTGTGGAACTCGTATTTTTCCATGATGTCGCCGATGTA
>JBFYRY010000306.1:0-4351 GCA_041302025.1 Chloroflexota bacterium | reverse complement strand
CCGTTTCATGAGCACGCTGGCGAGCCAGTCCGCGCTGGCGGTCGCGAACATCCGCCTGTTCCTGACGGTCGAAGTGAGCCGCCGTCAGCTGGAGGCGATTCTTAACTCGACACCAGACCCGGTGCTGGTGACCGACGCGTCCGACCGTCTCATCCTGGCGAATCCCGCCGCAGGGAAAGTCTTCGGCGTGGTCATCCGCCACGGCGAAAGACCCGATCTCGAGCGGACGATCCAGGTAAAGGCGTTGAATGAACTGCTGACGGCATCCTCCGAGGAACGCCACTCGGCGGAGATCCGCATGCCCGATGGGAAGACCTATCTCGCGATGGCATCCCCGATGACCGCCGAAGGCAAGACCATGGGGCGCGTGTGCATCCTGCGCGATGTATCGCAACTCAAGGAAATCGATACGCTGAAATCGGAATTCGTTTCGACGGTGAGTCACGACCTGCGTTCGCCGCTGACGCTGATGCGCGGCTATGCCACCATGCTCGAGATGGCGGGCACGTTGAACGACCAGCAAAAGAGTTATGTAAAGATGATCGTGCAGGGCGTGGATAACATGGCGAAACTCGTCGGCAACCTGCTCGATCTGGGACGCATCGATTTCGGCGTGGGCTTGCAGGTGGAAAGCATCCCGATATTGAATATCATCGAACGCGTCACGGGCGGTCTGCAGTTGCAGGCGAAGCAGAAGAATATCTCGCTCGGCGTGGAGATACCCAGGAACCTGCCGCACGCCATTGAGGCAGACCAGGCTTTGTTGCACCAGGCGTTATACAACCTTGTGGAGAACGCGTTGAAGTACACACCCGACGGCGGGGAAGTGACCGTTGACCTGCAGGCATCCGATTCCGCGCTGGTCTTTGCCGTGCAGGATAGCGGCATTGGCATCCCCGAAAGTGACCTGCCGCGCCTGTTCGAAAAGTTCTATCGCGGCACGAACCGCGAGGCGCTCGCCAAACGCGGCACCGGGCTGGGGCTTGCCATCGTCAAATCCATTGCGGAGCGCCACGGCGGGAAGGTGTGGGTCGAGAGCGAACTGGGGAAGGGAAGCACCTTCCATTTGCAGGTGCCGCTGGTCCAACCGAAAAAGTCGCAAAACGAGTAAATAATTAACTTGCATTCCCGTCCATTTTGTGTAAAATTAAGGTGCCTCACTTAGGGTGCCCCCCTCACCCTGGGTGGGGCACTTTGTTCTCCTGCGAGAAATGACTGAAAGACCGCAAAGGGCGTGTGCTATCGAGTGAAGACATCACCCATTATCAGCGCGTGGTGGTGGCACTGAAGGAAACCATCCGCTTGATGAAAGAGATTGATAAGTCCATTGTCAAGTGGCCCATGGAATGATGTCATTGCGAGGGCGCACTTGCTTTTTGCCCGAAGCAATCCCCTGTTTCAAGCGGAGATTGCTTCGCAAAGTGCGCTCGCAATGACATGGTTTGTGAAAGAGATCGATAAGTCCATTGTCAAGTGGCCGATGGGGTAGGGCTGTCAAATCGGCTTATAATACAGGTCTTCATCGAATGCCATCATGATCGATCCCGAAGACAACCACGACACATCCTTTATCCATCGCTCCGCGGAGCGGAAACCAACGCAAACTTTAAGCCATTTTCTCATTGGTCGTCCACTTCAAACAGCAGACGCGCCGCACGAGACGATAGGCAAGGCAATTGGTCTGGCGGTCTTTGCGTCGGACGCGCTCTCTTCCACTGCCTATGCCACACAGGAAATGCTCGTCATCCTAGCGGCGGCGGGGTCCATTGCGTTTGGCTACGTCTTCCCTATTTCGATTGTCATTGTCGGACTGCTTACCATTGTGGTCATCTCGTATGAACAGATCATCCATGCCTATCCCGATGGCGGCGGGGCATATATCGTCGCCTATGACAACCTTGGAAGACCATCAGCACTTGTGGCGGCGGCGGCTTTATTAACAGATTACATCCTGACGGTTTCTGTCTCGGTTTCGTCCGGTGTGGCGCAGATCATCTCGGCGTACCCTGAATTGTTCGAGTATCGTGTCCCGATTGGAGTTGCGTGCGTGGCATTCATCATGCTGATGAACCTGCGCGGCGTCAGGGAATCGGGCGCGGCATTTGCTGTTCCCAGTTACATATTTATAGCAATGATGCTCCTGACCATAGGAACCGGCTTGGTGCGCATGGTATCCGGTTCGTTGGGCACAGTGGTTGACCCGCCTGAGATCGAGCACTTCGGGGAAGCGATCAGCGGCGTTACTGTTTTTCTTCTATTACACGCCTTTTCCAGCGGCACGTCTGCATTAACGGGTGTGGAAGCGATCTCCAATGGCATCACGGCATTTAAAGAACCCCGCAGTCGTAATGCAGGTATCACCTTAATCTGGATGGCGTTCATCCTTGGATTTTTGTTCGTGGGAATTTCATTTCTCACGCGCGAAATCCACGCCGTACCCTCGGAAGCGGAAACGGTCATCTCGCAACTCGTGCGTACCGTTTTTGATGGACGAGGCGTTATTTATCTGGCGGCAATCGCCGCCACGACCGTCATACTCATCCTTGCCGCCAATACCGCATTTGCAGGCTTTCCTCGTCTGGGCGCCATGCTGGCAAAGGATGGCTTCCTGCCGCGTCAATTAACCTATCGCGGAAGCCGGCTTGTATACTCCTATGGGATCATTTCCCTTGCCGCCATAGCATCCATACTCATCGTTGTGTTTCAAGCCAGTGTCACCCGCCTGATCCCACTATATGCCATCGGCGTGTTCCTTTCCTTTACGCTTGCTCAAGCAGGCATGTCGCGCCGTTGGTGGAGGGCAGGGCATACCAAACCTGAAACGCAGGCGGTATCCAGGCATGTTTTGAGTTATGAAAAAAGTTGGTTCGTGAAAATGTTGAGCAATGGGTTTGGCGCGATCTGTACAGCCATTGTGATGTTTGTATTTGCCATAACCAAATTCCGTGATGGCGCATGGATCGTATTAATCCTGACACCCATCCTGGTGGGCATGTTTCTCTTCATTCGAAAACATTACGATGGTCTTGCGAAGGGTCTCTCGCTTGAGAAATATGGCGAACCGCCGCCTTATCTGGGACGTCATCGCGTCATCGTCCCCATGAGCAGTGTGCATCAGGGAACCCTCGCCGCGCTCCGTTATGCGCGCATGTTGTCCGATGATGTGACTGCCGTCCATGTATCGTTGGAACCGGACGATACGGAAAAGGTTCGCAAAAAATGGGAGACGTGGGGAGGCGGCACGCGCCTCGTTATCGTGGATTCCCCCTACCGCCTCTTCCTGGAACCGTTGCTGGGTTACCTCGAGGAGATCATTGCCACCCGACAACCCAACGAGACCATCACGATCGTGGTGCCGCAGTTCATCCCATCCCGAAAAGTGTTCAATGCTCTGCACATGCAAACCGCTGACATGCTCCGTAAGGAATTGCTCTCCAAGCCCGGCGTGGTCATTACCGACGTGCCTTATCAGATTCCTTAGGCTATCCCTATTTTTATAATTTGGACTATAATCATCCCAACTCCTCGCGTCCTCGCGGGGGTCTATTTTTGTAAACCGCAAGAGAAACCATGTTAACCCCTGAAAATGATACAACTGAAATCATGCGGCGGCAGAGTGACTACAAGCCGCCGCGCTCCTTGAGTCACTGGCTGATCGGGCGTCCATTATCCACCGCCGACGCCCCGCACCAGACCATCGGAAAAGCAGTCGGGCTGGCGGTCTTCGCCTCCGATGCGCTCTCATCCACGGCGTATGCCACCCAGGAAATTTTGGGTGTGCTGGCGGCGGCAGGCACGATAGCCTTTGGTTACGTATTCCCTGTTTCCATCGCCATCGTCATCCTGCTCGCCATCGTGACGATCTCCTACGAGCAGACCATCCACGCCTACCCGGGCGGCGGCGGCGCCTATATCGTTTCCCGCGACAACCTCGGCGAATCATACGCCCAGGTGGCGGGTGCCGCGTTATTGATGGATTACATCCTGACGGTTGCCGTTTCCATTTCATCGGGTGTGGCACAGATCGTGTCCGCCTATCCCGACCTTGCCCCCTACCGTGTCCAGATCGCTGTAGGCGCGGTGATGTTCATCATGCTCATCAACCTGCGCGGCGTGAAGGAATCGGGCACCGCGTTCGCCATTCCCACCTATTTCTTCATCGTGATGATGTTCATCACGGTGGGCATGGGTTTGTTCCGCTACTTCACCGGTTCGCTGGGCACGGTCATCGATCCGCCGGAAGTTCACCTTATCCACACGGTTGCGCCCATCGGCGCCTTTTTACTGCTTCACGCCTTCGCCAACGGCACCACGGCATTGACCGGCGTGGAAGCCATCTCGAACGGCATCA
>JBFYRY010000305.1:0-4362 GCA_041302025.1 Chloroflexota bacterium | reverse complement strand
TTATAGCAACTGCTTGTATAGCTGTGCTTTCGTACGAAATCTCCGAGGCTTACACTATCCCATTCCCTGGCTTTTGGGGCCGACCATGGGGCGTTCAGTGAAATCTGCTTTGCCAGACGTTCCAGCTTTTTCAATACGTAATCAATGTTGATTAATGAGGCTACATCCATCCTGGGAATAAGGCCTGTGTAGGTTTTGATGGTCTTGTTCAGATCAATGATATTCCTGCCTTCATTGAAGGTTTCATACCAGCTCACATCGCATTCCCGGGCGAGTTCATACATGCGGTCTTGCGTGGGGCCAATCCACTGACCTCCGAGATCTGCATATTTTCCATCAGCAAAATGTTGTGTGTGCGTTCGTCCTCCCAGCCGCTCGCGGGCTTCCAGTAATATGAATTTCTTACCGGCATTATGTAAAATGCGCGCAGCGGCCAGTCCTGAAAATCCGCCACCGACAATGATTGTATCGAGTTGCTCTGGCATAGTTCTAATTCATTCAAATGGAGAAGCGCAAGCCGTCTTTTTGACTGATGACCAAAAATCGAATCTACTCACGTTCGTTCACCGTTCCACCCGAAAGCATCGACGAGAACGGGCATGTCAACAACGTCGCCTACGTCCAATGGATGCAGGACGTCGCCGTCGAACATTATTCCGCCATCGGCGGGATCGAGTCGCAGGGCGCCGAAGCCACATGGTTCGTGCGCGAACACAAGATCGAATATCTGCTTCCCGCCTTTGCCGGGGAGGAGATCGAAGTCCACACATGGGTCGAGAACATCCGGCGCGTGCGGTCGCTCCGCAGGTATGAGTTTGTCAGAAAGGCGGATGGGAAAGTACTGGTGAGAGGCGAGACGGATTGGGTGTACGTGGACGTGCAGACCGGCAGACCGCGCGCGGTTCCCGGCTGGATGTTCGACCTGTTCTCGTTATCCAAAGAGGCGGACTAAACCCCGGTTGCCGCCTTGGAGTTCGACGCCCAGGCATCGATCTCGACCTTGATGGCTGGCGTTGCCAATCGAGCGACATACAACAACGTACTGCAGGGTTTGTGTCCCTGCAATTTGGACGCCGCCAACTCGCGCCGCTTTTCTGTATCGATCTCCCCCACCAGATAATACGTCAACTTGACGATGTCCTTCACGTCCATGTGCGCGGCACGCAGGTTGCGGAAGATGTTCTCCATCGCGATGTCGATCTGCTCCAGCGGATCATCCGGCACGGTACCGTCCTCCCGCATCCCCACCTGCCCCGAGAGGATCAACATCCGTTCACTGCCGGCGATCTCCACCTGATGCGAATATCCGCCCAGCGGCGGGTGAACAGTGGAAGGGTTTCGGAAATCTTTCATATATCAACTCCTCTGGTTTATTTCCATAACCAGATTATATACCGCCAGAACCTGAAATATTGGTGCTATACTTTTTCCCGGCGCAAGCAAATCCAATAGTACATTTTGATAAATCGATAATTGACGGAGGAAAGAATGGACATGAGCTCCTATAAAAAACTGGCTGAGACGTTGAACGCCCTGCCGAACGGTTTTCCAGCCACTGACGATGGCAGGGAATTAAAACTGCTGGCAAAACTATTCACACCGGAAGAGGCTGAACTCGCCTCGCAGTTGACCCAGTCACTGGAGACGGTGGAGGAGATCGCGGCGCGAACAGGCAGGGAAAAATCCGAGGTGCGGAATCAGCTCAAGGCGATGTCCAGACGCGGGCTGATCGAAGCGGGAAGAAAAGACGGGGAATTGGGATTCAAATCCATGCCGTTCGTTGTCGGTATCTACGAGATGCAACTCGCCACATTGGATGCGGAACTGGCGAAACTTTTCGAAGATTATTTCCAGGGCGGGTTCGCGAAGATGCTCGATATCAAGCCGCAGGTGCATCGCGTCATCCCGGTCAATGAAACGGTGCGCAACTCGATGGAGGTGAGACCGTTTGAGAGCGCGGCAGAGATCGTCAATGCAATGCAGTCGTGGGGCGTGCAGGATTGCATCTGCCGAAAGCAGAAGGCGCTCCTCGGGCAGGCTTGCGAACATCCCATCGACGTGTGCATGGTCTTTCACCCGTTGCCGAACGCATTCAAGGATCATCCTGTCATCCATGCATTGACTCACGATGAAGCATTGGGAACTCTGCGCCGCGCCGCCGAAGCGGGACTGGTCCACTCGGTCAGCAACAGCCAGGAAGGCGTGTATTACGTCTGCAATTGTTGCACCTGTTCATGCGGCATCCTGCGCGGCATGGCGGAGCTGGGCATCGCCAACGTGGTGGCGAGTTCTGCGTTCGTGAATCAGGTGGATGAAGCGATCTGCAACGGTTGTGAAGACTGCATCAAAGCCTGCCAATTCAACGCGCTCTCCATGGATGGATTGCTCGCAGAAGTGAACACCGTTCGTTGCACGGGATGCGGCGTATGTGTGATCAAATGCTCAACAGGTGCGCTCGGTCTTGTACGGAGACCCGAAACGGAGATCAAACCGGTCCCGCAAACACAGGAAGAGTGGGGCGCACAACGCGTGACAGCGCGCGGCTTATAACCCCCAAGCACACCATCATTACGCCTCGTCGTGGACCATCATATCAATGGCAATTGTGACCGCGAGGATGAGAATATCGTTCTGCCCCTCCGCGATATCCACACCATAGGTGTCGGTGATCGTAAACCACTTCTTCGACACTTCAGCGACTTTCTTGCGCCCCTGCTTGATCGAGTATTCCAGGTCAAGGATATTACCCTGCACATCCAGGTCGGGTCCGTTTTTGACCTTCACATCCCAACGGTCACGCAACGGAGCGATAAGCGCTTTCTTGACCACAGCCAGGTCCCTGCCGTCCGCATCTTCAATGACCATCGTATCCTTGATCGCCAGCAACCGCTCCTGAATTTGAGCAAGTTCCCTGCCTTTTGAATCTTCAAATGCCAGCGTCTTGCGGAGTCGTAAAGCCTTGCCGTCCACCTTGAAGACTCTCTGACCGTTTGCGTTTTCGATCCAGAAATCATCTCCGATGGAGATCAGTTTCTGGCGGATTTTGTAGCGGGTTGACATGAGAATTTCCTTTTCTACAGAGGCAAATAAATTGTTGGCTCATCCGTAAAGTGAATGCAGGTGACAGTCCTTGCGAGGTGACTGTCACCGTATTGCATAGAATCTACATATGAACCGTTATTTCAGCAGGGATGCCAGCCAATCCAGGGCTTCAACCGTGGAGGGATTATTGCCATAATGGTAATGGGTGGTGGTTCCTATGGAAAATGAATGAGTGTAGGGACAGGACTCCGGTGTTGAACCCTGGATGGTTTTCTGTTTGTATAACTTTCCAGTCTGGGCACGATAGACTTTAATCACCCAATCGTAACGGATACGTTCGATCCAGTAGGTTGCCCCCCCGCCAGATCCGATCAATCTGTAGGGACAGGATTGCACTTTGACCGTTTTTTCCTCGCCACAGGCAACGAAATACAGACTGCCGGGGGATTGCGCAAGGATGTCCCCAGGTAAAGTAAGACTCAGTCCAGATAAAGTAAGCCGCTTATTCTCCAGAATGCCGATAATATGCAGAGGATCATCAGGTTTACCATTCGAACAAACGATTTGGGTGGCGTCTGAAATAATCTCCCGAGCCTGTGTACCTATGGACCGGGAAAATTGATCGATTACAGTCACTCGCTCCGCATCCGCCTTGGTACGGGCATCATCCGTTACAGCACTTTCCTTTGACAGCGTGATCTTGTCTAAAGCCTGATAGTAATCTCCCCTTCCATGCAGGAAAGATGCCCAGTCAAGATAGACCTGTGCAAGTATGTTTTTAGACTCCGTTACATCCTCTGCCTTGGAGAGTTCGATACTGGTCTCGTAATGTCCTATGGCTTCCTTGTAATTCTCTCGTGAAATAAGATATTTTCCCCAAGCGCGGTGGAAATCAGGCAGGTAGTCATGAGCCCTGATGGCAGGACTGTTGGCATCCTTGGCGTTTGGGTCGATTGACATGGCTCTGGCAAACCTGGTCTCAGCCAACTCAAAATCATTTTTTCGAACAAGATCCATACCCCAGTCAAAGTAGGTCTGGGCAAGTTCCGCCGTAGCGCTGGCGATATGGAATTGGTCATTTTCCGACTGCGCCCATTCACCCAGGGAAAGGTAAACCATCTCAGCTTCGGAAAACTGAGTCTTACTGCGTAGTTCGACACCCCATTCCAAATACACTTGAGGAAGAATTTCCCTGGCTTGGGGCATGGATGGAGTATTTCCAAAGTACTTCAGGAGTAATTTGAGCGCGTCGACCGAACCGGCAAATTCCCGATTCTCTCGTTGCTCCGAAGCCCAGGCAAAAAGCGAATCAGCCGCCAG
>JBFYRY010000072.1:0-27115 GCA_041302025.1 Chloroflexota bacterium | reverse complement strand
AAGATCGAAGTCGCCGCACGCGCCAACAAACCGATCCCTGAGGGATGGGTCATCAATCAGGAGGGAGTCTCAGCAACAGACAGCAGCAACATGATCAAGGAAATGGATCTTGGGAATGTGGCTTTGCTCCCCGTGGGCGGACTGGGTGATATGTTTGGTGGACATAAAGGCTACGGTTTGGCAACCATGGTGGAGATCTTCTCTGCCGCTTTCCAGGATGGCACCTATCTGTGGGGCTTGACAGATACCGACGCCGATGGCAAGCCGCAGTTCCTACGCATTGGTCACTTCTTCCTGGCAATTGATGTCGAGCACTTCATTCCTTTGGATGGTTTCAAAAAGATCACTGGAAATATGATGCGCGAACTCAGAAGTTCCAATGTAGCGCCAGGACAGTCCCGTATTTACACTGCCGGCGAAAAAGAATTTTACAACACACAACGAGTGGAGGCGGAAGGTGTCGAGATTCCCCCAGGTGTTCAGAAAGCTCTTCAATCACTAAAAGAGGAATTAGACCTTTCAAAAGCTGAGCTTGGTTTCTGATTCGGATACGAGAGTTTTCTTCTCTCCTTGTAAAAGCACCCCTGATGGCTTCATAAAATCCATCAGGGGTGCCGCATTTTTACCTACTTCTTCATTTTTTATTTCTGCTGGTTGTACCCCATACGTTGTGATATTGCTTTTGCCGCATCCTTGAACGCATCTGCCATTTTTGCAATCCTCTCCGGGGTCATCCTGCTTAATGGGCTGGGACCACCAACCGCGGCGATCACATTTCCTCTGCGATTGAATATCGGAGCGGCAATGGCGCAAACTCCAGGCTCATACTCTTCTTGGTCCACAGCGTAGCCTTGCTTATGGATATTTTCCAGTTCAGCACGCAGTTTATCAGGAGTAGTGATCGTATGGCTCGTAAAAGACTCCAATGGATGATTTAACAAAGCGTCCAGCGCATCCTTGGGAAGATATGCCAGGAATAGTTTTCCACTGGCGGTGGCATGGGCAGCCATACGCTGTCCGACAGCGGCAGAAATATTGAGGGCACGATTACCGCGAATGACCTCAATATAAAAGATTTTTCCCTGATCGAAGATGCTAAGGTCGCAGGTTTCATCCCACTCCTCGACCAATTGCTTCATGAGCGGATGTGCTTCGCGCCGCAAATCCATGCGGCGGATTACTTTATATCCCAGGTTCGGTAATTCCAGCCCCAGCCTGTATTTCTGCTCATCAGCCAAACGCTCGAGGAAGCCATAATTAACAAGCGTAGTCACGATCCTGTGAGCGGTTGCCTTATGAAGACCGACAGCCTGAGCAATGTCAGATATCCCCCTCTCCGGATGTTCGTCGTCAAAACAACCCAGTATCTGGAGGGCGCGTTCTACAGCGCGCACGTTGTAATCAGTTGGATCTTTCATTTCTTTTATCTCGAAAATGGATATTCTTTCAATCTTATTTTACTATACAGCGGGATTTTTTCGAGATGATTCATCCAGCAACGAATATGATCCCTGCCGCAACACTCGATCCCAGCCTCGGCGCATGGTCGGGTGATGGGCATCGCCAGCTTGATATCAAAGTTGACACCGGCGGGCGCGCTCATTGCTGGTTTCGGAGCAGATCTAATCGGACCACACCCGATCACCATCATTCTCAGTAAGATCGCAGGTACGATTGCCGTATTCGTCTTCCTATTCTCAGCCACTGTTCGTAAGTACCGCCTGAGCCTGAGAATTGGAGATCGAGACGAAAGAAGGATGAAAGAGCGGGATTGAAATATGTGCTTGGCGTTCGTATATTACTTTCAACATAAAACGTGGCTGTGCTTCCAATCTGGTATGATTCAAGAAGCCTCACATGAACGATCACAAGATCGCCATTCCGTTAAAACGCTTCCTGCTCACCGAAGAACAATGCCCGGAGACATGGAAGATCTTCGACCTGTATCTGTTCAGGGATGATGAGGTGGTCTTTTATGCCGGGCAGTCCCAATCGGCGTTCGCGCGGCTCTGGGAACACCTCAAAAGCGGATTCCATGGACATTCCATCGTGGGGCGGTTTGTGTGGAATAATTGGCCCAGGTCGATGAATTTCACCCTTGAATTGATGAATTCAAAGTCCGAACAATTTGCCGGTATCGGGAACGATCTGAATGCCGCCGAGCGCCAGTTGATCGAGCGCTGGTCGCCCTGTTTCAACGTATCCCTGAACAACCAGCCGACTCCCCTGCCGGGATCATACTTCCCGCCCAATGCCAGGTTGCGGTCCCGCGACAGTCTCAACAAGCTGATCCATGAAGCCGCCCGCGCCGTACAAGCGGAGGAGAACCGGCGTTGGATACAAACACTGGAATAAAAAATCAACCACCGGTGCAGATAAACGTCAGAGTCGACCGGATGAGGAGAACACAAATGAAATCCCGAATACATCCATTGCTAGCGATCGTTTTCATCGTTGCAACAATATCGGGATGCGGTAACCCGGTTCAGACTACGCCGGAACCTGCTCCCACTTCCAAGCCTGCGAACACACCCACATCCGCTCCTGCGCCCACATCAACCAGTGCTCCCCAGGTGATGCCGACGGTCCCATCCGACGAGGAGTTTCACGTCAACCCCATCGAAGGGCTCAGTCCCGATTTCATCATGGGCGCGGATGTTTCCATGCTCGGGCAGATCGAGGAGAGCGGAGGAAAATTCTACGACCAGGGCGTTGAGAAGGACTGCCTCGAGATCCTCCGCAGTCATGGGGTGAATTGGATCAGGCTCCGGCTTTGGAATGACCCGACCGACATGAACGGAAAACTGCTCGGCGGCGGTAACAACGACCTGCAAAGGACCATCCAGATCGCGGCGAGAGCAAAGTCCATGGGATTCAAGTTCCTGCTTGATTTCCACTACAGCGATTGGTGGGCTGACCCCGGCAAGCAGAACATGCCAAAGGCATGGGTGGGGCTTGGTCCTGAAGAACTTAATAAGGCGGTCTATGAATACACGGCAGAGACCATGAAGGCGCTCGCCGATGCAAGCGCGATGCCCGACATGGTGCAGATCGGCAATGAAGTCAATAGCGGCATGATGTGGCCCGCAGGCAAGACCTGGAGCCAGGGGAACGAGGTCGTTGGCGGATATGATGGATTTGCAGAACTCCTCTCGCAAGGGATACAGGCTGTCCGCGACAATGACCCAAACAGCGGCAATCCAGAAAAGAAGATCAAGATCGCGATCCATCTCGCAGATGGCGGAAACAACGACCTTTACCATACGGTCTTCGATGAACTGATAAAAAGGAACGTCGACTTCGACATCATCGGGCTGTCCTATTACAGTTTCTGGCACGGACCGTTTGACCGATTCGCGGACAACATGAAAGACATCAGCGAGAGATACCAGAAAGATGTCGTTGTCCTTGAAGCGGCATATCCGTATACACTGGAGGATGCCGATGGACATTCAAACTTGATCGGCGGAGGCGTACAAGACCTGGGCGGATTCAAGCCCACGGTTCAGGGTCAGGCGACAGCCATCAGGGACATCATGGCGGCGGTCGCACAGGTGCCGAACGGCAAAGGTCTCGGCGTCTTTTATTGGGAACCAGAATGGATCGCCGTGGAAGGAGCCGGATGGGCGGCAGGACAGGGAAATGCCTGGGAAAACCTGGCGATGTTCGATTTCGACGGCAATGCACTGCCATCGCTCAACGTGTTCAAATTTGCAAGACCTGAATCCGGCGGCACAATGATCCCGCCGCAGGCAGTCGAAGTAAGTCCTGTGGAAGTCTTTGTCCCCCTGGGCGAAAAGCCCGAACTCCCGGCAATCGTAAAAGTCACCTTCAGCGACGATGCCATCAGGGAAGTCCCCGTGACATGGGACTCGTATCCTCCGCCGTTTCTCGAAAAAGTGGGAAGTTTTAAGTTGAATGGCAAAATAGAGGGAACAGATTCTTATGCCATCGCCACGGTCTACACCGGCAGTGCAAAAAATTACGCACAAAACCCAGGGTTCGAGACCGGCGCCGATCCATGGGTCGTCGAGGGAGACACAAAAGCCGTCGATATCAGCAATGAACTCCAAAACATTCTCAACGGCAAATCTGCACTGCATTACTGGGCAGATGCGCCGTTCGAGTTCACGGTATCCCAGACAATTACCGGGCTGGAAAATGGTACCTACACTTTCAACGCATGGATGCAGGGTGGAGGAGAAGACATCCTGCAACTGTTTGTAAGCGACTACGGCGGTGATATCCTGACGGTTGATTTCGCCGCCACCGGCTGGCGAAACTGGCAGAACCCGACCATCGAGAACATCGTCGTCACCAACGGTCAATGCACGATCGGCTGGAAGGTCACATCCAACGGTGGGACGTGGGGTTTCTTTGACGATGCCGGTTTGTTTTTGAGCAAGTAAAGAAATGTGGTTCCACCATTATTAACGGGAATCTATTTTTCAACCACAAAGGAGACAAAGAGGCACGAAGGAAAAGCCCAAAAGAAAACTCTTTCTCGCCCCCATACCGCCAATCGGTGAAAAAAATTGTTACCATCGGTTAAGGGACGGGATGGCAGAATCGAGAATATAATATATCGGTATTGCATCGTCGCATTTTCTTCGGGTGAGGAGATATTCCCGGACAGAAGTTTTTCTACCGTACAAATCTTCAACGCGAATGCCGCGAACGAGCGAATGACGCGAATTTTCTCAAATTCAATTCGCGAAATCCGCTGACTTGGCGTAATTCGCGTTAAAAAATTGGGTGAATCTTCCGGGTGTACGGTAGAGAGAGAGAAGTAACAATGTCGAACCTGAGCGGACAATCCATTGGTCGGTACCACATCCTTGAGCAGTTGGGCGAGGGCGGTATGGCGACCGTCTACAAAGCCTACGATACCCGCCTCGAGCGGAACGTGGCGGTCAAAGTCCTGCGCACGGAACAATTCATCCCCGCGCAATTGCAGATGGTCCTGCAACGCTTCGAGCGCGAAGCCAAGTCGCTGGCAAAACTGTCCAATCCCAATATAGTCAACATCCTTGATTTTGGCGAGCATGAGGGCATGCCCTATCTCGTCATGGAATACCTTCCGGGTGGAACCCTCAAAAAAAAACTGGGATCAGCCCTCCCGTGGCGTGAAGCGGTCCAGATCCTGCTTCCCGTTGCGCGCGGACTCGCCTACGCCCATCAACATGGTGTCATCCACCGGGACGTCAAGCCGGCAAACATCCTGATGAACGAGAGCGATAGACCCATCCTGACCGATTTTGGGATCGCCAAACTGCTCGAAGTCGGGGACGGTCACACACTGACAGGGAGCGGCGTCGGCATCGGCACCCCGGAATATATGGCGCCGGAACAGGGTATTGGCGCAAGCACCATCGACGAACGCGCCGATGTGTATTCGCTGGGGATCGTGCTTTATGAGATGGTCGCCGGAAGAAAACCGTATATTGCCGATACACCCATGGCGGTGGTGCTTAAGCAGATGACCGACCCTCTTCCGCGTCCCACGGACTTTGTGCCTGACCTGCCGGAACACGTGGAACAGATCCTGCTGAAAGCCCTGGCCAAGGAACCGGAGAACCGTTACCCGGACATGAACGCCATGATCGACGCGATGGACGGCGTTCTGGCGGAAACAGTAAAAGTTGAGGTGCCGGCGTCCATCCAGAAGGAAATAAAAAAGGAAACGCCGGGCGCCCGATTCTCTCCCAGGGTTGTCGGGGCTGTCATTGGGGCAGTAGTTGTTATCCTGTTTCTCGTCTTCGGCATCCCTTGGGCGCAAAAGAATTTATTCCCTGCCGCAAAAGCTGAAGCCACACCGACCCGTACCTTGGTTCCCACCAGGTCTGTCAAAACGGTCACGCCTCCACCCACTGCGACCACGCCGGGCACTCCCGGTACTGCTGAAGCGGCGGACGCGCTTTCAAAATCGGTTCTGGCATACTTTGCCGTGCAATCCCCAACGTTCGAAGATGATTTTTCAACAATCGATGATGAGTGGGGAGATACAAGCGAAGGACTTGCCATTTCATCCCTTGTGGACGGGGGCGCACTAAGGGTCACAGATCATGTACAGAAAACGGCGGGCACAAAACCGGACCATGCCATTTCGGGTACAACCTTCCCTGTTAACAGTATTCTGGATGCCAGGGACTTCGGACTGCAATTCGACTTCAACTTCGAGACCGAACAGGCGGTGAATACTGTTGCCGTGCAATTCCGTTCCCATGAATTCACGATTGACGATGACGGGGTGTGGACCCTGTTCGAGATCAGCGGTTCCAAAAAGAACCGCATCACTGGCGGCAATACAGAACTCCAACCTGGACGAAATACACTGCTGATCGTTTTGTACAGCGGGAATATGGGGGTTTATCTCAATGACGATTTGCTCCACTCGGCAGATGATATCCCTCTCGCCAGCACAGGGAACAGGATCGTTGTGTCGGGCGACCACGGTTCCAGCATGGAGTTTGACAACGTCAAGTTCTGGGACCTGGACGGGTAACCGACTCATATCACGCCAAAATCATCAGGAAAGGAAGCAACATCACATGGATGAAGGATACAGCATCAAACAAGTGGACAAACCCGAGGATGTCGCGTGGGATGTGATCGGCGGAGGAATCAACAACTACAATACACAACATGGCGGGGAAAGTCAGTACAAAGCGCTATGCTTCATTCTTTATTCGCCGGAACAGGAAATTGTCGGCGGCTTGATCGGCGAAACTTTTTGGGGCTGGTTCTATATCAACCTGCTGTTCGTAAAAGAAGAACTGCGCGCCCGCGGATACGGAAGCCGCCTTCTCGTTCTCGCCGAAGAGGAGGCGCAAAAACGCGGCGTAAAGAATGTCTACCTTGACACTTTCAGTTTTCAGGCGCCCGACTTCTATAAAGCGCATGGGTATCGGGTTTTCGGCGAACTCAAAGACTTCCCTCCCGGGCATCAACGCTACTATCTCACAAAACAACTCTGACTCCACTGCAAAGACCTTTTCTCACCACCAAGGGCACAAAGGTCACGAAGTTTCTTGAAATATTTTTGCGTTGCACTTTAAGATTCTGAATTGCCCCCCTTCAGAATTTCTTTGTGCACTTCGTGTCCTTCGTGGTTAAAGACCTTTTTGCAGTAGACTCAACTCTAGAACATGGACAAAAGATACAGGGCATGACCGAGATCATCGACCTGAGCCAGGAAATCCATGCCGGGATGCCGGTCTTCGATGGGATGCCCGAAGTGGAGATTGCCGTCCATGCCACGCACGAGCAATGGGACGGCATCGCCGATAGCGATGTGATCTCTCCCGCCGTCAACCGCCTCACATTCGGCGAGCACACCGGCACCCACGTCGATGCACTCAACCACATGGCGCAGCAATTCCGCGGGCAGTCCATCGAGACCATGCCGCTCAGCATGTTCTACACCGAGGGCATCTGCCTGGATTTTTCCCGTAAGGGCTTGCGCGAGTTGATCGAACCTGCGGATTTTGAATCGGCTCTCAAACAAACCGGACTTGCGATCAATTCAGGTGACACCGTTTTGCTTTACACGGATCACTACCGCCGCTCTTTCGGGACCGAAAACTGGTCCCACGGACCGGGCATCAGCGCCGCCTCGGCGCGCTGGCTCGGCAAACAGCGGATCGCCGCGTTTGGCGTCGAGACCATGTCACCGGGCGTGCGCAAAGTCTCCAACAAGGATGTCCATCACATCTGCGGCGAGATGGGATTCACGCACTACGAGAACCTCATCAACCTGCACCTGCTGATCGGGCGTGGACGGTTCCGGTTTATCGGGTTCCCGCTCAAGATCCGCGGAGGAACCGGTTCTCCTGTCCGGGCTGTGGCTGTATTTAAATAAGAAAGAAAAAATATGTTTGGTCTGTCTTCATCCCTGACATGGATCGGATCGATACTGGTCGCAAGCGGTGCGATCCTGTTGCTTCGCAAGAAAAACAAAAAGACCGCCATCGCTTTCTTGATCGCAGGCGGTCTTCTGATTATCGTACCGGTCTCACTGATCTTTTTGCTGGCTGATTAACTCCATAAGTCTTTCGCCACATCTTCCATGCCCAACTCCATCAATTTTTCGCGCGTGGGTTTTCCGGTCTTCTCATCCCAACCGCGCGCATCATAATAGGCGAATAGCATCCCTTCCAGGTCGGGAACGTATCCCGCCGAACCGCCATCCGGGAGCGGCGTCAGCAATGCTTTCGGCAATTTATCGTTCCGGGCGGTCAACCCCATGCGGATGTTGATGGCACGCTTGAGATTCCAGGCGCGCTCCCCGGCTTTCATCATATCGGCGAGCGACCAATCCAGCCCGCAGGCGGCGTTGATCAATTTGACCTGCATCTCCGGTTCCACATTGGCAAAGATGCACATCACAATGGCATTGAAGACCGTCCGCCAATCCTGATGCTTTGCCACATTCGCAGATTTTTCAGCATGGTCGTGTCGCGAGAAGTAATCGATGCCGAGCTGGTCGTTGGTATGTCCCCAATCCACAAAGAAATAATCGGACTGGTTATGGCACGCCCCGCGCGGACTGGTCGCATACGAAAGCGCCATGCCCGACACCCCGCGCGGATCGTGGTATGCCACTTCGAGACCGTTGACCTGCACAGCATCCTCTTCCGCACCGAAATGGACACTGAAACGTCTTGAGCCTTGCGCCAGCAAATCGCCGATGCCCTCGCGTGAACCGGTCAGGCGAACCATTTGCTCGATGGCATCCACGTCGCCCCACTTCAACTCGATACCGCCGGTGTCTTCTTTTGTCAGAAGTCCTTTTTCATACAAATGAAATGCCAGACCGATCGTACTACTGGTGCTGATGGTATCCATACCGTAGCGGTCGCACAGGTCGCCCAAATCCACGATGGACCCAAGATTGGCATTCAACAGGTTCGCGCCGAATCCAACCATTGTCTCGTGCTCGGGACCTTTGCGCTTCATCGCGTCCTTGGGCAGTTTCACCACACGCCCACATGCGATCACACAACCCTGGCAGGCGCTGCGTCCGACAAGAATTGTCTCGGTCATCTTCCCGCCTGAAACATCATCGATATTCGGGAACGATCCGCTTGAATAATATTTGACCGGCAGTGCGCCGAGATATTCTGCATAGTTTGCTGCGCCCGCCGTCCCCACATCACGGATCACCTTGGCTTCGTTATCTTCCTTCAAAGTACGGTTCGCTTCCGAACGCAGTGCCTTGTATTTTGCGAG
Organism: Chloroflexota bacterium; assembly: GCA_041302025.1. Classification (GTDB taxonomy): domain Bacteria; phylum Chloroflexota; class Anaerolineae; order Anaerolineales; family Villigracilaceae; genus Defluviilinea. The sequence goes on along the minus strand of JBFYRY010000072.1, from coordinate 17,884 downwards.
ATCAAAGATCGGGAGTTCGTTCGTCCCGTGCACGGCAATCGCCTTGAGATTCTTCGAACCCATCACCGCGCCCAAGCCGGTCCGCCCTGCCATCCGTCCGTGGTCGCACATGATCGACGCGAACAGCACCTGCTTTTCCCCTGCCGGACCGATGACGCAGACTCTGGCGGATTTTTCGCCGACCCCCTCTTTGACTTTATCCTGCGTGTGATACGTATTCATCCCCCACAAACCCGCCGCAGACCGGACCTCGAGTTTGCTCCCATTTAACCAGAGATACACCGGCTCTGATGCTTTTCCCGTTATCCACAAACCGTCGTACCCCGCCGCGCGCAGTTCGGGACCCCAGAATCCCCCGATGTTGGATTCCGCCCATAGTCTCGTAGCAGGACTCTTCCCGCAGACAACGAAGCGTCCCGTCGTTGGACCGGACGTCCCGGTGAGGGGTCCCGCCATGAACAGGAGAGGCGACTCGGGTGACAGCGGGTCCAGTTCGGGAGTCAAAACATCATACAAAATCCGGGCGGCGAGTGAAGCGCCGCCCAGAAAATCCATCTCCCATTGTTCAGGGATGCGGTATTCTTCCGTCTTGCCAGTGGTGAGGTCAATTTTGAGGATCGGTTGCATATTTGATCGGAACGTTTCAGGTTTACAGGTTGCAGGTCGTACTTTCGAACCTTCGAACTTGCAACCTTAAACCGACTAGAGTATTTCCTTCGTCACTTCCTGCGCGCAACGGACAAAATCCAGCACGACCGACACATTGCGCATCATATACCCCATGTTGCCCTTCACCTTCAGTTTCATCGTCATCATGGCGGTCATGGGATTCATCTTCCCGGAAAGGACGGCGGTAATGTTGCTGTAGGTTGCAGACAAGATAAAGACCGATTTGGGGTAGGCATCAGCCTGGGGCTTGTAATCCACCTTTCGGCATTTGCCATGCCACAGGTCCAGATAGAACGTGAGTTGCTCTTTCAGGTTCCCCTCCGGTTCGATGAAAAAGAACAGGTCGCCCTCCCAGTTCTTCGCGATCTCGTTGTATCGCCCATCGGAATTCAGTTTTTCCTCCAACCCCTTCAACCATTCTTCACTCGGGAATATCGCAGGCATGGGTTCCTCCAAAAAATATATAATCCAATTCTACCATCTGGAAAATAAATACCCGAATCACTTGCACAATTGTAAAAAATAGTCTATGCTTGGTATACGAGATGCGCCAATCATCTCACGGCAATTCAGATTGCCAAACCCATTCTATTCTCTTGGAGGAGAACATGAAAAAACTGTACGTACTTGCAAGTCTGCTGGCTGTTGCGGCACTCGTGCTGACAGCCTGTGGTGGAGGCTCGAAGGCTGACAACCTGCTTGACGCCATCAAGGAACGCGGCTATATCCTCGTTTCGACGGATCCGAACTACGCGCCGCAATCATTCCTCAACAAGGATGGCAAACGCCTCGATGGCACCAAGTGTCCGGAAGATGCCTTGACCACTGCCGAAATGCAAGGCTTCGACGTGGATGTGGCGAAAGCCGTGGGTGAAGCGCTGGGCGTGGAAACCTGCTTTGCGACCCCCGACTGGGACACCATTACTGCGGGCTCGTGGTCCGATAAATGGGATGTCAGTGTCGGCTCGATGACGATCACGCCCGAGCGCCAGCAGATCCTCGACTTCAGCGTGCCTTACTATGGAACACCCGCTGTTGTAGCGGTTGGCGCAGATGCCCCTTACACCTCAGTTGATGAACTGGCTGGTATGGCTCTGTGCGCCGGCGCATCCACCACGTATGAAACCTGGCTCGTAGGCGGCGACCTTGGTCCCAGTATTGAGGTGTTTACGAAGGCTCCCGCTGTGACCGTCGTCCCGCTCCCCACCGACCAGGAATGTGCCCAGGCGATTGCCGCCGGACGCGAAGACTTCGTGGGATACGTGACCGCCGTTACGGTTGTTGACCAAAACATCGCTTCAGGCATGCCGGTCAAACAATTGGGAGATGCGGTGTTCACCGAGGTTCTCGCCGCCGCATTCGACAGGTCATCCTCACTGCCCACCGATACCCTGCGCGCTGAAGTGGATAAACTCTTCACCGCCATGCACGCCGACGGACGCCTCTCCGCGCTTTCGACCCAGTGGTTCGGCATCGACCTGACGCAAGTCAGCCAGTAAACCATAAGCGACCAAAAGGGAAGCGGCTCGCCATGCCGCTTCCCTTGATTTTTCAGAGGAGCGCGCAGTGAACCTTTTCAAAAAAGACACCGGCGAAGAGAAATCACAAGCAGACCTGTTGTTCGAAGCCCAAAAAAGAAAACAAAATCAATTCCGCTTGAATGTCACTCTCTCCTGGATCGCCCTGCTGGTCTTTCTAGTCTTCCTGTTCAGCGGGATTGAGATCAAGTCAAGTAACGGGGCAACATCCATTTCCGTGTGGAGATTCCGCACTGTGACGGAAAACGAACGGAAGATCCGTAAAAAGGTCGAAAACGTCATCTCCACAATATCGGTCGGATTGGCAGGCGAGGGTATTTCCTTCAAGTCCATCATCGTGGACGGTGAATTCATCCGCGAGAACATCGATTTTGTCGCGGCTGGCATCATCCAGACTATTCGCATTTCGGTGCTTTCGATCCTGTTTGCGATGACACTCGCCCTGCTTGCCGCATTGGGACGCTTATCCAATAATCCATTTATTTACGCATTGAGCACTTTTTATGTATCCCTTATTCGCGGAACGCCGCTGTATCTACAGATATTCTTTTTCTTCCTGGCTTTGCCGCAATTAGGCATCATTCTCTCAGGACTGAGAGCTGGCGTGCTGGCACTGGGTCTCAATTATGGCGCCTACATGAGCGAAACATTCCGGGCCGGTCTGGCGTCCGTCGGCAAGGGACAGCGTGAAGCCGCCGTTGCGCTTGGCATGACACCCTTACAAACGATGAGGCGCATTGTCCTGCCGCAGGCGTTGCGTTTTGCGATCCCGCCCATGGGCAACGACTTCATTGCCATGACAAAAGACTCTGCGTTGGTCTCTGCCACCGGTTTCGTTCACGAATTGATGTGGCGCGCCACCAAGGTCGGGCGCGCCGAATTCCGCAACATGGAGGCGCTCATCATGGCGGCGATCTTCTACTGGATCATGACACTCCTGCTGACCTCCATCCAGAGCCGCGTTGAAACAAGTCTTGCGAGAGGAGACCGCTGACATGGAACCCATTGTCAAAATCTCCAATCTCGACAAGTATTTTGGAATGCTCCATGTGCTGAGAAATGTCTCGCTGGAAATTCAGCCGCGCGAGGTGGTCTGTCTCATCGGGCGCAGTGGCTCCGGCAAAAGCACCCTGCTCCGCTGTATCAACTTTCTGGAGGAACCTTCCCACGGCTCGATTGAAGTGGACAACATCAAAGCGGAAGCCGGTGGAAAAGGCAGGGAATTTCGCCAGCAGATCCACGATCTGCGATTGAAGACCGGCATGGTCTTTCAGGAATTCAACCTGTTCCCGCACATGAGCGTCCTGCAAAACGTCATCGAGGGACCGGTCACCGTCAAAGGCATGAACAAAGACGAAGCCATCTCACTGGCAGAGGAGAACCTCGACAGCGTGGGTATGCTGTTCAAAAAAGACGAGTACCCCAACCGTCTCTCCGGCGGGCAGAAACAACGCATCGCCATCGCCCGCGCCCTCACCATGCAGCCAAAAGTGATGCTCTTCGACGAACCCACATCTGCCCTCGACCCTGAACTCATCGGCGAAGTCCTCAACGTCATGAAGAAGGTTGCCAAGGACGGCATGACCATGCTCGTTGTCACCCACGAAATGGGCTTTGCGCGCGAAGTGGCAGACCGCGTCATCGTCATGGCAGACGGCGAACTCATCGAAGACTCAAAACCGGACGACCTGTTCCGCGAACCCAAAGACCCCCGCACCAAGGCATTGATCGACCGCTACCGCACCGGAGAGGGTTAATGACCATCGCGATCACCCGCGATGTCAGTCCGCGTTTCAACGAGTGCGAGATCACACACATCGACCGCACACCCATCGACCTGGATGTCGCCCGGGTCCAACATCACGGCTACGTCCAGACACTCAAGGAGTTGGGATGTGCCGTTTTGGAATTACCTGCTGAACCGGACCTGCCCGACTCGGTCTTCGTGGAGGACACCGCACTCGTCCTGCCGGATGTGGCGCTTCTCACCCGACCCGGGGCTGATTCCCGAAAACCTGAAACGGACTCCATCGCCCGGGCATTGACCCCCTACCGCGAGATCGTCCGCATCTCCGCGCCCGCCACGGTGGACGGAGGTGATGTGTTGGTGTTGGGGAAAAATATTTTCGTTGGCTTGTCCACGCGCAGTAACACGACTGCAATCGAACAGATGAACAACCTGCTGGGCAAATACGGTTACCACGTGCAGGGCGTGGAACTGCACGACTGCCTGCACCTAAAGAGCGCCGTCACCCGCGTAGACGAGTCCACTTTGCTCATCAACCGCAGATGGGTGGATATCGAACATTTCGAAGGATTCGATTTGATCGATATTGACCCATCCGAACCGTATGCCGCCAACTGCCTGCCGGTGAACGGCGCAATCATCTACCCCACCGCCTTTCCCAGGACACGCAGAATATTGGGGGAAAGGGGATATAAAGTAAAGGCGGTCCAGGTGAATGAACTTGCCAAGGCGGAGGGCGCGGTCACCTGTTGCAGTTTGATTATCGCCGAGTAAACGGGACCAGCCTTGAACCTCCACGCCTTGCGGCACATGGCCCTCAACCATGCCTGTCTGCCAATTCCAGCACCAGCGCCTAAGCACGGCGTATTATAATCGCCTTCATGGTGTTGTCAAGCAAAGCAAACTTTATAAGTATTGGTACTCAAAACCCGGATATTTCCGAACGCGGGTGTCATTCACTTCACTCCGAGACCACGAATCGGCAAATCGAACTTGAAAAAAGCGTGGCTATAGTAGAATGAAAATCAAGGATTATTTAATACAACCCGACAACACAATGGAAGAGCCAGGCATCCATTCCGCGGAAAATACCGATACGATCAAGGCGGTTCTGTTCTGGATCTGCCTGATCGTTTCAATTGGTCTGGCTGTACTTGTTCTTGTTTATCTTTTAAACGTTTTTATAAAAGAGGCTGTTGTTACAGCGGCAAGTCTGATCCTGATCCTCACGGCGATGGAATTGAATCGCCGAGGCAGGGTTCAGTTTGCAGTGGGGATCGTTGCTGTCATCCTCGTTTTGACGGTGACGGCGCTGACAACCATCGGACAGGGCATCCACGATATCGGCATAATTGCATATCCAGCGATTTTGCTTATCACCAGTTTGATCCTGCGAAGGCGAAGCGTTGTCATCCTTACCGTTCTGACGATCGCCTGCACCGGCTGGCTTGTTTTTGGAGATATGTATGGTCTCTATAAGCCTGCCCCGCCAACCCATGGGATAACAACTGACTTTTTGCTTGTCACCGGGATACTGGTCGTTACTGCCGTATTCGTGCAGATGCTGGCGAACACGCTCAACAAAAATCTGGTCCTAAGAAGCAAGGATATGCAAAAACGGCTCGGCGCGGAAAGGGCATTACGCGAGGCGGAGACCATGTATCGCGCGCTTGTTGAGCAGACAACAGTGGTGACCTACCGCGACACAGCCGACCTGGAAGGAAACCCGTTATACATCAGCCCACAGATCGAAACACTTATCGGCTACACGGCGGAGGAATGGATAAGCAAGCCGGGATTCTGGCAGGACCTTGTCCACCCCGAAGACCTGCCGCAGGTTGTGGGTGTACTCGAGCAATACATCGCCACCGGCAAAAGGATGATCAGCGAATACCGCCTGCAGGCAAAAGACGGTCACTGGGTCTGGGTGCGGGATGAGGCGGTTGTGATCAAGGATGATGCAGGCAATCCGCAATTTGTTCATGGAGTCTACATCGACATCACAGAACAAAAGGAAGCCGAACTGAAACTAAAACAGCGCGAGGCGATCCTTGGCGCAGTTGCAGAAACCGCCCAGTTACTTCTAAAATCCGGGAATTGGCAGGACGAGATCAATTTGATCCTGAAACTACTGGGGGAGGCAACCGGCGCCAGCCATGTATATATTTTCGAAAACCATCCCGGGTCAGACGGGGTCATACTTTCGTCACAAAGATATGAGTGGGCGGCGCCCGGGATCATACCTGAATTGAATAACCCTGTTTACCAAAACACACGCCTGATACCGACAACGCCTGGCTTGGAAGATTGGTATTCGAACCTGAGCAATGGAAGATCATTTTACGGAAGCAGGAAACAATACCCAAGATACTGGAAAAAAGTGTTTGATGAGCGCGGTCTGAAGACCCTGCTGGATGTGCCGGTTTTTGTCAACGGGAGCTGGTGGGGCATCATCGGATTCGACGACTTTGTCAATGAAATGCCGTGGTCGCAGGCGGAGATCGATGCGCTCGTGGCGGCGGCGGGCAACCTGGGAACCGCCATTTCGCGCCAACAGTCGGATGCATCCCTGCATGCTTCGGAGGAAAAGTTCCAACTGGCATTCCACCGTACCTTCGTCCCAATGCTCATCAGCCGGGCGAGCGACCAGATGATACTGGACGCCAATCAGGCGTTCTGCAACGGGGCAGGCTATACGAGGGAAGAGGTCGTCGGTCAATCTGTACTTTCCTTGAATTTATGGGTAAACAAGGAAGACCAACTTCAGCATACACAAGTGCTTGCCGAGCAGGGACATGCCGAGGAGTTCAAGGCGGAATTCCGGAGGAAATCGGGAGAAGTCGGTGTTGCATTGATCTCGGCGATCACGGTCCATCTGGGCGATGAGCTCTGCCTTCTGCACACGCTGTACGACATATCGAAGATCGAAGAATTGTTGAACCAATTGAAAAGCAAAAATGAAGAGTTGCAAAACTTCACTTACACCGTTTCGCATGATTTGAAGGCGCCGCTGGTGACGATCTCGGGCTTTCTTGGATATCTCGCACAGGATGCAAAAAAAGGGGATGTCGTGAGGGTGGACAAGGACGTCCTGAGGATTACCGATGCGGTCACGAAGATGCAGAGACTTCTCAACGAACTGCTCGAACTCTCGCGGATCGGACGCCTCATGAATCCGCCGGAAACTGTTCCCTTTAAAGCGATTGTGGACGACGCCCTGAGCATGATCGAAGGACGATTGCAAGCGCAGCAGGTTCAAATCAAGGTGGAGGCGGATCTTCCATCTGTATATGGGGACAGAGCGCGACTCGTCCAGGTTGTCCAGAATCTGGTGGACAATGCCGCAAAGTTCATGGGCGAACAAAAAACACCCCTGATCGAGATCGGGGTGGAATATCATGACGGCAGTCGGGTGTTTTTTGTCCGAGACAATGGGGTCGGCATTGAGCCTGAACAACATGAACGGGTATTTGGGCTTTTCAACAAACTGGATGCAAATACGGAGGGCACAGGCATCGGGCTGGCGCTTGTGAAACGTATCGTTGAAGTGCATGGCGGAACGATATGGATCGAATCGGATGGACTGGGAAAAGGCACGACGTTCCATTTCACGCTGGCGGACCGCCAAGGAACAAGGATATGAGATGAAAAGACTCGCGAGCAGGGAACCGCTTTCGACAATTCTGCGGAGAAATCCCCAGGGCGACAAGACCGAAATAATGAATATCGTGCGATGGGTGGGTTTCTCTTCGCTTGGTATTTTTTTAGTCCTGCTCATTTCCTATCTTCTTTTGGAAGATTACACAAATGCGTTCGCGACCTCCGTTGGCATTATTCCCATCGTCATTTCCCTGATCCTAATTCGGCGGGAAGCGGTTTCAGTTCCCAGCACCATCCTTGCGGTAACGATCATTCTATTGATCACCCGGCTGGCAACCATCAATCAGGGAATATACGACATTGGGATACTTGGCTACCCGGTGATCCTGATCGTTGCGGGGTTGATCCTGAGAGGCAGGGCGGTCATGTATCTTGCCTTTCTGATCCTTGCCTGCATGGCATGGCTGGTGCTTGGCGATCTATGGGGCTGGTATGAGCCGGTCTTCCTCACACGCACGAAACTCGAGGATTTCTTCCTTGGAGGCATCATCATTCTGGTTGCAGGGAATGCCGTCTACCGCCTGGCACGGAATGTTTATCACAACCTGGCACGCGCCGAGGAGGAGATCAGGATGCGCGAGGCGGCAGAGACAAAACGCGAAGAGGTCATCCAGCAGTTGAAACGGAAGAACCAGGAATTGGACCGTTTTGCCATCCGCGTTTCGCATGATTTAAAGACACCGTTGATCACACTGGCGGGATTTTTGGGCTATCTGGAAAAAGACATCAAGGCGGGAAAGTACGAGCAGGCGAACAGGGACTTTTCACAAATGAACGAGGCGGCAAAGACGATGGGGAAGTTCGTGGATGAACTACTGGACCTTTCCCGCGTGGGGCGCATTACCAACCCGCCAAAGGATGTCCCGTTCGAGGAGATCATGCGGGATGCGCTCAAGGCGGCGGACGGGCTATTAAAGGCGAAACAGGTTCAGTTGGAGATCGATTCGATCTTCCCATTCGTCCATGTGGATCGGGCGCGGATCGTCCAGGTCATGCAAAACCTGATCACGAACGCAGTCAAGTTCATGGGCGATCAGCCGAATCCCAGGATCAGGATCGCGTTCGAAGAGATCGACGGAGAGCATATCTTTTCCGTCAGCGATAATGGGATCGGCATCGCATCGGAGCATCATGAGCAAATATTCGAACTGTTCAATAAACTCAACCCTGAAATGGAAGGTACCGGCATAGGACTTGGACTGGTAAAAAAGATCATCGAAGTGCATCACGGCAGAATCTGGGTAGAATCGGAATTGGGCAAAGGTTCGACGTTCAAGTTCACGCTGAAGAATTCACCGGAAATCAAGGGATAACTTGAATACATTCTTACAGCCAGTTGCACGTTTGTTCAAGTGGCTCTGGAGATTCCTCACAGAGCCACTTGAACCGTTGGCAAAAGCGGAGGACCGCAGATACGCGATCATCACTGCCGTATTTTTGTTTATCAGTGTCATCGGCGTACTTTTCGAGCAAATAATCGGCGGCAGGACATCAGTCAGCGTATTGATTCTGCTGGTTGTGGGTTACCTGACCGCGCGAACGCGCTGGTACAAGTTTGCAATGCTTCTGTTGATGATCGCATTATCCTTTCCGTCGTATGTCGTTGCGTTGACTGTCCCCGACCCCAATCCCAGTGTCATCAATAATTCCTTTATCTGGATCATCCTGCCCCTGATCTTAAGCAGTTTATTCTATTCGGTTCGTACAACGGTCCTTTTTACAACCCTGAATGTCGCATTTATTTCTGTTTTACCTCTCCTTCGCAGTGACCTGACTTTTATTGATATCAGCGGAAGCATCGGTTTTTACGTGATGGTGGCGGTATTTGTCATCGCGGTCATGACCCAGCGCAATCAACTGGAAAAAGACCGCCAGGAGGAATTGCTCAAGAACCGCAACCAACTTGCGGAAGAAGTCGCCAATCGAAAGAAGTTCGCCGAACAGGCACAGCGCCGCGCCGACCAACTAGTCATGTTGAACGAGGTCGGGCGGGTTGTATCCAGCCTTCAGGAATTGGAAAATTCACTGGATTTAATCCTCGATCAGGTCAGACGGCACATACCGCTGGATGTCTTTTATGTTGCGCTATACGATGAAGATACCGACATGGTCTCATTTCCAATCGTTTTCGACGATGGAAGAAAATGGGATGAAAAACCTGCCAGGCTGAATGAATCGCCGTTGATTTCCCGCGTTATTCAAAGCAGACAATCTCTTCTCTGGAATCAAACAGAGATTGAGATGAAGAACACTGAAAACGGAAAATTACTGGGTAACCATTCGATCAACAGTGCGTCCATATTGATCACTCCGTTAACCCTGGGGAACCGCGTGGTTGGCGTGCTCTCCGCCCAGAGTTATACAATGAACTTATATATTGAGGAACACCAGGTGCTCCTCAATGCCATTTCACAACAGGTTGCCATCGCGATTGAGAACACGCGTTTATTCGAACAAACAAAAAAACGCGCACAAAGGCTTGCCATATTGAACGATGCTGGGCGGGAACTCTCCACACTCACCGACCTGTCGACATTGCTGGAAAATGTCTATCACCAGGTACGGAAAGCGCTGTCTGTGGACCTGTTCTTCATCGGTTTATATAACGAGGAAAAGAACGAATTCTCATTTCCGATCATGTACGACAATGGAAAGCCCTGGAAACAACACCCTGCCCCCGTGACCGAAAGCACTTTTTCCGGCAGGACCATTTTGAGTAAAAAACCAGTACTCCTGGACGACTGGTCTGATTCGCCAGATGAAAACAGCACGACGCTGATGATCGGAGATAACTCGAACACCGCAAAACCATTATTGACAAAGTCGCTGATGTTCGTACCCATACTTACCGGGAAAGATGCGATCGGCGTCATTTCCATTCAGAGTTATCAAGTCAAAGCATACAACGAAGAAGACCTGAGCCTGCTCACCGGTATTGCGAATCAGGTGGCGGTTGCAGTTCAAAACTCCCGCCTGCTTGAAAATATAAAGCAAAACGAGGGATATTTAGCCACGCTCAACGAATTGGGACGCGTGGTCTCCGAACTGCGCGACCTGCCCGACCTGCTGGAAGTCATCTACCAGGAAGTGAAAAAGCACCTGAACGTGGATGCGTTCTTTGTCGGACTTCACCAGCCTGAAACCAATTCAGTCACATACCCGCTCATGTACGATGAAGGCATGCGTTACCAACTTAAACCTGATGTCCTTTCCCGGGACAGTTTTCTAAACCAATTATTCAAGGGGGCTCCGCCCTCCCTTATCCTCCGAACGGAGGAGGAAATAAGACCGAAGCCTGACCAGACAGGGATGCTTGGAAACCAATCCAAACGCTCAGCATCCCTGTTGGTCGCTCCATTAAAAGTCGGTGAAAAGGTCATCGGCGTGATCTCAGCGCAGAGTTACACATTGAACGCTTACACCGAAGATGACCTGAACCTGCTGGTCGGTGTTGGCAACCAGGTCGGCGTCGCCATACAAAACGCCCGCCTGCTCGAAGAGGTAAGGCAGAACGCAGAACACCTATCCATTCTTAACGAAGTCGGACAGGCAGTTGCCAGAATTATGGATTTACCAGATCTGCTTGAGGCGGTATACGAACAGGGCAGGAAGAGTTTGTCGCTTGACGCTTTTTTCGTTGGTTTGTATCACCCTGAAAACGAGGAAGTCTCGTTCCCCATCATGTATGACAGCGGCGTGCGTTATGAACAGACAAGGGGACCTGTAACCCCAAACAGTTTCCTCAGGCGTTTCCTGAAAGGGGAAAAACCCGTCCTTATACTGCGCACAGAAGAGGAACTTGCCCAGGGAATTATCGACCAAAAAACAATGGGCAAGGTAAACCAATTGTCCGCGTCACTCATGGCGGCTCCGTTGCTTTCGCGCGGGCAGGTGATCGGGTTGATCTCGGCGCAAAGTTATACACTGAACGCCTACGACGAATCTGACTTGAAACTCCTGGAGGGTGTCGCAAATCAAGTGGCTATTGCCATCGAGAATTCGCGGCTGTACACGTCAGCACAACAGGAGATCAAGGAACGGGAACGAATCGAGATGGAACTGCAAAAGGAACGTGATTTTGCCGTGCAGGTCATGAACACGCTTGGGCAGGGCGTTTCGGTCTCGATGCTGGACGGCGTCTACGAATACGTCAACCCCGCCTACGCACTGATGCTGGGGTACAAACCCGAAGACATGATCGGCGAACCGTCGGAGCATTTTGCCGTCGCTGAGGATGCGGGCATACACACAGAACAACGCAAGCATCGTCAGGAGGGCGAAGCCACCACTTATGAAACGCGCCTGAAACACAAGGACGGACATATCATCCATGCGCTTGTAACGGGGGTGCCGCGCTATTCGAACGGTCGCATCATCGGCTCGATATCGGCAATCACCGATCTGAGCGAAAGGAAAAAAGCGGAGATCGAGCGGGAGAAACTGATCACCGAGATGGATGCAAAGAACGCCGAACTCGAACGTTTTACTTATACGGTATCGCACGACTTGAAGAGTCCGCTTGTGACCATCGGCGGTTTTTTGGGTTTCCTTGAGGAAGATATACAGAAAGGAAAGCACGAAAGACTGCCTCGCACGGTCACCCGCATTCGTGAAGCCGCGCAGAAAATGCAGAGACTGCTTAACGAGTTACTCGAACTCTCGCGCATTGGGCGCATTGCCAACCCGACACAGGATATTCCATTCGGGGAATTGGTCAGTGAGACGCTCGAGCTGGTACACGGTCAATTGGAGGAGAAGCAGGTTGAGGTCCAGGTGGATGCGGAGTTTCCCGTCGTGCATGTTGACCGCGTCCGCGTGGTGGAGGTCATCCAGAATTTGGTCATCAACGCGACCAAATTTATAGACAGTGAAACGAGTCCCAAAATCCATATCGGCATGGAAGTCCGCGACGGGGAAAATTGTTTCTTCGTCAAAGATAATGGCATCGGCATCGCGCCCCAATTCCATGAGCGCATCTTTGGGCTGTTCAACAAACTCGACCCGCTCACGGAAGGCACAGGCATTGGGCTGGCGCTGGTCAAACGCATTGTCGAAGTACACGGCGGGAGAATTTGGGTAGAATCAGAGTTGGGACGCGGCGCGACGTTTTTCTTCACGCTTGAAAATATAAAATAAATAAGAGGAGACATTATGACAAAGATCGTTCTGGATGCAATGGGGAGCGACAATTATCCGACGCCGGATGTGGAAGGTGCCGTGATGGCGGCGCGCGAATACGGAGTGGAAATTATTTTGACGGGCGACGCTTCGAAGATTCAGCCGATACTTGACTCCGCTGGTGGAGCGGGTCTGCCCATTCGCGTTGTCCACGCCCCTGAGATGCTGACGATGCACGACAAAGGTGAAGACCTTGTGATGAAGGCGCGCCACAAGGACGCGCAGAACTCGATGGCGGTGGGACTCGATATCGTCAAGCGCGGCGAAGCGGACGCGTTCGTGACGGCGGGCAACACCGGCGCAGGGATGGTGACATCGCTGTTCCGCCTGGGTCGTATCCGCGGCGTGGACCGCCCGGCACTGGCGCCTGTCTTCCCCACTGCGAAAGGTACATGCATCATTTTGGATATCGGTGCAAACCCCGATTGCAAACCTGAGAATCTTTTACAGTTTGGCATCATGGGCAGTGTCTACGCTGAACGCGCGCGCGGTGTCAAGAATCCACGCGTTGGGTTGATCTCGAACGGAGAAGAGGCAGGTAAGGGAAGCGAACTCGTCAAAGGGGCATATCCGCTCCTGGCAAACTCAAAACTGAATTTCATCGGCAACGTGGAAGGCAAGGAAGTCTTTGGCGGTCACGCGGATGTGGCGGTGACGGATGGGTTCACCGGCAACGTTCTGCTGAAATCCACGGAGGCGGTTGCCAAGTTGATCATCGAAAAGATCAAGGAAGCCATCAAAGGCGGCGGTCCGCTGGCGTTGATCGGCGGCATTCTCGTGAAACCTGCCCTGGGCAAGATCAAGAAATTGCTCGACCCCTCCGAAGAGGGCGCGGCTCCGTTGCTCGGCGTGAACGGACTGGTCTTCATCGGTCACGGTCGTTCGGATGCGCTGGCGATCAAGAACGCCATCCGCGTGGCGAAGGAGGCGGCAGAGTCGAAGGTGCTGGATGCAATGAAGTCTGCCATTGAGAAAAGTTTGAAGAAATAAAAGTGTAAACACGGTGGTTGAGTATCGAAACCACCCTAACAATAGAAAATAAACTTGAAATTGCTGGTTCCGATACGTGGTACTAACGAACGGCACCACAACCCAACCAGCGGAATTAGATAAAACATGAAAATCATCAAAAACGAAAAACTGATCAAACGTAACAGCACAATCGGCAATTACATGAGCATCGGCGCCCTGGTCGTGCTTGGAACCGGCATGTACATCTCCATTAAGCGGACGGATCTATTCATCTATGCGGTGATGGCATTGTTCCTTGGCTTTGTATTTACACAGATCGGCATGTACATGGGCAACCGCTTCGGGCGGAGTCCGCGCCCAGATGAAAAACTGGACGCGGGCCTCAAGGGTCTGCAGAACGAGTTCGTGATCTATCACTATACAACACCGGCATCGCATTTACTGGCAGGTCCGGCAGGGCTCTGGGTACTCCTGCCCTATCACCAGCGCGGACAAGTCACATTCAAAAAGAATCGCTGGAGGATCAGCGGCGGCGGATTCCTGCAAGGTTACATGCGCATCTTCGGACAGGAGAGCCTTGGACGCCCCGATCTCGAAGTGGACAGCGAAGTCAACGCGGTGAGAAAGTATCTTGCCAAAAAAATGGACGAAACAGAGATCCCGGAGATCAAAGTCATGATGGTGTTCACCAGCGACAATGTGCAGGTCGATGCAGCTGACGCTCCCGTCCCGGTGCTGATGTTGAAGGAGATCAAGGAATTCTTTAGGAAGAAGGCAAAAGAGAAGCCAATCGGGCAGACACAACTCGCGGCAGTGAAAGCCGCGTTGCCGGAAGAATAATATTTCCGTCATTGCTAGGGCGATGTTCTCACGAAGTGGCCCGAAGCAATCTCGCTACTCTGTTGGGGATTGCTTCGACGCCAACGAACGGCGTCTCGCAATGACGGTGTTATTTAATTCATGATACACTTGTTCTACTTATGAACTCAATCACAGCCATAGACATCGAAACGACAGGTTTGAGCCAGGACCGTGACGCCATCATCGAGATCGGGGCGGTGAAGTTCAAGGGGCATCGTGTGGAGGATGAGTGGTCGTCGGTCATCAATCCCGGCAGGCACATTCCGGAATTTATCACAGGTCTGACCGGCATCAGCGATGTGGAAGTCCGCAACGCGCCGCGCTTTCAGGATATCGCCCACGAACTGAACGCCTTCGTCGGGGACTCGCCGGTTGTGGGACATAATGTCCGTTTCGATCTGGGATTCCTGCAAAAGGGCGGACTCCTTCAATACAACGAAGTCATTGACACCTATGAACTTGCCGCCGTGTTGATGCCCACCGCCAGCCGCTACAATCTCGGTTCGCTCGGCAGGCAACTCGGAATCCTGCTCCCCGCCACCCATCGCGCCCTCGACGACGCCCGCGTCACGATGGCGGCATTGAATAAGCTTTTCGAGATGGCGCGTGAACTTCCGCTTGACCTGCTGGCAGAGATCGTCCGCCATGGCGAGGTTCTCGAGTGGGATGCGAATTGGGCATTCCAGGAGATCCTGCGTTCGCGCGCCAAAGAGGGCATCAAAGCCAAAAAGATCAGGAAGGAAAGCATCTCACTCATCGACGATTCCAAGTTCCCGCCGCTGGGTAACCCCGAAGAACCGACACCGCTCAATACGGACGAAGTCGCATCCATCCTTGAATACGGCGGACCGTTCTCGCAATACTTCGAATCGTTCGAGCAACGTCCCGAACAGATCGGCATGATCCGCGCGGTGAGCGATGCACTTTCGTATGGAAGTCACCTGATGATCGAAGCCGGAACGGGCGTCGGGAAATGCATCACAGGTGATGCATGGGTTATATTCAAAAGCGGCGAGCGCAAGCAAATATTGGAGATCGTTAGTGCAGGCGCGCCACCCAGCGAACCGATTGCCTGTATTACAGCAAAAGGCAAACTAACGTATCAGAAAATACAAGCAATACACAAAAACGGCTTACGTTCGGTCTGGAGGCTCAAAACCAGATTGGGACGAAAAATAGTAGCAACCGCCAATCATCCATTTCTAGCTTTCGATGGCTGGCAACTTCTTTGTGACCTCAAAGTTGGTGATCGAATTGCCACAATTCGCTGTCTTCCAGCGGGCAATATCTCTTTTCCAAATCACGAAACATTTGTTACCGGCGCCATGATTGGTGATGGCGGACTCGGCCACCCAGATTCATTGACTTTTACCAATTTCGATTCAGAAGTCGTTGATGTTTTTCGCCAAAATGTCGAGAAACTCGGCAATGTCCAAATGACGCAACATAAGGCAAAAGGGCATTATGGATTCCGCCGCCTGAGCCTTATGGGACACGAACGAAGCGGGCTGAATTTATTACTGGAAAAATTGAATTTACTTGGACGAGACGCTCGGACAAAATATATTCCCGCGGCATATTTTCTGGCTGACCAGGAGTCCGTCTGCCATTTACTGGCTGGTCTTTGGGTCACCGATGGGAGCATTGAAGGGCAAAGAGGCAATATCACAATCTCATCCGCATCAGAACAATTGATATCGGATATCCAACATTTGCTTCTGCGACTTGGAATTATCTCCCGTGTTCGCTACAAGTCAGCGCTTCTCAAAGAAAGACGCTTCGACTCATGGAGTCTGGCGATCCTGGATAATAGAAGCAAACATATATTTACGCAAACAGTTGGGAAATATATGGTGGGGAAAAGAAAACGATCCCTAGATGCCTGGTATGAGATCAATAAAAACAGTAAACATAACCCCAACGATGACTTGCTCCCTATTCAAGCATGGAAACTTATAGACCATGAGAGAATCCAAATGCGGGAATCATGGTATGCCATTCGTAATGCCTGCATCGTTTCGTCTGATCGCAAGCGGGAGATCAGCAGGGATAAGATGCATGCAATCAGCAAGTATCTAGCGGCACCCACATTGATGGAAATCGCGACATCAGATCTGTACTGGGACAAAATTGCGGAAATTGAGCCAGTTGGCGAAGTGGAAACTTTTGACCTGACAATGGACGGCGAACCAAATTTTGTCGCAAACGATATTGTCGTTCATAATTCATTCGCATATCTTGTTCCGTCGGCGTTGTTCGCCACACAAAACAATACGCGTGTTGTCGTTTCAACCAACACGATCAACCTGCAGGACCAACTCATCCAGCGCGACCTGCCGAATTTGAGTCGGGCGCTCCATCTCGATTTTCGTTTTTCCGTCCTCAAGGGACGCTCCAACTATCTTTGCCCGCGGCGAACAGAGAACATGCGTCACTTCGGTCCGCGCAATGCGGATGAGATGCGCGTGCTGGCAAAGGTCATGGTGTGGCAGATCAACAACTCGAGCGGAGATCGAAGCGAGATCAATCTCACGGGGCCGACCGAGCGTGAGGTGTGGAACCGAATGTCGGCTGAGGATGATGCGTGCACGACCGAGACGTGCATCAAGCGCACAGGCGGCGCGTGTCCGTTCCATCGCGCCAAGTCCGCTTCGCAATCCGCGCACGTGCTCGTCGTCAACCACGCACTGCTCCTGTCCGATGTCGCCACGGGAAGCAAAGTCCTGCCCGAGTATTCGCATCTCATCGTCGACGAAGGTCATCACCTGGAATCGGCAACGACGAACGCGCTGTCTTTCCGCCTGAGTCAATTCGACATGGACCGCATGATGAAGGAGGTCGGCGGGACGAATGCCGGCGTTCTCGGGCGGCTTCTCGGTGAGACGAACGAAACGCTTCGCCCCGCGGACTTTGGGCTGATTCAGCAAAAGGTCAACCGCGCCACTGACATGGCATTCCGCATCGAACAGATGAACCGCGAATTCTTCAATGTGCTCAGTGAGTTTGCGCGGTTGCAACGCGAAGGACAGCCGCCATCGAACTACGCCTGGCAATCGCGCGTGCTCCCCGCCACACGGACACTGCCCTACTGGGACGAAGTGGAAATGGCATGGGACGCGACCGGCGAGACACTTCGCAACCTGCTCGGCGAACTGTCGGTGATCTACAAAGCCGCAGGGGAACTATACGGTGAGGGACACGAGGAACTCGAAGATGTGATGGGCGACATCAGCAACGTGATCCGCCGGTTGGTGGAAGC
>JBFYRY010000304.1:0-4384 GCA_041302025.1 Chloroflexota bacterium | reverse complement strand
GCCGGACTGCGTGCCCAGCGCGATCGTGAGATGCCGCATATCACGCCCGAAGCCCTTGCCCTGGTCTTTGATGCATGGCGCGATCAAATTGACAATGCCTACCAGACAGGCGACATCTTGAACGCTAAAAGATTACTTGCTCAATTCGTCAAGCGAATCGATCTTGGGCGCTCAACTGCTATAATTCACTATACACACCCTTTGGAGATTCCCGCCGAACATGCCGCACTTATGTGCGCCCACTCAAAAGACGAGCCATGAAAGGCTCGTTTTTCTTTTCCGGCGGCTTCATAAGAGAGTTGTAAGAGAAAGCCAAAACAGAATCAACCTGCTTTATAATTTTCATCATGGCAACACGGACCAACGAACAATGGCTTTCAGACCTGCGGGCGGAAGGTGAACCGCGCAACGCGGCTCTTGACGATCTGCGCTCCATCATCCACAAAGGTCTGCCGTATGCCCTCTCTCGCTGGCTTTCCCCCGAACTGCCGCAGTTCAACTCCCTTGTCGAAGAAGTGACCCAGGAGACCCTGCTCCGCGTACTTGACCAGCTGGGCACCTTCGAGGGACGAAGCCAGTTCACCACCTGGGTGCACAAGATCGCCGTGCGGATCGCGCTGACCGAACTGCGCCGCAAACGCTGGCGGGATTCTTCGCTGGATGAACTCACGGAGAACGAGGACGCTCCTCCGCCTCCGGGTCTGCTCGCCGATGCCCAGGCGGGACCCGAAACCTCCGCCGAACGCGCCGACATGCTGGAACGCGTTCGCCGCATCATCGAAGAGGAGTTGACCGAGCGTCAGCGCCAGGCACTGCTCCTGCTGGGCGTGCAGGATATGCCGATGGAGGAAGCCGCGCGCAAACTCAAGACCAACCGCAACGCCCTCTACAAACTTCTGCACGATGCCCGCCTGCGACTCAAGAACCGTCTGTCCATGGAAGACATCCACGCGCACGAAGTGCTTGCCCTTTTCGAACAAAAGTAAGATTAATACTTTCTTAACCGTCAAACCAGCGTATGAACCTCCGCGAACTCATCCGATCCATCCGAAATAAATTCGACCCGCCGGAACACCTCTCCAATGATGCCGTGCTGGGATTCCTGCGCGTCCTTGAAACGGCGAGCGATGACGATGTATCGTGCAACGAGTTCTACGACAAACTGGATGAGTACGTCGAAAGGGAAGTGAACGGGAAGGACGCGGCGGAACTCATGCCTTTCGTCCGTGAGCACATTGACCTGTGTCCGGAGTGTTGCGAAGAGTACGAAGCATTGCTCGATGTTCTGGAAAAGACAGCAGAGAAGTGAAAAATACTGTTCGGAAAAAATAACGTCCCGAAGATTCGTGCTTCGGGACGTTTCATTTGAAGAGCGGGTTAGTGTGGAGCGCCCTCTACGTGGAAGACCTTCTCCCCCGCGCGGACCGGCACCTTCAGCCGGTTCTCGGCGGGTGTGATCGGGCAGGACCACTTATCGTTGTAGGCGCAGTAGGGGTTGTACGACAGGTTGAAATCCACAAAGAAGCGGTCTCCGGGCAGTTCTTCGGGTTCAAGGTAACGCCCGGCGGGATAGGTCTCCGTCCTGGCGAGTGAATCGACAAAAGGCAGGAAGTACCCGAGCTCGCCCCGGTAGATGGTCAGTTCGGCGGTCTGACCCTCCACCTGGAATTGGAATTTCGCGTGGCGCACATACATCTGCACATCGCCTGTGGTGGTCTGCATCGGGAACGGCTCCCCGTCCGGCGACAGATCCACTTTCACTTCAAGGCGCAGTTCATCGTTCTCGGGGAAATAACGCAGACCTGTGAATCCGCGCTTCTGTTCCGCGGTCAACGGGCTTTGCCGGTGATGCCCAAAAAATTCATCCTTCTCTGCTCGGAAATCGTCCAGTTCGCTCATGCGCCTCCGGTGTAGTTGACTGTCACTTTGAAAGTGACAGTCAACGTATGGATGAATATGGAACAACGATTCTTACAAAATTTCATGTAACATGCGTCCTCTTGCGAATTCTTTTAGAATATGCTATTGTTGCCAGCGTATGAGCGATAAGACAGTGATGATCGTTGAAGACGAGGATGATGCCGCAGACCTGTTCGCGGAGATGATGCGCGTCAGCGGCTATCGTGTCGTCAGGACGAACAAGAGCGCGCCAGCCATCGGGATGATGACAGCCGATAAACCGGACGTGGTACTGCTCGATATCATGATGCCCGAAATTTCGGGTCTCGATATTTTGCGTCAGATGCGCCGCGACCCCGCGCTGGCGGGCATTCCCGTCATTTTGATCACTGCCAAGGGCATGCCTGCCGATATCAAGAACGGCATGGAGGCGGGTGCGTCCACGTACCTCACCAAGCCGGTCGGGTTCCTCGACCTGAAAGAAGCCGTCGAGCGCGCGCTCGGCAGTACAACCGCCTCCGCCTGAAGTTATGGGTCTATTGCGCCTCTTCATCGCAGTGGAAATCCCCCACGGAATTCGACAAGCCATCCACGATAAGGCGACTGCCGTTCTGCAACGGACGGTCGGTCCGCTGGTACGTTTTGTGCCGCCGGAGAACATGCACCTGACGTTGAAGTTTCTCGGCGATGTCTCTCCTTCCAGCGTGGAGCTGTTGACCCGGATGCTCCGCGCCGAAGCGGACTCTCTCCGCCCGTTCGACATGCGTATCTCTGGACTCGGCTCCTTCCCAAGCCTGAAGCGGGCACGCGTTATTTATATCGGGATCCAGGCTGAGGCTGGGTTGGAGGCGCTCCATCGCGGGGTCGAATCTGCATCCCGCAGGCTGGGATACGAATCCGAGGAGCGTCCCTTTTCGCCGCATCTCACGGTCGGACGTGTGCGGCAGGATGTGACAGTCTCTGACCAGCAGAGAATCCGCTCTGCGCTGGAAGGTCTGCGCATTGACTCACTTGGCACTGCAAGGGTAGACTCGGTGCATCTTTTCAAAAGTGATTTGAAACCGTCCGGCTCGGTGTATACAAAGTTATTCGCCGCGCCGTTTAAATCGTAAGACCGAATTAATTCGGTCCTACCCCATGAGGTGAAACCTGAACGCTCTCGATCTTGCACATAAAATCATCGCCGCCCTGGAGGACAAAAAGGCGGAAGACATCCTGCTCCTCGACATCAAAGATGTCGCATCTTTTACCGATTATTTCGTCATCTGCAACGGCACCAGCGACCGCATGCTCGACGCGCTTGCGAAGGGCGTGCTGGAAGCCTTGAAAAAGGACCGCAAGAAAAAGGGACGCATCGATGGGCTGTCGCGCGAAGGCTGGCTTGTGATGGACTACGGCGACGTGGTGGTGCATCTCTTTTCGCCCGATATGCGCGGGCATTACGATCTCGAAGAATTGTGGAGCGATGGGAAGGTTTTGTTACGAGTTCAGTAGTTGGATAGTTGAGTAGTTTCTCCCGCCCGGACGGTCGCCGTGAGGTTACTGGAACGGGCGGGGGTTTTTTGTTGCTCATGGCGCTCTATTCTCCACTCTCTATATTTTGCCGAACAATGTTATAGAATACCCACGGTCAAAAATTGCACTTTCCGCCTTCTAAAAAAGGCGCAATTTTTGACCGAGTGCGGTATAACTCGCTCACCATGAAAATCAAATCCATCACCCTCCAGCATCTGTCCATGCCGTTGGTTGCGCCGTTCGAGACATCCTTCGGGCGCGAAACGGACCGCGAATGTGTGTTCATCATCCTGCAAGCCGAAGGCCTGACCGGCTACGGCGAGTGCGTCGCCACGCGCGATCCCGGTTACAACTATGAGACGACCGGCACCGTCTGGCACATCCTCAAGGACTTCATCGTACCGCTCATCCTCGGCAGGGATGTCAAAGACGCCGCCGATTTCCAAACGCGTGTCGAAGGGATTCGCGGTCATCATCTGGCGAAAGCCGGTGTGGAGATGGCGCTCTGGGACCTGCTCGGCAAGCGCGACGGCAGGTCGCTGAAGGAGATGTTCGGCGGGACGCGGGACAAGGTTGACGTGGGGGTGTCGATCGGGATACAGGAGTCCGCCTCCGCTTTGGTGCGAACCGTCGCCGGGTATCTGGGGAACGGCTATCGCCGGGTCAAGATCAAGATCAAGCCGGGGCGCGAAGTGGATGAGACATCCGCCGTAAGAAAAGCATATCCTGATCTGCGCCTGCAGGTGGACGCGAACTCGGCGTACACGCTGGGGACTGCGAAGGCGCTGAGGGCGATTGACGATCTCGATCTATTGCTCATCGAACAGCCGTTGTTTGAAGATGACATTTGGGACCATCGCATATTGCAGGCGGAGTTCAAGACGCCGATCTGTTTGGATGAGAGCATCATCACGCCGCGCCATGCGCGTTACGCGCTGGAGATGCAGGCGTGCAAGATCATCAATATCAA
>JBFYRY010000303.1:0-4856 GCA_041302025.1 Chloroflexota bacterium | reverse complement strand
GGATGCCCAGCATGGCGGAGGCGGTGAACGCCGCTGGGGCATGGTGATCGACATCAACCTGTGCATCGGCTGTAACTATTGCACCTATGCCTGCCAGGCGGTGAACAACCTTTCCGATGATATGCGTTACAACCTGGTCACCACCGAAACCCTGGTAAACGGCGATGAATATTTCCTCTCGCGCCCGTGCATGCATTGTGACGATGCGCCATGTGTCCATGTCTGCCCGGTTGCCGCGACGTATGTGCGTGACGACGGCATTGTCACCATGGATTATGACCGTTGCATTGGCTGTCGCTATTGTGAAGTTGCGTGTCCGTATGATGTGCGCGTCTTCAACTGGCGCGAACATACCGAAACCAGTCCGCGCGTCCCGGCATTTGGTACACCCGAGGTCCCGCCTCGTCCGCGCGGCGTGGTCGAGAAATGTACATTCTGCGAACATCGCATTGACACGGGCCTGGAACGCGGTCTGGTTCCCGGGGTGGACGACGCGGCAACACCTGCCTGCGTGGTGGCGTGTCCCACCGGTGCGAGAGTCTTTGGCGATCTGAACGATCCCCACAGCCCGGCTTCGCTCACCCTGGCGGCATCGAAGACACCTATCCGCTTGCGCGAAGAATTGAGCACGTCTCCCAAGGTCTACTACCTGCCGCCCCAGTCAGCAATTGGGACTGCCGCAGAGGAGGAATAACCCATGCAGGTAAATATTGAACCCCTGACCATGCGGCTGGGAAAACGCGAAGTGGACATTTTCCCGTTCTGGATCGCCATCCTGGGGCTGGGCATCATCTTTGGACTGGTGGGCGCGTATCATGTCTTTGCGTATGGCTTGCAGGTGACGGGACTTACCAACCAGGTACCATGGGGTTTATGGATCACTCTTGACCTTTCCGCCATCGCGTTGGGCGGTAGTGCCTTTACGTTTGGCGTGATCGTCTACCTTCTTAGGATCAAGCGCATGGAGATTGTTGGAAAACTGGCGGTCCTGCTGGGATTCCTTGGATATTCCGCGGCGGGAATGGTCCTGCTTTTCGATCTGGGTCAACCCCTTCGTTTCTGGCACCCGGTCGTGTTCTGGCAGCCGCATTCCCTGCTCTGGGAAATCACCATGTGTGTGGTGCTTTACCTTACCGTACTGATCGCGGAATTGATCCCGATCGTTCTTGAACACCCGGCCTTCACCAACCATCCCTGGATCCTTCGATATTCATTCCTGCGCAAGGCTTCAGACGGGCTGAACTGGCTCGCACACCGCCTGCACAGCATTGCCCCCGCCCTTGCGGTCATCGGTCTGACCTTGTCCCTGCTCCACCAAGCCTCGCTGGGAGCCACCTATTCGGTCCTTTCCGGACGCGGACTTTGGTTCAACCAAAGTGCGCCGGTACAGTTTGTCCTCTCGGCAATGGGCGGCGGTACAGCCCTGCTGTTCTTCCTGAGCGTGGTCGTATTTCGCATCATGCGACCGGGACTGGTTAAGGATGATGTCTTATATGATGTCGCGCGCATTGCAGGCGCGATTGTCCTTCTGTGCATCTACATCCGCGTCTGGGACTGGGCGGTCACGAATTACTACAGCTTTGATGTGGAAGTCGCATTGCAAACGGAAATGCTGAACTCAATCACACCCTATTCCACATCCTTTTGGGTGGGACAGGTTTTGTTTGCACTGATCCCAGGCACCCTCCTCCTGATGGCGAAACGCATCCGCAACTTCCGCATCCTGATGATCGCGGCAGTCCTGCCGGCGTTTTGCACCGTGCTTGTACGCTGGAACTATAACTTCTCCGGCCTGATCGCATGGATTACCTATGATCCCTATACCCCAACCGTCGTGCTGAATTCCTATGCACCGACCTGGCAGGAATGGGCGGTTGCGTCACTGGTAATCTCATATTGGCTGATTGGTTTTAGTCTGGCGGCGCGTTATCTGCCATTCTCCAAGGCGGACCATGAGCATCATCTCGAACATAATGAGAAATCTCAAAAAGGCTGAACTGGGACAGGTGTAAAAGGAATACTGAACACATCTGAAGACCGTCGAAAGTATCTGTGAACAAAAGAGGCTCCCTGACTGGGAGTCTCTTTGATTGCGGAAAAACATTAATGGGTCTTACACAAAGTGATGCTAAGTTATGCAGATCAAAACCCGCCATGCTATCAACTTTATCTATAGCCCGCCATAAATAAACAAATTATTGCCTGTGACGCTCGTCACTTGAAGAAGCATGCTTTGGGGGTTAATCTATAAATAGATTAAGCAACTCTTGGAGCCTGCCATGAAACCCGATATTCCCGAAAATATTCAATTAATGGCTGAACACCAGGCGGCTTTTTGCAGAGTTCTCGGCAACCCGCAGCGGATCATGATCCTTTGGCTGTTGGCGGAAAAAGAAAGGACCGTTTCCGAAATTGCTCTTGCGGTTGGAGTCTCCCTGCAGAACGCATCACAACACCTGCGCATTATGGGGTTTAACGATCTGGTCGAATCGCGACGTGAACATCACAATATTTTCTACCATCTTGCTGAAAACGAATTTACAAAGCATTGTCTGGTGTTTACAAACATACCTGCCGACTTTCATCTGGAAGTCGCTTCCATCTAAGTTACTTACCCATTCAAAAAGGAGAAATATCATGACCACCCCTGAACTAACCACCATCCAAGCCGCCAAAGTTGTCGATGCGCGCGCCATGTCCTGCCCGGGTCCCTTGCTCGAAGCGAAGAAAGGCATCGCCACGGTGAAGGTTGGTGAAGTGCTCGAAATCTGGTCGGGCGACGCCAATACCAAAAACGACATGCCGCGTTGGTGTGAAAAAGTGGGACATGAATTTTTGGGCATGTTGCCAGGCGAAGGCTACGAACGCCTCTTCATCCGCCGCGCGAAATAATTATATAGACCCTAAAGGTTTCCGAAACCTTTAGGGTCTTCAATGATTGGATTCAATCATGGCAGAAACCATAAAACCCCAACAACCAAAAATCCTCATCCTTGCGACTCTGGCAGGCGGATATGCGGGTGCGGACTCGACAGGACAATCCCATGTGGATTATCCCGCCAACACCTATATCCTGCCTGTGATGTGTCCTGTCATGTTCCCGCCAGGATTTTTCGTGCGCGCCTTTGAGCATGGCATTGACGGCATCATCATCATGTACAGCGGCACCGACAGCCCGTACAAAGTCGAGGCGGAAGGCACTTCCAAACTTATCAACAATGCCTACGGGCTGATGAAGATGCGCGGCATAGACATCCGCCGTTTGCGGCTGGCTGCCATCTGCACTGTTTGCGTCAAGCCTTTCTTGAAAGAAGTCAATCAGATGAATGATTTGCTCAAAGGGATTGGCTTTGTGAAAGGCGAACTCGCCGCGCGCAATATGTCCGCGCAAGGAGCGCAAGCATGAACAATCTTCAAGTGGACGCGCTCGTCATCGGTGGCGGAATCGCGGGCATGCAAGCCGCGCTCGACCTAGGCGATCAGGGATTCCAAGTTGCGCTCGTGGAACGAGAAGCCAGCATCGGCGGCAAGATGATTACGCTCAGCAAAGTCTTCCCCACGCTCGATTGCTGCTCGTGCATCACCACGCCAAAAATGTCCGCAGTCGCGCATCATCCCAACATCAAACTTTTCACGTATTGCGAAGTGCAATCCGTTCAAGAGAACGGCGCGGGCTACGGCGTCGCTGTTTTGCAGAAGCCGCGCTATGTGGACGAAAGCAAATGTACGGGCTGCCGACAATGCGAATACGAATGTCCCATCACCGTGCCAAGTTCCTTCGACCGCGGACTCGGCGCATATCGAGCCATCCGTGTGCCGTTCTCGACGGCTGTCCCGCAAAAAGCCGTGCTGGATATTGACAACTGTTTGTTGTGCGGCAAATGCGAAAAGATCTGCCCCGTCAATGCGGTGGACTTTACACAACAGCCGCAAAATTTTTCCATCGAAGCAACCGCCCTTATTTTTGCAACGGGCTTTGAGTTAACTCAACTCGGCGCGAAGAAAGAATACGGCGCGGGCAAACTCGCCAACGTGATTGACCCGCTGATGATGGAACGCTTCCTCGCGCCAACGGGACCTTACGGTCGCGTGCTGCGTCCAGGCGACGGCATGGAACCGACCACCATCGCTTACGTCCAATGCGCGGGTTCGCGCGACATAACCCAGAACATCGAATACTGCTCGCGCGTGTGCTGCATGTACGCGATCAAACAAGCCATAAATGCCAAAGCCATGGGCGTGGAATTTGTGCGCGGCAAGGTGGCTTCCATAAGTGAAGATGAAAAACATAATCCCATCGTCAAAGTGGAATTGACCGAGGAGGGGCGCATCGTCGAGCGGACTCACGATATGGTGATTCTCTCGCTTGGAATGATTCCCACCGCGCATCCTTCGTCCTTCGGGCTGAGTTCTGCTTCGGATGATCATCACGGCGGGCGCGGCGGCTTCCGAAGCGTCTGCTTACATCCGCAGCAAAACGGGAATGAACATTGCTCAACGTGAGGTGGCGTATGCCTGAGAAAATTAAAATCGGCGTGTACTCCTGCTATTGCGGCGGGAACATCAGCCACACCGTCAAATGCGAGCAAGTGGCAAAGGCGATGGAAAGCCAGCCCGACGTGGTCATCTCGCGCACGAATATGTCGCTTTGTTCCGATGCTGGACAATCCCAGATCGAGCAGGATATCAAAGAGTTGGGAATCAATCGCGTGGTGATTGGCGCGTGCGCGCCGTCATTGCATGAACAAACATTTCGTGGCACGGTCACACGCGCGGGATTGAATCCATACCTGTATCATCACATCGGTCTGCGCGAACAAGACTCGTGGGTTCACGCCTGCGATTGCGAAGGCGCG
>JBFYRY010000071.1:0-14320 GCA_041302025.1 Chloroflexota bacterium | reverse complement strand
GCTCTTCCGATCTTTTCGATCTGCAGAGCCATCTCCTCGGGTGGCGTCGCTTCACCCGCGGCAAACAGGCCTCGGGCGTAGAGAGAGGCGAGCTGGTCGCTCGTTGTTGAAATGATCCGCTCAACGGGTTCGGCAAAACTGCGGGCGCGGATGGGGGTCCAGTTGTTATTTCCAAAACGGACTCCGCGCCGTACGAGGTCGTAAGAGATCTGCAGATAATCGTTGTACGAACGATAGAGGTCGGGAAGATCGATGGCAGGCGGATTCGGGAACGTGAGATTTCTCACCGAATCGAATTCTGTCAACGCGACAACAGCGCGTCCACCGCGGACCTCAGCCTGCATCGGCGTCGAGGCAGTGGTCGCCACGAAAAGCGACGCGAACGCACGCAGGAGTCGCGCGGCGGTGATGTAGAACTCGGACTTGAACTCATCGAGGTGCTGGTCGCCGCGCTCGTTGGAGGGGAGGTGCATGAAGTCCCACGCGAAGAGCGGATCGGGGAGCGAGAGGTTGCTGTGGATGCCTGTGGTGGCGAGTGTGTCTCCGTAGAGGTCGACGCATTTTTCGAGATAGCGGCGTTTGGCGATCGCCCATCTGCCAGGGATGGAGTGATGACCGATGTCCGTGATGGAAAGGATGTTGCCGTGCCAGTAATGCAGCCGTTCACCGAAGTTGACACCCGCACGGTGAAGCGCGTTCATGAGCGATGCTTCCTGCAATCGCGCTTCGTAGATCGCGCCGCGTGGCATGTAATAGGGACGCGTCGCCCATTCGATCATCCAGTGGAAGACTTCAAGCTGGCTGAACTGCGCCTGCCACGGCGGGACGCATTCCGCGCGCAGATAATCCACGAAGGATTGCTGGCTGGGTCCCGCGCCCACTGTAAGCAGCGGACGCAGGTCTTCATCGAGAAGATTCCATTCCTGTTCAAAGCCGTTGAGTCCGCTGGAGGGTTTTTCCTTGATGGCTTGTTCTACGGCGAGCAGGTATTTGTCGGCGAATTGTTGGGGCATGGGTGAGTCCTAAGGTTGGAATGTTTGCAGGTTGCAAGTTATGATGAAAGAGGAAAGAAAAAAGATTGCTCTGGATGGAAAAACATTGTCAAATGGTCAGCATAGGCGTATATTAACTGTATATCCTGATTCGAAATTGTTTCGAGAGAAGGAGCAAAAATGTTTAATTTTCGACGCCCTCAAAAGAAAGATTACTTGCTTGAAATTATTAAATATTTTACGTCCTTATATCATGTAGAGTGTACAGATAATGAAATCGAAAATTTAGGTGGGGCAATAAGGTCATATGCAAGGGATCCTTTTTATGAACCACAACGTTATCAAAACATAATACCGCCTTATGGTTATGCATTAGTTGTTGCCATATTAGTTGAACACGCACTTCACTGTAATCCAGATAACCGCGAGGCAACGATTTCTCTCCTTAGAAAAATCAATCAACCAATCATGGAAGACCTCGTGTATTTTATTAACGGAGCAGAAGATCAACGAAATATCGAAATCTGGATGGGAGTCTATGAACGCCATCTGGACGGATATTTCTCTTGTGCAAGATATACGGCATTTGAGGCTCTTGTGGAGCGAGCATTAGAAGGAAAAGAAAATCCGACAATGGTGTTGAAGTACATAAGCAATTTAGAAAACGATAATAATTCAATGATAGGTCGTGGCTTAGAATCAGCCAAACACCAACTTAGGCAAAAGATTGATGAAGGAATGAACTACTAGAACAGGTATCAATATTCCTTAAAACTTACAGGTGAAAATTATCATACAGATAAGCCTCATTTCAATATGTAGAAAGGGTTTGCAATATGCCATTCGAGCGAGTTAAACAAAGTGTAAAAGCATCTTTGGAAGCCCAGAGAAACGCAGAAATTCAAAAGGAAAAAGCCGAAGAACAAGAGCGGATAAAACAACAAGCTCAAGAACAGGCGGAGAAACTTCAACAAAAGAAACATTTAATGGCTCGAAATTATTTGCATCAATGCTTCATCGACAGTAATATTGATGCGATAACCGACCAGTTAGTGTCTATAGTCCCAGGAATGAGAAAGTCAATTAATTCTGGCGGCAAGTCATTCATTACGGTAAGTAAAACTGTTCAAGCTGATGGGCTGCTCAATCAGTTACTCAGTATAACTACTGATGCAGAAGAAGTTGTTGATGTATCTGAATCAATAGATTTGACGTGGGGCAACTATGGCGGGCAAAGTTCTTATGGCTATCGCGAGATTGAGGTCGGCTTTTTAGATAACGGTTCGCTAATTGTCGGCGGGGACAAAAAAAACGGCATAACTGTTATTCCTGAAAATAAATGGAGGACTAGCAGGGCCTCAATTGAAACGGCTTTAGAGAAAGCATACCTGAATCCAAATGACGTTTATCACAGAGACTATCCTGATTCAACCATATATTATGACGGTCGATAGGTAATCGATAGACTCCTATTTCTTCAAACTCTCTAGCCCTTTCATCAATCTCCCGAACGCGCCTTCGGTTCGTTCCACCGGCGTCGCGTACGAGAAGCGAATCCATTCACCGCCGAAGGGCGAGAAGAACGCGCCAGGGACGATGGCGACGCCGTGATTTTCAGCGAGATATTGACCGAGAGGTTCCGTGTCCGCCCAGCCCTTGGCTTTGATATATTCGCCGACATTCATGAAGGCGTAATAGCCTTTGCCAATGATGTGTTGCAGTCCACTTTCGGCGAGCAACTTCTTCAAAACGACGCGGCTGGCGTTGGTGGGTTCGATGATGGTTTTTGCGGCTTCGGCAAATCCCATTTCGTAGGCTGCCATGGCAACAGCGAGCGAGAAGAACGAGGGGATAACTCCGTGTGAGGCACGCGCCGTAATGAACTTGATAACAGCTTCGTCCGCGATCAAATGGCAGTTGCGGATGTTGGAACCACCGAGTGATTTGGTGATGCCATCCAGGAACATGATGCGTTTGCGTTCTTCGGGAGTGAAGTTCTTGAGGAAGGAGTTCAAGTCCATAGGCGATTCGTCGGTCACGTAGTGATACATCCAATCGAAGAGGACGAACGCCACGCCCGCTTCCAAGGCGGCTTTGGCAAGAGAGACCTGCTTCTCGACTGCGATGGTCAAGCCCGTGGGGTTATCGGGATTGGTGATGACGAGACCTGCGATCTTGCGTCCCTTGGAATCGGCGAATTTCACGCTCTCACGAATAGCATCTTCGGAGTATGCCCATCCCTGCGCGGGGTCACCGGGCGCCCAAAGGACATTTGCGCCCACGCCATACGGTCCCCAGTTGTAGGAGATCCATGGCACGCGCGAGACCATGATGACGTCACCCTGTCGTCCATGACCGAGCGCCATCATGGCTTGATAGGCTTTGACCAGTGCATCGCGTCCACCCGCGGTGCCGAGCACGTTGGCAGGTCCCCAGCCTGAGGAGGAATCCAATTTCCAATATTGCTCAATGACCGCCTTGCGATAGGCGTCGGTGCCGAACGGCATATCGTAAGCCGTGCCATGTCCCAGCTGGAGTTGAAGCGCACGCTCGAGGAGCGGTTTGGGAGTCCCGGGCAGGGACGCGCCGCCGTCACCTTGTGAGGCGTCGAAGATCTTCGCGCCGGGATTCTTTTCAACATACACTTTCAAAGACTTATTGATGAGGAACATGCGTGAGGGCGGGATGTCCGCCATTTGCTTGAGATGGTCGCTGACAGGGATGAGATGCTTCTCGTCAACGGCAAAGACAGGCGTGGTGTTGGAAATCATAACGGCTCCTTTATTTCCACGAAGTTCACGAAGAAACACTAAGTTTTTCAACTTCGTGTTCTTGGTGTTCTCCGTGAACAGATTAGAAAAACGCCCCGAAAGGCTCGGGGCGTTTGGTGTACCTAGTGAGATTGAACTTGTTCTCGTTCACCCGACAACCACCAACGTCCCATCACTGAATGAATGACAGTAGTATTATCGTTGGTATTGATGGTCAGAATAAACATTGGGCGCAAGGATACCACCGCGATATGAGGGCGTCAAGCAGTATTTGCCTGAAAGAAAAGCAGACCAGACATGGCGAGATTGTTTTTCCAGGTCAGCAATCTCATCCTGTCAATGCAAAGTAGAAATGTCCCCTGTTCTGCAAAGTAGAAATGTCACCCTGAAGCAGGGATAAGGAAAAGGGGTGGTAGACTGGCAGGACTCGTGCAGAGGATAGGGCAACGCTGGAGAGCGACCCGAGCGCTGACCCGAGTGCCATAAGCTGGGCAGAGACCGAAAGGATCTGCCCTTTTTGTTTCTGCCCAGCTTTTTGGCCGGAAAGCGATAAACTCACTGTCCGGTTCTGGATTAGTCTGTGCCATTGGGAAGGAGCTCCTGAATGGGGTGGCCGTTGAGATGCTGGCCATAGGAACGCCAGGGATGATCTTGGGCAGGAGGCTTCGGGCTCTGAATGAGCTGGTTGATATTTTTGGTATCAACCGCTTCGGCCTGGCGGGACAGT
This sequence comes from Chloroflexota bacterium, assembly GCA_041302025.1. GTDB lineage: Bacteria > Chloroflexota > Anaerolineae > Anaerolineales > Villigracilaceae > Defluviilinea. The sequence goes on along the minus strand of JBFYRY010000071.1, from coordinate 9,830 downwards.
TTTTTGTAGGTCGTGTAAGCGAGAGGTTTGTTTTTGTAGAGAATCGTGATAACTCCTTTGGCATTTTCGCAGATAGTGACTTGGGCATTACGCAGGGCATAGTCTGGGTGGTTGGATTGGATCTGATAAATGACCTTGTTGAACTGGACGGTCAAGTTCTTGGAAAGCAGCCGGGTATCCTGGCGGGTCAAAACGAGATCCAGGTTTTCGGTTTTGAGCAAAGGGCGGTGAGCATCGTGCGTGCTGCGCGCGGGTACTGCAAAGCGGCGATTGAAATCTTCACAGAACTCGGGCAGGTACTGATTGCCAGCTTCGATCGTAGAGATCTTGCGTAACCGTAACTCCTTCACCAGACGATCTTGCAGGGTCTGGTTGGCGCGCTCCACGCGGCCTTTGGCTTGGGGCGAATTCGCGCAAATGATCTGAATGTCCAGTTCCTGCATGGCCCGCCCAAACTGGGTCATGCCGCTGCCCGCACCGATCGGCTGTTCGGAGTTGATCCGAAAGATGCCATGCTTGTCGCTATAGAAAGCCACTGGCTTCCCGTACCGTTCAAAATACTGCCGCGAGGCTTCACAGTAGGCAAAGAAAGTTTCGTCCGGTACCAACAAGAGTTTCAGCAGTTTTCCGGTCGCATCGTCGATATACACCAACAGGGTGCAGCGCTCGCCACGCTCTTCAAACCAGGCATGGTCCGATCCATCGATTTGGACTAACTCTCCCAAACAGGCGCGCCTCTCACGCATCTGATGCACGGCTCCTTTCTTCGCTCGCCTGGGTTTCCACAACCCTTCTTCGATCATCAACTTGCGCACACTTTCGCGCGAGAGGGTCACCTTGTGGATCTCTGTCAGTTTTTCATGCGCCAGGGTCGGACCAAAATCAGAATACTTCTTTTTGATCAGATCCAATGCCTTCTGGCTCACGCCTGCTTCGATACGATTGTTGCTGGCCTGCCCTCGCCGTTTACTGATCAATCCTTGGGCATCTTGCTTTTGATATTTCTGCCACAACCGTTTGATCTGCCGAATACTCAATCCAAGCAGAAGGGCGGCTTCTTTCTGAATCAGCCGTTTAGCTTTCATGCGTTGCATCACTTCGAGTCGCGAGAGTTCTTTTGTGCTCATGGTTAGTAGTTTGTCCATTTTGTCCCTTCAAAAGGGGACATTTTAACTTTGCACAAAGGGGACTCTACTACTTTGCGCTAACATCAGCAATCTCATCCTTGACGCTCCTCCCCCCACCCGCTATAATCTGCCCGCTTAACATGAAAAGTGGTGGTTACGACTTCGGTCGTTACCACGTAACAATAAAGGAGAAAGACAGAAATGCCCCCACATCCAAAGCGTAAACACTCGAAGAGCCGCCGCAACATGCGCCGCGCGCACGACGCCCTGCAACCCCTCAACCTGACCGCCTGCTCGAACTGCGGTTCCATGCGCCTCCCGCACACGGTCTGCCCGAACTGCGGCTTCTACGAAGGCAAGGAAGTTGTCGAAGTCAAGAAGGAAAAGAAGAAGGCTGAGTAGAGGCGAGCCTTCATCCTGAGCTAGTCGAAGGATCGTCTGTGTTTCACAAATGGGTCGTGACGAACACGACCCATTTGTGTTTAAATCTACACCTGGAGACATCATGAAACTAAACCCACAAACCACAGCGTTCGTCTTCCCCGGGCAGGGATCGCAGGCGGTCGGCATGGGCAAAGACTTCGCCGCGCAATACCCGCCCGCAAAACAGATCTTCGACGAAGCCGACTCCATCCTCGGCTTTTCCCTCTCCACACTCATGTGGGATGGACCGAAGGAAGGACTGGATGAGACGGTCAACACACAACCGGCTTTATACGTTCATTCGATAGCCGCCTGGATGACGTTCACGGCTCTTTCCACACTCAAACCTGCCACCGTTGCCGGACATTCCCTCGGCGAGTTGTCGGCTCTGACGGCGTCTGGGGCATTATCCTTCGCCGACGGGCTGAGGCTCGTCCGCAAGCGCGGAGAACTGATGAAGCGCGCCGGTGACCTCAACCCCGGAGGCATGGCGGCGATCCTCGGCGTGGATATTCCCACGCTCGATAAAGTCTGCGCGGAGGCGAGCACCGCCGCTGAGATCGTACAGGTTGCCAACGATAACTGTCCCAGGCAGGTGGTCATCTCCGGTCACAAGCCTGCGCTGGAACGCGCCATGGCAGGAGCCAAAGCCGCCGGGGCGAAACGCGCACTCCCATTACCAATCAGCATTGCGGCGCACTCCCCGCTCATGGACTTCATCCAACAGGAATGGAACGCCGCCGTGGATGCGTGCCCCATCAACGACGCGGTCGTCCCGGTGGTGGGAAATGTCCATGCAAAGGTCATCCGCACGGCAGGCGAGTTGCGAGCCGACATCAAAGCACAGATGCAATCGCGCGTGCGGTGGACCGAGTCAGTGCAGGCGATGTCTGGAAACGGTATCCAGACCTACGTCGAAGCAGGAAGCGGGACCGTCCTCCTAGGCTTGATCAAGCGCATCGATCCGTCCGCCGTTGGGGTGGCGTTGGGTAATCCGGCAGATTTCGCCGCGGTGGAATTGTAAATGGCGTGCGAGATAATATCCCGCACTACTTAATGCTATACTTCGTTCATGGCTGATATCAATTCGCGCATCCAAAAGTTCGTTGGTGAAATAACAGGGAACGAGGCACTGTTGGAAATGCTCGACACAGACGCCGCAACCGAGATGTTGAATTGGGGGATCGTCACTGCGACTTCGCTGGTAAAAGGGACTGGCGACCTGGACGATATCGCCGCAGACCTGGCGCTTCTGCCGCGCTTGAAGGCAGTGAGGCAATCCATGCGTTCCATCGGAAACTGGGCGGCGGGGAAATATACCGATCCCGAAAGCCGCGTTCAACTGCGCAACAAATTGCTCGAGCAGTTCCGCGTGATCCTTGGGGAGTCGGCGCAAATACCGTCCGCCGAACAAATGGATGCCCTGCTCGGTCAGGTGGACGATACGAATAACACCCCTTATCAATTAATTCTAAAATTGAAACAAATACTGGAAAGCTTGAACTGAGGAGATTTTATGTCTAGGAAACGCGGAGCGACCAAGGGAACCGGCGCCACCACACTGCTCGCTTTGATCATTGTGGCTATTTTTGGATTCGTCTATTCACTGACGGGGAACGGCGGCGGGGATGCGACACCGGTCCCGCCGATTCCGGTCACTCCAGTTGCCAACCAGCCTCCTTCGAATCCCGGTCAATGGTGGGAAGTGTATTTCACCGACCCTCTCACCATAAACGACTCGAACCAGTGGCAGAACTCGGTCGAAGGCAGGCTCATCGAAAAGATCAACGCGGCACAGGGCAGTATTCACATCGCGGCATTCGAATTCGGGCTGACGCCGGTCGCTGAAGCGTTGATCGCCGCGAGACAACGCGGACTGGACGTACGCTGGGTCACCGACGACGAGAACGGCATCGAAGCCGACGGCGAACCGGACCGCGGTCAGTTCGAGATGTTGCAGGATGCCGGGATCGAAGTGATTTCCGACTCGCGTTCGGCGTTGATGCACAACAAATTCATCATTTTCGATTATCAAACCGTGTGGACCGGTTCCACGAACCTGACGGACAGCAGTATTTTTCAACAGAACAATAATGTGATCGTTGTTCACTCCCCGGATCTCGCCGCCATCTATGAGCGTGAATTCGATGAGATGTTGAATGGCGAATTTGGTCCGAAATCCACTTCCACAGCCGACCAGCAAGCCGCGCTTGTGAATGGGACCGCGGTTCAGGTCTATTTCTCCCCCGAAGATGATGTGTTGAACCGCATCATCCCGATCGTGGCGAATGCGCAGTCCAGTGTCCGCTTTCTGGCATTCAGCTTCACCGATTATCCGCTTGCAAAGGCAATGATAGACCGGCACGCGGCTGGCGTGGATGTAGCGGGCGTGTATGAGAAAACAGGAAGCGAGACCGAAGGCGCAGAATTGCGGACGTTCTTCTGCGCGGGTGTTCCCGTCCGGCAGGATGGAAACCCCCGTTTCCTGCATCACAAATTGATCGTGGTGGACAACCGCATCGTCATTACCGGTTCGTTCAACTTCTCGAACAATGCCACGGACAACAACGATGAAAATGTGATCATCATCGACAACTCGGAGATCGCCAGCCTGTACATCCAGGAATTCGGCAGGGTCTGGAGCATTGCCGCCGACCCAAACCCGGCAGATCTGCCGTGCCAATAATAGTATCCCGGCAATCAAAAAGGATGGGCACGCGCCCATCCTTTTTCTATACTAGCCGGAACCGTCATTGGTTTGGGATGTATTTACCGGAACCACTTCGCTATCGAGAATCCTTTGGAAGAATGTCTGCGTTTCCTCCAGAACAATATCGCTGATGAGGTTCAATTCTTTTTGGTGCTCATGCTCCTTAGCGCCTGTTGCAAGGAACCGATGCTTTTCCTTTTGGAGTCAGGTGGCATTTACCACCATATCCCGAGGCGGCTCCCCATTGAAAGTTCTGCAACAGGCTGTTGACGATCGTCAGTGTAGCCGCGAGCACGGGAGTCGCAATGACGAAGACTATACTCCAGAAATCACTATTCGCGATGATCTCGGTGGTGGACAGGGATGCGATCAGGGTGGCCAGGGCACCCAGGATGATCGTCGAATATCGATACAGTTTGTATCTCTGCCTGTTGTATTTGCTCGTCTTCAAATGCCAATTGATCCGATTGTCGTACTCCTCGTGTACAAATTGGTCAAAATTCTCGATCTTTCCTGTTTTTGCGACAGCCGGTTTTTGCGCCATGTCTCATCCGTATAAAATGATGGATTGAATATGATACGTCAATTATGGGCTGTTTTTTCGATTTTCAAGCGGTTTCTTCAGCCGTTCTCGTGACATTTGTCCGTTATGGCAGATGTGACGCCGTAGTATAATCGCCGTATGATAATCTGGACTGACAATCAATTTGTCAGCGCCGCTGATTGTGCGGTTATATGAACATATCTGGTCGGATGTTGTGCCGACCAGATTATCTTTTGCCGCTGAAATGTTCATTCTAAGCATTGGGAAAAGTTTGCAGACAGAAATTCAAACTACAATTTTAGATGAATACGCGGCACTACGTAATTGGAGAAACCCATGAAGTTAAGTACGCTAGCCTGTGATATTGCCGAATCCCCGACCTTTGCGCTGAACGAAGAAGCCCGACTCCTGCGCGAGCGCGGCGAAGCCGTGATCAACCTTGGGATCGGCGAACCAAAGAACAAGACGCCCATCGCGGCGGTTCTTTCCTCCGCCGCAAAGTTGACCAGCGGAGAAGTGAAATATACGCCCCCCGATGGGTTGCCGTCCATGAAAAAGGCGGTCATCCGTTATACGGAGGAGAACTACGACCGGCTGGTCTCCCCCGAGAACGTGATCATCACGAACGGAGCGAAACAATCCCTGTTCAACATCCTGTATTCGGTACTCAATCCGCAGGATGAAGTGATCATCATTGCGCCGTACTGGGTATCGTATACCGAGATGATCAAGATGTGCCTGGGAATCCCTGTAGTTGTGACGCCGGAAGACGGTACCTTCACCCCAAACTTCGCCGAGATCGAGCGGGCGGTCACATCCTCCACGCGGGCGATCATCGTCAACAGTCCGAACAATCCTTCCGGCGCGATCTATCCGCAGGAATTGATCGAAAAGATCGTGAACCTGTGCGAGAAAAAAGGCATCTTCATGATCTGTGATGATATCTATCACAAGTTGACCTTTGACCGTAATGTTGCACATCCTGCTTATAACTTCACAAAAAAGGATATTGAAAGTTCGCATGTCGTTGTTGTGAATGGCGTGGCGAAACTCTACGGCATGACCGGTTTCCGCATCGGCTGGGTGGTCGGTCCACGCGAACTGGTGCGGGTGATGACCAATGTCCTCGCGCAAACCACGTCGTGCGTGTCGCCTGTCGCACAGGCGGCGGCAGAGGGCGCGCTGAACGGCTTGCAGTCCGTGGTGGAGGCGCTGAGGTTGCAGATCCAGAACAACCGCGATGTTGTCCTGCAGGAGATGAAAACCTTCAACGGCGCGCGTCTCATCCCGCCTGCCGGGACGTTCTATGCCCTGCCTGACCTGCGTGCCTTCAACAACAACTCAGTCGAAATCTCGAAATTCCTGCTCAAGAAGGCGATGGTCGTGACTGTACCCGGCAAGGAGTTCGGCATGGAGGGTCACATCCGCATTTCGTTCGCAGGTTCGGTCAAGGACGTGACGGAAGGCATCGCCCGCATCAAATGGGCACTCGACCCCACCAGCCCGAACGAGATCTACATCGGCGACAAGAAAATGATCCGTGATTGGATGTAGGACAAATAGCGATGAACAATTTACTCAATATCAAAACTCCCGCAGAAGCGATTGCACAGATCCGCAAAGCCGATTTCAACCTGTCCAATCAGGGTGTGGGGAATCTGCGGCTGGCATACTGGAATCTCGCAACAGAAGCGTTGTACGAGGAAGCCGTCTTCCGCGGCGAAGGTGTAACGACAGTGGGCGGACCGTTCGTGGCACATACCGGCAAGCACACTGCGCGTTCTGCGAACGACAAGTTCGTGGTGCGGCATGTCGATTCGGAAAACAATATCTGGTGGGGTGTTTACAACCGTCCGTTCGAGAGCGAAAAGTTCGATGTGTTGTATTCGAGAATGTTAGGCTACTTGCAAGGCAAGGATGTTTTCGTCCAGGACCTATATGGCGGCGCAGATGAAAATTATCGCCTGCCAGTCCGCTTTGTGACCGAGCACGCCTGGCACAGCATGTTCCTGCGTAACATGTTCCTCCTGCCGCAGTCGCTGGAGGAATACAAACGCTTTGTGCCTGAGTTTACGATCTTTGCCGCGCCGGGTTTCAAAGGCACACCTGCCGTCGATAGCACGAATACCGAAACCTTTATCGTGCTGAATTTCGAAAAGAAACTTGCGATCATCGGCAACACCGCCTATGCAGGCGAGTTGAAAAAGACGGTCTTCACCTTGTTGAATTACCTCCTGCCGCTCGAAGGGGTGCTCTCGATGCACTGCTCGGCGAATGTGGACCCGAACGACCCGAACGATGTGGCGTTGTTCTTCGGTTTGAGCGGCACCGGCAAGACGACTCTCTCCGCCGACCCGACCCGCCGCCTGATCGGCGATGACGAGCACGGCTGGAGCGATGACGGCGTCTTTAATTTCGAAGGCGGATGCTACGCCAAGGTTATCGGTCTGTCGGAGGCGGCGGAACCGGAAATCTACGCCACCACCAAAATGTTCGGGACGATCCTGGAGAATGTTCCCTTTGACCCGATCACCCGCCTCATCGACCTGGACGATGACTCGATCACGGAAAACACGCGTGCATCCTACCCTCTCGATTTTATCGCAAATGCCGTTCCCGAGAAAAAAGCCGGTCATCCGAAGAACGTCATCCTGTTGACGTGCGACGCCAGCGGAGTCATGCCGCCGATCGCGCGGCTCTCACCGGACCAGGCGTTGTACCAATTCATCAGCGGGTACACCTCCAAGATAGCGGGAACAGAAGTCGGCTTGGGGAAGGAACCGGAGATCACGTTCTCTGCTTGTTTCGGCGGACCGTTCATGGTCCATCATCCCTATAAATACGCCGAACTGCTCAAACGCAAGATCGAGCGCTATGGAGTCAAATGCTGGCTGGTCAACACGGGTTGGGTAGGCGGAGCCTATGGCGTGGGCAAGCGCATCTCCATCAAATACACGCGCGCCTTGTTGAATGCCGCGCTGACCGGAAAACTTGATTCGGTGAAATTCAAGAAAGATCCGGTGTTCGGTTTCGACGTCCCGGCGACCTGCCCAAATGTTCCCGACGATGTGTTGAATCCGTCGTTGTCGTGGTCAGATAAAAAGGAATACGACAAAAAATACAAACAACTGGCGCAGAGGTTCATTGAAAACTTCGGCAAGTTCACAGAAGGGACACCGCAGGAAGTGGTGGAGGCGGGTCCGAAAATCTAGGAACGAAAAAGCAGAGGCATCAAAGCCTCTGCTTTTTTATGGTGTTATCCGATGCAGGAGAACTTATGAACATCACTTCACGCGAACGCGTGCAGGCTGTACTCAACCATGAAGTCCCTGACCGCGTCCCGATCATTTTAGGGGCAAGCAACGCAACCGGGATCAGCGTGCCTGCCTGTCGCAACCTGAAACATCTGCTGGGAATTCAGTCTGAAGACAAGTATCTGTATGATTGGCCCGAACTGGGAGCATCAGCATTGGATGAGGTTGTGTTCGAGCGACTCCACAGCGACGTACGCGGCATCCTGGACCGGGAGCCTGCTTCGGTCCGAGAAAGGAACCGCACCCGTCAGCCGGGGACTCCCTACTTCAATTCGTGGGGCGTCGGCTCCATCGAAGGCGATCCCGGCACATGGTTCCCCGCCATCCATCCCCTGGCAGAAACTCATTCCGTCGCGGACATCGAATCCCATCCCTGGCCCGACATGGATGATCCGACACGCGTCGCCCACATCAAAGCAGAAGCGAAAAAACTGGCGGACGAAAACCAGTATGCGGTCCTTGCCACACCCTGGCTGGCATTCCCATTGGAGCGCGCCTTCGCCATGCAGCGTATGGACCGCTTCATGCTGAACCTTGGGCGGCATCCCGACTTTGCGCGCGCCCTGCTGGCAAAGATCACAGACCTGTGCAAGACGTTGATGGGGCATTTCCTGCGCGAGTGCGGCGAGAATATCGACATGATCAAGATCGGCGACGACCTGGGGATGCAAAACAGTTTATTGATGTCGCCCAAAATGTACCGGGAAATTCTCAAGCCATTCCACGCCGATTACATCTCCTTTATCAAATCGCGCACAAAAGCCAAAGTGTTTTTCCACACCGACGGTGATGTCTTCCCGTTGATCCCCGATTTCATCGAGATGGGTATAGATATTCTGAATCCCATCCAGACCTCGGCAGGGAAGATGTCCGATTTGAAGAAGTTGAAAAAACAATTCGGCAAAGACATCATCTTCTGCGGCGCCATCGATACACACCGTGTTTTGCCGTTTGGCACACCGGACGAAGTACGCGCGGAAGTAAAACGCATCATCGAAGTTCTGGGCGCGGACGGCGGCTATATGCTGGGACCCGTCCACATCATCATGCCCGACGTGCCGCCGGAAAACATCCTTGCCATGGTGGATGCCGCTGTTGAGTATGGGTCTTATGCATAGAATTGTCAGGGCAAGCGCCGCGCCAGTCGCAGCGGTGGGCTGGTCAGGTTGTGCCGTTGCAGGATGCGCTCGATGGTACGTAACGATGGAATGGGTGTAAAGCCCAAGCTTCGCAGTTCTTCGCGAATGGTCGCGGCACCAATGAAGGCGTATCGTGTCTGTGGCGTCGCATGCGCAGCTAACCGCCACCGAATGGAAAGAACGGCGCGTTCGATGTGCGGCGGTGTGCGATCTACCACTGCATTGTGCGCCCGGCTCAAGTCATACAGACCTTCGCCGCCTGCATTCAGATAACGATGCCACCACATCGTCTTTGCGCTGCCCCTTCTCAAAGGTCAGCACCGGCACCTGATGCACTTTGGTATAGGTCTCGATCGCCGCCACAAACGCCCGACTGATCGGCGCCATCGCCGCCGAAGAAGCCACCGGATACTGCCGTTGTTCTTTCAAAAACCAACTCGCTCTGCTCTCGCGTTATAGCTTGGGAATATAGACGTTCAGATACATCCGGTCGATGCTTTCCACTTCCAGCGTCACGTGCTCTCGCAGGAGTTCAGCCAGTGAAGTTTGCGTTATACTCATAAGTGGGTCCTC
>JBFYRY010000070.1:0-14405 GCA_041302025.1 Chloroflexota bacterium | reverse complement strand
CGAGAATGTGATCGCGCATAAACTGGCGGAAGTGGCGGGGACGTTTTACAAGGGCGAGACGAAGCGCAACATCCATGCGAAGATCGCGCCGTATTACGAGACGATCAACGCGCGGGCTTCGCAGATCAGTGACCATCACGAGAAGCAGAAATTTTTGAAGGCGTTGTACGAAAGTTTTTACAAGGCGTATAACCCGAAGGCGGCGGACAGACTCGGAATCGTGTACACGCCTGATGAGATCGTGCGTTTTATGATCGAGAGCGCCGACCATTTGACGTTCAAACATTTCGGCAAGACACTGGGCGATAAGGGTGTGGAGATTCTCGACCCCGCCACGGGCACGGGGACGTTCATCACCGAGTTGATCGAGTACCTGCCGCCCGCGCAGTTGGAATACAAGTACGACCATGAACTGCACTGCAATGAAGTTTCGATATTGCCGTATTACATCGCCAATCTGAATATCGAATATACATACAAGCAGAAGACGGGCAGGTTCAATGAGTTCGAGAATATCTGCTTTGTGGACACGCTTGATAATATGGGATTTGAACATACGGGCAAGCAGTTGAATTTCTTTGGTTTGACGGATGCGAACTCGGAAAGAATTGTGAAGCAGAATAGCAAACCGATTATGTTGGTGATCGGTAATCCGCCGTATAACGCCAACCAAGCCAGCGAAAACGACAACAATAAAAACCGTGAATATCCTGAAATTGATCAGCGGATCAAAGATACTTATATCTATTACAGCAACGCGCAAAAGACAAAAGTGTACGACATGTACGCACGCTTTTATCGTTGGGCGAGTGACAGACTTGATAAGAACGGAATACTTGCATTTATTACCAACAACTCTTTCTTAGAGAAAAGCACATTTGACGGATTCCGCAAGGTGCTCGCAGATGAGTTTAGTCATATTTATATTGTAGACCTAGGAGGGAGCGTCAAAGATAATCCTAAATTATCTGGGACAACCCATAATGTATTTGGAATTCAAGCGGGTGTTGCAATTGCATTTATGGTTAAGGCTGACAAAAAGGGAAAAACTCCTGCACAAATATTTTATGTTCGCAGACCAGAATTTGAGCTTGCCACAGACAAGCTTGAGTATTTGCGCGCAGAAAAACTTTCAGCCATTAATTTCGAGAGAATCAAACCAGACGCAAAAAATAATTGGCTAAATATTACTGATAACGACTGGGAGGATTTGATTCTAGTTGCGACTAAGATTTCAAAGACCAGTAGCAACTTAAAGGAATCAAAGACTATCTTCAAAGTGTTTTCTACAGGAATCTCTACAAACCGTGACGATTGGACAGTTGATTTCAATAAAGAAAACCTCAAATCAAAAATGGCGTTTTTCATAAAAACTTATGAAAATGCTTTAACTAACAAGAATACTCAAATCAATACTGCAATCAAGTGGTCTCGCAATCTCAAACAACGCTTTGATAAAGATGTAAAAGAATCTTTTAACCCCAATCAAATAACTAAATTTTCTTACAGACCTTATTGCCCATATTGGCTTTATTACTCTGACGTATTCGTAGACGAAAACGGATTAATGAGACAGATATTTGGAGTCGGAGATAACAAAGTTATTTGCTTCACGGGTCCAGGCTCCCAAAAACCATTTATGACTCTTACTACAGATCAAGTGCCAGACTTGCATCTAGTCGGAGCTGGCGCAGGTACACAATGTTTCCCGCTCTACCGTTACAGCGAGTTGGGCGAGCGCGTGGAGAATGTCACCGATTGGGCGTTGGGGCAGTTTCAGAAGCATTATCGCGTAGGTCGGATTGCCAATCCGACTTACATCACGAAGGAAGATATTTTCCATTACGTCTACGCCGTCCTGCATCATCCCGCGTATCGGGCGAAGTATGAGATCAACTTGAAGCGGGAGTTTCCGAGGATTCCGTTTTATGAGGGGTTCGGTCAATGGGCGGATTGGGGGAAGAGGTTGATGGAGTTGCATTTGGGGTATGAGGCGGTGGAGGCGTTTGCGTTGGAGAGGGTTGAAGGTCAAAGGTCGAAAGTCGAAGGTCAAACGTCGGTGACGAGGTTGATGGCGCGGAAAGACAAGGGCGAAATCGAAATCGATACACAGACCACGCTGCGCGGAGTCCCTGCGGAGGCGTGGGAATATCGGCTGGGGACATATTCCGCGCTGGAGTGGGTCTTGGAACGTTACAAGGAAAAGAAACCGAAAGACCCGACCATTGCAGAGAAGTTCAATACATATCGGTTTGCCGATTACAAAGAATCCGTGATCGAGTTGTTGGGTCGCGTGTGTACGGTCAGCGTGGAGACGATGAAGATTGTCAAGGAGATGCCTGAATGATGATGAAAAAAAGCCCTTCCCAACGCAAGGTCAAAGCCCGGCACAGTGATGAAATGGAAGGATTGCGCCAGCGACTGGCGGAATTGGAAGCCGCGATGGCTGAAAATCTCCGGACAGTAAAAACCCTACAGGAAAGCGAGCGGAATTATCGTATTCTTCTGGACGAATCCAGCGACCCCATCTTCACCTTTTATCCCGACGGTCAGTACCGCTACGTGAACAGGGCATTTGCCGATGGCGTTGGGAGAAACCTGAACGAGATCATTGGCAAAAAGATCTGGGACGTCTTCCCAAAAGACGAAGCTGACAAGCGCTATGCGGTTGTCAAGTGGGTGTTTGAGAATGGCATCACCAAAGTGATAGAGGTGCGCGTTCCAAGACCTGACGGGGATACTTACTATCTTACAACCGTCAAACCGATCCTGACCGCTCAAAACGAGGTGGTATCCGTCATCTGCATTTCCAAGGAAATCACCGAGCGCAAGCGCATTGAGCAGGAACTCCAGCATCTCAGCTCACACGATATCCTGACAGGTCTGTATAACCGCAACTTCTTTGAGGTGGAAATGGCACGCATCCAAACCAGCCGCCTGTTTCCCGTCAGCATTGTCGTGGCGGATGTGGATAACTTGAAGACTGTCAATGACCGCCATGGACACTCAGCCGGCGATAATTTGATCCGCAAGATAGCACATCTGTTGAGAAAGTCTTTCCGCTCCGAAGATATTGTCGCGCGCATTGGCGGCGACGAATTTGCCATCCTGCTACCCGAGATGGATGAAATTGCCACACAGATGCTGGTTGACCGTCTGCACGCCAATCTGGCAAATTTGAATTTGAACGATCCTTTGATCAACCTGTCCATTGGAATCGCAATTGGCGAGGAAAGTAGCAACCTATCTGATGTGATGCGGCTGGCTGATGATCGAATGTATCAGGAAAAGGCCGCTCATAAGAAAGAGTTGAAGATAAAATAAACACCCGGTCATATTTCGCATTGGAGTGGATTCTGGAACGCTACAAGGAGAAGAAGCCCAAAGACCCGACGATTGCGGAGAAGTTCAATACGTATAAGTTTGGGGAGTATAAGGAACAGGTGCTTGAATTGCTTTGTAGAGTGTGTCTGTTGAAACCATGAAGATCGTGAAAGAGATGCCGTAGAGAAATCCCAGACCTGACAGGTTTCATTGTGACTCGAGTCGATCAGACTTCTGCGCCTGGCGGCGTACTGAGTCAATTATGGCTCTGTGAAAACCTGCCAGGTCTTTGGTGTGAGACAATGAAAATTGTGAAAGAGATGCCAGAGTGAAATCATTAACCAACCGTATATTTATAACACTCAAAAACTGGTTTACCCCGCCTGTCTTCTATGGCGATGAAGACAAAACGCGTATTGCCAGCCATGTTTATTTTCTGTATGAATTGTGGCTGATCGCTTCCCTTATTTTCGGCGTCATCCTGCCGATCGTGACCTGGGATTTTAACGAGCGATCCGCGGCAATGTTGAGCGCGGCGGCGCTTTCCTTTTTCCAAATGGCACTCATCAAAAAAGGATTCGTGCGCCCGGCCGCCATCCTGCTGGTTTCCACGACCTGGCTGTTTGTAAATTACACGGTTTTAGGAACAGGCGGTGTGCGGGCGGTGGGATTTGGTGGAAATGTGATCATTGTCCTGATCGCGGGCATGCTCATCAGCCTGAATGCGGCGCTGATTTTCGGTTTTATGAGCATCCTCCTTGGGCTGGGAATGGCTATCGCACAAAGCCAGGGTCTTCTGCCTCCCATTGCCACGAGCGTCAACGCCTATACCGCCTGGCTCACACAAGGGGTTTTTCTCATGCTGGGCACAGGGGTGCTCTATTTGACTTTGAATGATCTTCAACAAGCCCTCCAGCGCATCCGTCTCGCGGAGGCGCGCCTGCGCGGAGTCTTTGAGAACTCACCCGATATCATCCTGGAAGTAGACCGCGCCGGACAGATCATATTTATCAATCGACACGTCGAAATATATCTTGGAAAAAATGTACGCAGTGTACTGCCAGCGAACCAGCATGAGTACGCCCTCGAAATGATAGAAACAGCTTTCCACACCGGTGAGCATCAAGCCATTGAAATCCAAACGATTGCCCCGGATGGTCATACCAGTTGGGATTCGATCAGGATCGGGACTGTTAAACATGGGGGACAAATCACCAGCCTGACCGTCATCATGACCGATATCACAGCCCAGAAGGATGCGGAAGCGGCTCTCCATGCACGGGAAGAACTATACCGATTGATCTCCACCATCACTGCCGACTATATCTTCTCTACGCAATTGGGTCCGGATGGACAGTTGCGCCTCACGTGGGTTGGCGGAGGCTTCGAAGCCATCACTGGTTATACTTTCGAAGAATATGTTGCCCGGGGAGGCTGGCTCACAACCCTGCACCCGGATGACCGGGACGTGGATGCCCGCGACATGGCAACTCTGCGCGCCAATCAAGATGTCATCAGCGAACTGCGCACGTTCCACAAAAGCGGCGCTGTGCGCTGGGTGCGGGTGTACGCGCATCCGCTTTGGGATAGCGAGCATAACCGGCTAAGCGGCATCTATGGCGCGGTACAAGATATCACCGAACGCAAGCAGGCAGAAGCCGAACGCGAAACGTTCATCCAGGAATTGGAAGCCAAGAACGCCGAACTCGAGCGCTTCAACTACACAGTCTCACACGAATTAAAAAGTCCGATTGTTACGATCAAGGGCTTTCTGGGAAGTGTTGCCAACGATTTACACAACGGAAAATACGAAAGAGCGCAACAAGACCTTCTGCGCGTCTCAACCGCAACCGACAAAATGCAGGATACCCTCTCTGATCTGCTTGAACTCTCACGCATCGGACGCATCGTCAATCCTTCCGAAGAAATTGATCTCGTCCAATTGGTTCAAGAAGCGCTAGAAACCGTGCACGGACGGGTACAAGCCCGCAATATTACAGTTCAGATTGCGCCAAATCTTCCGGCTGTATGCGGTGACCGGGTCCGTCTGCGGGAGGTCTATGAAAACCTGATCGATAATGCCGCCAAATATCTTGGCGATCAATCCGCGCCGCTGATCGAGATTGGCAGTCGAAAAACAGGGAATGAAATCATCTGCTTTGTAAAAGATAATGGCATGGGGGTTGATGTAAAGTACCACAAACGCATCTTCGGTCTCTTCGATAAACTGGACGCCACCAGCGAAGGCACCGGCATCGGTCTTGCACTGGTCAAGCGCATCATCGAGACGCACGGTGGCAGGATTTGGATTGAATCGGAAGGAGTAGGCAAAGGTTCAACGTTTTGCTTTACCATTCCAGATGGCAGGAAATAAAACCTGATTGACCCCGCAAGAGTCCGTGATCGAGTTGTTGATGCGGGTGTGTACTTGTGTCGGTTGAAACCGTGAAGATTGTGAAGGAGATGCCTGAATAATGTCGTTGCGAGGAGCGGTTTTTGCGACGAAGCAATCCCCTGTTAATAAGATACGGCTTGTCGAGAGGAAATTGCTCACCTGCACTGCACCGAACGTGCGATTTGCCAGGTAAATCGGGTGCAAGTGTCGATGGGAGAGCGCCCTCTCGCACCGACATGCAAGTTGTTGGGGCGCGTGTGTACGGTCAGTGTGGAAACAATAAAGATCGTGAAAGAGATGCCAGAGTGAGTGTCAAGGAAAGTAAAAAATGATCAAGTCCTTATTGCGTGCCAGAAAGAAATTCCTTTCCCCGCCTGTCTTTCCCGATGATGATGAAAAGACGCGCATTGCCGCTATTCTATATGCCATGCTGCTAACAATAACACTGCTTGTGCCCATTGTTGTAATCAGCAGTATGTTGGATGGAAATATTCGCGCGCAGGCGATTGCGGCGATCATCGTTTTTTTCTTTATCCTGCTTGGGTTGCAAATTCCCATGCGCAAAGGGTACATTAGCCTGACGGCTTCCATCCTTGTTGTCATCTTTACCGCCCTTATCACAGCCTTCGTTGCCATCGATGGCACGATCCGCGCCCCTGCGTTAATTTACTTTGTTTTAGCCAGTGTCATGGCTGGACTGCTGATCAGTCGGCAGGCAGCCCTGGTCAGTGCCATTGCCAATTCCACTATCGTATTCGCCTTGCTTGCCGCAGAGATCAACGGCTTGTTGCCTCCGCCCATCCTGTCGGTCAGCATTGCCCAGGGAATTAATTTTGCTGTCGGCTCGGTATGGTTGGTTGTGATGCTCAACCTTGCTACCCAGAGCATCGATAAGAGCCTTGCTCTAGCTCGCAGTGAGATTGCCGAACGCAAACAGACTGAGCTTGCCTTGCAGCAATTGGATGATATGTACCGCCGCGCCATCGGTGCCGCCGGCGCGGTGCCATACATTCTCGACGAAAGCATGCATTCCTTCATGTTCATCGGCGAGGGCATCCAGCAAATGACAGGATACTCCGCCTCCGAAATGAATTCCGAGATTTGGAAATTGTTGATTCAGGAGGGGATTCCGCGCGGCAGACTTGCGCATCTAACTTACGAAGAAGCTGACTGCATCACCGACGAGGATCATTCCCTGCTCTGGGAATGTGACTTCCGTATCCGCACACGCGATGGGCAGACACGCTGGATCGCTGACACATCGGTCAAAGGGATCGATGAAAAAAGCGGACGGCTTGTGGCAATCGGTATCAAGCAGGATATTACCGGGCGCAAACTGGCTGAATTTGCCCGGCAAAAACTGGAAGTGATTTATCGGCGTGCCATTGACGCCGCCGGTGCGGTACCGTATGTTCTTAGTCATGATGTCCCAAATACGTTCAATTTTACATTTATTGGTGAAGGTATTGCCTCAATCACCGGCTATTCCGCCTCTGAAATAACTGCCGACCTTTGGAACTCATTGAGGCTGGATGCCTTTCCGCGCGGCAGGCTCTCGCACCTGACCTTTGAAGAAGCGGATCGCCTCACGAATGAAAACCATTCCATTCTATGGGAATGTGATTTCCACATCCGCACGCGCGACGGTCAGGAACGCTGGATCGCCGATACATCGGTGAAGAGTTTTGATGAGCAGAGCGGAAAGCTTGTGTCCATCGGCATCTACCAGGACATCACCGAACGCAAACTGGCTGAAGAATTACGGGAGAAATTGATTGGGGAACTCGAACAGCGGAACGCCGAACTGGAACGGATTACATATACGTTGTCGCATGAGTTAAAATCGCCGCTTATTACGATCCGGGGATTTATGGGATACCTGCGAGATGACGCGCTCAGCGGTAATGTTCCCCGTCTTGAACGGGATATCCATCGGGTCAATGAAGGGGCTGATAAAATGCTGCGCCTCATCAACGAACTTATTGACTTGATGAGCGTCGGTCGGGTTGCCCATGAATCTAAGGAATTTCCATTGCGCGCGCTGGCGGATGAAGCGGTTGAGCTGGTTCGAGAAAGGATGGCACAAAAGAATATTGCAGTGCATATCGCAGACGATCTGCCCACTGTCTATGGCGATCGTAAACGCTTATTGGAAGTTTTTCAGAACCTGCTGGAGAACTCGGTCAAGTATATGGGCGAACCAACCGAGCCGAAAATCGAGATCGGTCAGATCTTTCAACAGGACTCCGCCCCGATCTTTTATATCCGCGACACTGGCATTGGCATAGACCCGCGTTTCAACGAAAGAATATTTCGCATCTTCGAAAAATTGGATGTTATGAGCGAAGGCACGGGCATCGGTCTTGCACTGGTCAAGCGCATCATCGAAACGCACGGCGGCAGGATTTGGATTGAATCGGAAGGAGTAGGCAAAGGTTCAACGTTTTGCTTTACCATTCCAGATGGCAGGTCAAAAGAATAGAGAGTCGAGTAATGAGAAAGCGCCCAACTCTTTTTGTTTGCTATAATGCACGCACTGAAACCATGAAGATCATGAGGAAGACGCCAGAGTGAATTCGTTGACCAATCCCATCATCCGTGTTTGGAAGTGGTGGTCCACACCGCGCTCCAGCGATCCTGCCGTTATGTACCGCGAGCGCGCATTACGTATCTTACTGCCGATCATCATTCTTTTGCGCAGTCTCGGCATCCAGCGTAATTATTCCGGCACGCCCGACCTGCCCGCACCCTATGCTCCCCTGTGGGTCAGCCTGGCAATCTTCATCGTCCCCATCCTCCTCTCGATCTACTTTCTGGCGCGGCAAAAAGTGGGTTGGGCTGGCTTTTTTTTCATCCTACACTGGAATCTCACCGACCTGCTCAGCCTGCCCGCTGAAGGCTACTGGTATCCCGGCTACCAGATCTCGATCATCATTCAAGGCGTTCTCGGCACATTGTTACTGCCCAGCCGCGCCATCATCCCCTTTCTGATATTTCAACTGACCACGATCGGGATGTGGGGCAACTGGCTGGACCTTAACTACTACGACCCGCCGCTTCTCTCCTCGGGTCAGCCTGTTGCCGTTTTCCGAAGGACGATCTTCACCCTCGCCGCGCAGGAAAGCATCATCCTGTTCGTCGTCCGCTACCTGCGCCTGCAAATGGAAAAATCCCTGCGCCTGCAACAATCCACTATTGGTCAATTGCAAACCGAAGTAATCGAACGCCACCATGTCGAACAGCGCCTGCGGAGTATCGTCGAAAACTCCCCATCGTTCATTTTGGAACTCGACCGCAACGGCATCGTCAAATTCGCAAATACTCAAACCGAACTACTGCTTGGCATGGATATTTATCAATTCACCCTGCCGGAAACCCGCGAACACATCAAGAACGCTGTCGCATCGGTTTTTGAAACCGGGCAGAATGTGGAAACCGAGGCACGCGTCATCAGCACATCCGGCATTGTCCGCTGGAATGCAATCCGGCTTGGACCATTGTATTCCGGCGATAAAGTCACAGGCGTCATCGCAACGCTCGACAACATCAACGAGAGGAAGGAAGCCGAACTGCAAGCCAAACAACGCGCCGAACAACTGGCGACCATTGTCGAGATCGGTCACGCTGTTTCCACTTTGCAGGATCTTGATAGTGTGTTGGAAATCATCTACCAGCAGGTTCAACGAATTGCTCCTGTGGATGCTTTTTTTATCTGCCTGCTCGGTGAGGATAAAAAACAACTGTACTTTCCGATCACATATGATATGGGCATCCGGTACGATGAGACAGGTATTCAATTAAGGCCAGAGTCGCGCATCGGTCAGGTTATGCTGGCAGGCACGCCCTATCGCATACATCGAACGCCAGACCAGGTGGTCGAAATCGAAAAAGATGGGGATAAGGGTGGTGTTGGCAATGCAAAGCGTAAATCCGGGTCACTCTTGTTCCTGCCGTTGCGGGACTCGCGTGAAGTATTCGGGGTCTTATCGATTCAAAGCTATGCCCTGAATGCCTACCCCGACGAACTGGTTGAAACCCTTTCGGGCATTGCCGACCAGGCTGCCATCGCCATTCAAAACGCCCGCTTATTCACCAATGTTCAACAGGAACTGTCTGAACGAAAACAGGCGGAACAGCAGATACAACAACGCCTCCAGGAACTCGCGGCGATCCATGCGGTCAGCCGGGCGGCTACATCTGAATTGGAACTGGATGTCCTCTTCGATCTGATTTCCAATGAACTATTCAAACTTTTTGATATTCAGGAGATCTATTTTGCCCTGCACAACCGGCAGACAGATCAGGTCGATTTTCCATATTACCGGAGCGGAGATCAAAAGATCGAGACCGACCCTGTGCCGTACGGTCAGGGGTTGAGTTCCCGTGTTATCGTGACGCGCCAGCCGCTCCTTATCAACCAGGACTATGCGCGGCGCAGTGAAGAACTGGGCGTGGTCAGGTACAAGCCGGAACAATATGACATCAGCAGGAATTCCTGGCTGGGAGTGCCTATTCAGGTGGGTGAGCAGGTCATCGGAATGGTGTGCGTGATGAACCTGGAACGTGAAAACGCCTTCACTGAGTCGGATGTGCGCCTGTTGACGACCATCGCCGCAAATGTCGGCATTGCCATACAGAACGCGCAACTATATATGACGGTCCAACAGGAACTGGCGGAACGCAAGCGCGCCGAGGAAAAGATCAGGCAGTCTGCCGACCAACTGGTGATGCTCAATGAGATCGGCCGCGCGGTTGCCGAGGTCACTGACCTGAAAACCGTGCTCGAGATCATCCGTCAACAACTGGAAAAACTGGTGGAATTCGACTTTTATTCCGTCCGCATTTTCAACGAGATCGAGCGCACGGTCACCTACCTGGCTGTTTATGAAAACGGCAGGTATTGGGATGAACCCGAAGCCGCCCTGGAACCCGGAACACATGCATGCAGGATTTTTGAAACGGGCGAATCCATCCTGCACTTGATGACCGAGGAAGAGTTGGAGAAATACAGGAGAGGTCTTTATACCCTGATCGGTGATCATTCCAAAACGACTACATCCCTGATATTTGTGCCTCTCAAGAAACTGGGCAAAACCATCGGCACTCTCTCGTTACAGCGCTATGAACCGAATTCCTATACCCCCGAGCATCTTCACCTGGTGGAGGCTGTCGCGATCCAGGTGGCAATCGCCATCGAAAACGCGCGGCTCTTCGAATCCCTGCAACGCGAATTGCAGGAACGCACCCGTGCCGAAGAGATACGCGAAAAATTGATCGGCGAACTAGAACACAAGAACGCCGAACTCGAACGCTTTACCTACACCGTCTCGCATGACCTGCGAAGTCCGCTTGTGACCATCAAAGGTTTTGTGGGAATGCTGGATAAGGATCTACAAGACCACCGCCCCGACCGCGTGCAAAGCGATCTCCATCGTATTGCAGGCGCGGCGGATAAAATGGACGCCCTGCTCTCCGACCTGCTTGAACTTTCCCGGATCGGACGCATCGTCAACCCGCCCGAGGAAGTTGATACCGTTAAATTGATCCAGGACGCCCTCGACAGCGTGAACGCCCAACTCCGCGCGAAGAACGTTACTGTGAACATCCTGCCCGGTCTTCCAAAACTCCACGGCGACCGTATCCGCCTGCGCGAAGTATTCGAAAACCTGATCGGCAATGCCGCAAAATATATGGGCGATCAGACCGACCCGCTGATCGAGATCGGTTTCAGGGAACAGGAGGATGAAAAAGTCTACTATGTCAGAGATAACGGCATGGGCATCGATCCGCAATATCACACGCGCATTTTCAACCTGTTCGAGAAACTGAATCCCGCCATCGAAGGAACAGGCGTTGGGCTTGCGATCGTCAAGCGTATCATTGAAGTGCATGGCGGCAGGGTTTGGGCTGAGTCCGATGGGCTTGGGAAAGGCTCCACATTTAGTTTTACGATACCCGCCGCAGGAAATGAAACACGGTTGAATTGATGTGGTGGTTGGGGAATCGGCGCCGGGACGGATTTTTTTCTGCATCTTGAAAAGAAGTACAATTTAATCATGTCCATGTCCAAGCGACGCATCTTCTCACGCCGCCGCAACGCGCCGCGTTTCCGCCTGCCCATCGGCTGGATCCTGGTGGTTGCAGTGATCGGCCTCTGCCTGGTGATTCCCGCCAATCCGATCGATTTCTCCGTGCTGGATTCGAACAGAAGGGAACTGCCCACCCCGCCGCCGACATCCACGCTTCCTCCTCCTCCGACAAAGGAGCATATCGGGCGCATCGTCTTCACCTGCACGCGCGGCGATTACAACCAGCTCTGTTTCGTCAACGCCGATGGAACAGGATACCAGCAGTTAACCAACATTGAAGCGAACAATTATTACCCGGTCTTCTCGCCGCTGGGCGGTTCCATCGTCTATGCTTCGAACCAGAACGGCGGTGTGTTCGATCTCTTCCTGTTTATCTTTGAAGGTTCGCGGCTGGTGCGATTGACGAACTTCATCGGCAATGTCATTTCCCCAACCTTTTCACCCGATGGCTCGAGGATTCTTTTCGCGAACCGCGCCGCCGAAGGACCCACCTCCCTTTGGACGGTGGACAATACCGGCGCGAACCAGGATCTGCTCTATGCCGGTCCCAATACCATTGTCTCTGCCGATTGGTCGCCGGATGGGAAAACCATCGCTTTTGCCATGGCAGTCGACCAGCCCGACGCGTATGAGATTTTCCTCATGGGGGCAGATGGCTCCAATGTACGGCAACTAACCTACGGCTTGGCAGGAATCGGGGGCAGTCTCGACTGGTCGCCCAATGGGAGGTACCTGCTCATCTATGCCGGTCCGCCGGGTGACAAAAACATTTTCATGATCGATGTCGAGCAGGAGACCGCCGTCCAACTCACCAACGGCGGGAACAATGCCGCGTGTTCCTTCTCCCCCGATGGTCAGTGGATCGCCTTCAACTCGTTGCGAAATAACGGTCAGGCTGATATATTTATCATGCGCACCGATGGGACGGACCTGCGCCAGGTGACCGACAACCCCGAACCCGACTGGCAGCCGCAATGGGAACCGTAGAAAAATCAAAATATAAAGGAATCATCATGAAAAGGCTGGTTTTCGTTATTATCGTTCTATCGCTCGCAGGTTGTTCGGCACTGCCCAACCTGGCAATCCTCGAAACGTCGACTCCCGCGCCCATTGTTTCGCCTCCGCCCACGGCAACTCCGTTCGGTCTGCCCGCTTCCAACACCCCCGATCTCTTTGTGATCAATACGCAGGAACCCACCACAACACCGCTGACGAATACGCCCGAACTTACCTTTACACCCACCCGGACATTTACCCCAACCAACCGCCCGACGATCACGCTCGAGCCGGTCGATCCAAGCCTGTTTACGCCTTCGCCCAATTACTTCATCTCTGTTCAAAGGAGTACCAGTCAGATCGTGTGGGGGAGCACGTGTGATGGCGCCCGCTCGATAAAATTCACCGTGCAGGTGGTCCCGTCTCCAAAGGTGAAATGGGTGCTCCTGTTCATCAAATTACAGGATAAATATGACCCCTACCATACCGACTGGGGGGCGGGCGCGATCCTGAGCGACAACGACCGGGGCATTTATTTCTACACCATCCAACTGGACCAGATCGCACGATACCGGGATTTCGAGGATGCCTGGCTTCAGTTCCAGTTTGTTGCCCTCGATAAATACCGCGATGCGATCGGTCGATCGATCGTCTCGCGTAACGAAGTTTCCCTTACTCATTGCAAGGTGTTCAATCCCTGATCGTCATAAAGGTTCCCGACATGAAAAAAATCATCCCGATCATTCTGGTCACAGCCCTGTTGAGCGGTTGTTCGAGCCTGGCTCCGTTCCTGCAGATCGCGTTCACTCCCACGCCCGCCCCGCCGACCGAAACCTTTACCCCGGCTCCAACGGTCACGAAACTTCCCACGCAGGATCTCTTTGCGACCTCCACCTATACACCCACCTCATTGATCCCCACCTTCGACGGAGTGGAGGATCCAACCGAGGATCCCTCCAAACCTACAGCATTGCCGACCCTTTTCCCGACATTTGCGCCGCCATCGAATACCGGGAATTATTTCACACCCAAAACCCAGGGCTTTCTCGCGGTGCTGATCTCGAACAATGTTTTTTATTGGAATGAAGGTCCCTGCATGCCGCGCGAAGTAAAATTCTCCGCCTTTGTCACCGACCTTGCCAACACCAAAATGGTATTGTTGTTCATGCGCCTGCGCGAGAAAAAGAACACGCTGAATCTCACCGATTGGGGCGGCGGTGCGATCATGACCAAGGCGGATAACGGCTCCTTCAATTACACGATTACTCCGAAGAACGTCAGCAAATATTATCGGTTCACAAACGCCTGGCTGGAATATCAACTGGTGGCGCTCAACGAAGACAAACTGGTTGTGGGACGTACCCAGGTCTATGACCGGAATATTTCACTGGTCCGCTGTATGCCAGTGGGAGGTCCATGACTTTCCCCTCCGACCTGATCACGCTTCTTCGCGGGACATCGAACCTGGTCGCCCTTACCGGAGCCGGAGTCTCACAAGAAAGCGGACTCCGCACCTTCCGCGACGCCCAAACCGGCCTCTGGGCGCAATACAAGCCCGAGGAACTTGCATCACCCGAAGCCTTTGCCCGCGACCCCAAACT
>JBFYRY010000069.1:0-32988 GCA_041302025.1 Chloroflexota bacterium | reverse complement strand
TCCGCGCCAAACAGAGCCGCCTCACGCAGTTTTTCCTGCGGCACGAGGCTGGTCATGAAGACCCACAGTTTGATTCCCGCGCGGGCGCAGGCGGCGGCATACGCGACTGCCGCGTTACCGGTGGAGGCGATGACCGCTTCCTTGATGCCATTCTCCAGCATTGCCGCGACCGCGCCAGCCGCCTGGCGGTCTTTGAAAGAGGAGGTCGAACCGTAGCGTTCGTCCTTGAAGTAAACCGAATCATGCCCGAGGGCGGGGGCGAAGCGGTGTGACAGCCACAGAGGCGTTCCGCCAGCGGGGTAAAGGTCAAGGGCGGAGGGGTTGTCCAGCGGCAGGACATCCTGATAACGCCACATGTTGGAGGGACGGTTGGGGAGTCCGCGCAGGAGTTCGCGTTTGAATGTATCGTAATCGTAGCGCGCTTCGAGCCATTGCCCTTCGCATTTTTTGCAGATCGCCGGTACGAACGGTACGTAGGGCTGTTGGTTGCCGCACAGGTTACATTCGAGATATTTGGGTGTTGCCATTTACTTTTCCTGTTTTTCGATGACTTCGGTGATGCGCGCTTCCATGGGCAGTTCCACGAAGAACGTGGAGCCTTCGCCCTCAACGCCGGTGCTTTCAGCCCAGAGTTTTCCACCGTGCATTTCGATCAGACGGCGGCTGATGGGCAGACCCAGACCGGTGCCGCCAGCCTTGCGGGTGGTGGATGTATCCACCTGCGAGAATTCCTGAAAAACGGATTCGAGGTGATCGGGCGGGATGCCGAGACCGGTATCCTTGACCGTGATCATTACTCTGGCTCCGTCCATCTTGTTCACGCGCATGGAGATACTGCCGTCCACTGTGAACTTGATGGCATTGTTGACAAGGTTGATCATCACCTGTTTGATGCGGGTATTATCTGCGAAGATCTCCACTTCACGGTCCGAGTCTTCTGCAATAATGAGCCGGTTGTTCTTGGCGTTTGCCAGTGAGGACGTGAGACTGTTGACATCGTCGAAGATTTCCTGCACTTTGAATCTTTCGGGATGCAGGTTCATGCGCCCGGATTCGATCTTTGCCATGTCGAGCACATCATTGATGAGGTGCAGGAGGTGTTGTCCGTTCTTCTGGATCAGGCGCAGGTCGTTATCCATGTAATCCGTCAGTTCGCCGTCCAGCCCTTCGAGCATAACATCCGTGAAGCCGAGGATGGAGTTGAGCGGCGTGCGCAGTTCGTGCGACATATTGGCAAGGAACGCGGATTTGAGTCGGTCGAGTTCGCGCAGTTCCTCTGCCCGTTTCTGGAGTTCCTCGGTCAGGCGCAGGGTTTCGAGATGGATGCTGGTCTGCCGGGCGATGGCGGCAGCAAGATCCCTTGCCTCATCCGAGACATTCGCCAAACCCGAAACAGACAGCTGACCGATGGGCTCGCCGCGTACCATCAGTGGTTGTTCAAGGTCGATGGCGGTGGCGATGGTTTCATTCCCAAGCGGCGAGACCTTGATCGAGTCGTAGACAAAGCCGGTTGCTGCATCTTCCTTCTGGGTATAGGTCTCCCAGTTCTGGCGGGTGAGGCGGCGTGTGGCTTCTTCCGCTTCGGCGCGGGCACGCGAGGCATCTGCCAGCAGGCGGATATTCTCCACCTGTTGCCCGACCTGTTTGGCAATGGAGGTAATGAGCGACTTGTCTTCCTCTGTAAGTGCCCCGTTGCCTTTGACGAATACTCTGCCGATCTGCTGGTCGAGCACCTGCATGATCTCTTCGTGGTCGTATTGAGCAGGGGCAGGCTGTGTGAAAGGTTCCACCGCTGACTGGTCGTAAGCATACCCGATCCGTTCGCTGTTGTGGATGGCATCGAGGAAGTTTGCCCAGTTCCTGTGTGTGAACTGGTGCGTTGCCTCTTCCGCTTCGGAGCGGGCGCGTTCGGCGGCGGCGAGCAGGCGCAGGTTTTCGATCTGTTGCGAAGCCTGTTGCGCGATGGCATCCGCCAGTTTGAGGTCGTCATCGGTGAATGGACGTTCGGGCGACTGGGCGATCTGGACTTGACCGATGGTCCGTCCGCTGGATGTCAACGACGTCCTGACGACATCCGCTTCCTTCTGGACCGGTTGCTGGTTCCCCTTCACCGGCATGATCCTGTTCCCGGCGTAGGCAAACCCGACCTCTTCCTTTTCATAGATGAGGGGCGCGGCGTTCGATTCCTTTTCCTTGAGCTGGGTTTCCAACTCGCGGACGCGTGACCGCAGTTCTTCCACTTCCCAAAGCAGGGAAGTGGAAGGCGCAGTCGTCAGCGGCTGGTCCTGCGCGTCGCTCCCATCGGGTTTGGATGCGGGTTGTTCCATTTCTGAGAACAACTTTTCAACCCGTTTCCTGGACTTGTCGTTAGTCATCGGCAATTCTCCGCAGGCAGAACCTGCTAGGCGGATTTATCCTTCATGCTCAATTGAGCGACGGTCATCGGCGCACCGAGTGCGGTTCCCAGTTCGCGCGCGGCGATCTGCAACACCGCTTCCACTGAAGTGGCGCTCTGGATCTTCTGGTTGATGACGTTCAGCATGGTTTCGCGTTCCGCCTGTTTCTGCGCCTGACTGAACGAGCGCGCATTTTGCAGGGCGGTGGCAACCTGGGAGGCAAGCGTGGTCTGGATGTTGGCATCCTCTTCGGTGAAGGCATTGATGCGGTCTGCCTGCACATCCAACACACCGAGAACGCGGTCACCGATCACCAGCGGCACAGCCAATTCGGAGGCAGTGTCTGGCAACATGGGATTGGGCATCCAGCCGGGTTCGGTGAACACATTGTTGGCGATAACAGCCTGTCTTGTGCGGGCGGCACGTGCCACAAGGGATTGTTCCCTGCTCAGCGGAATGGTTGTTGTACCGTGTGTGCCTTCGTGTTCGTCGCCTTCCTTCCAACCACAGGCAGCGATCTGAAGTTCATCGGTTGCTTCGTTGAAAACGAAGATGTGGGCGTGATACAAACCGAATTGGCGTTGTGTTAGGTGTACGACCGATTCGAGCATCTTCTGAACATCCAATTCCTTGGATGAAGCAGTACTGATCTCAGCCACAGCCGCCAGTTGTTGGGCACGTTTGTCCAGTTCGACCTGACCGCGTTTGGTCTCTTCGAACAGGCGCAGGCTTTCGATATGCGCGCTCAAGCGTTCAGCCACCACGTTGGCAAGGTCAACGGCTTCCTGGTTGTCATGGGTCATGCCTTTGATGGATAATTTTCCGATCAATTCATCACGGACCATGAGAGGCAGGGCAAACATGGACGGATCATCACCCTGACCGACACCTTGCGGACGGACTTCCCTGGTATCGTACACGAAGCCCAGGTTCTGTGCGTCGCGGGAGGCGATATACTCCTGCCAGCCTTTGACGGTCTGGAGACGGGCGGCTTTTTCAGATTCGAAACGGTAGCGTTCGGCGCTTTCCAGCAGGCGCAGGTTTTCGATCTGTTGTGCCACCTGGCGGGCAACGATGTTGACCAGTTCACTCGTTTGTTCGGCGCGGGCTTCATCGTCGAGTTCAACCACCAGCGAGCCGAGCGCTTCACCCGTCACAGAAATGGGAGCCGATACCGCGTGTCCTTTTTCGGGGAGTTGTGACTCATCCATATCGGCGAGCGGGGTGACGTTATTACGGTCGAACACATAGCCGAGTTGTTCGGGTTTGTGGATGGCATCGAGATGTTCGCTCCAGCCCTGGCGCACGAGACGGCGGGCTTGCGCTTCCACTTCGGCGCGGGCTTGTTGGGTCTCTTCGAGCAGGTTTGCATTCTGAATGGCAACCGCCATTTGACCTGCCAATGCTTCGAAGGCGGGGAGCACTTCTTCGGTCAATACGCCGGGTTGGCTGGCTTGCATATCGAGCACACCCACCACCTTGTCAGCCACGATCAGCGGCACAGCCATTTCGCCCTTTGTGTCAGGGAGCAATGGGTTCTGGCGGAAGGTGGCACTTTGTGCCGTATCGGAGATTACGACTGGGTGTTTTTCCACAGCCGCGCGTCCGTTGATCGAGTTGGTGTCCAGCCGCAGGCTATGACCGCGTCCGAGCAGTTGTGTGCCCACGGTTCCGGTGCCAGCTTCCAGTTTAAGAGTCGAACCGCTGGCGTCGGTCAGGTACACCTGCACGTAGTACAGGTTGAATTCCTTCAAGATGAGTTCAGAAGCATCCTTCAACATGACATCCAGGTCGCGCACCTGTGAAACAGTGCGGCCCACTTCAGCCGCCAATACCAGGTTGCGGGTGCGGTCTGCGACGCGTTGCTCCAACCCTTGCAGGGTTTCCTGCAACTGGGAGGTCATGATATTGAAGTCTTTTGCCAGTTCGCCGACTTCATCTGTGGTCTCGATCTTTGCGCGTGCGTTCAGATCACCATCGGCGATCTTTTTGGCAACAGTGGACAAATTGATGACTGGTCCAACGAACAGGTTTCCCAACCATAGACCGATCAGGGTGACGAGGACCATCGTACCCAGGGTCGTTCCAAGGATCAGGAAGAGCACTGCCCGTTCCTGGGCAATGACTACGTCGGCGGCAATATCGATACCAAAAATCCCTTCCAGCGACCCATCTGCTCGATAAAATGGAGCAAAAGCGGAAAGAACCGAGCCATATTTATCCGTATATATCTCTTCCTCAACGATTGGATGGTCAGGCGCATTGAAAAGGGCTTGCAGCGTTTCACTGGCTTCATCATAAGTCGTTCCAATGGCATCGCGTTCGGTGTCATCTGCCCGACGCGAATCGATAACAAAATAGATCTGACCTTGCTCATTCTTACGCATGGTATAGGAAAATATCAGGTCGGGGTCGGTTGCAATAAGCTCATCACCTTCCGCCATCATTTGCCGGTAGGCTTCTGTTTGCATATCATCCGGGGTTTGAAGGGTGGCGTGCAAATCACCATCCAGTCGCAAGGCGGTAATGGTTACAATATTCAACAGACGTTGGCGGATATCTTCACGCACCTGGTTTCGGTAGCTGATGTATACAACCGTTCCCACGATTGCCACCGAGATCAAGGCGATCACGGTAAACGAAGTGACCAGCTTGACGCGGATGTTACCGCCCCATGCCTGGCGCACAACCAGCGCGACCAAACTTATAACCAGAAATACCAGGATGAACGGTCCAAAATAACTGGATGTGGTACCTGTGCCTGCGCCGGTTACATCCAACCGAAAGGACGGCGGGAACACCTCAACCAGCGCCATCAAAACCGAGGCGACAATGGGCGCGAATTGATACCTCTTACGCCACGATCGCGGTTGCAGGTAGAAAAGATGGATGCCCCCAACGGTCAAAACCATGGCGATCAGAACTGGGGTGGTATTGGTGACCAACAATGCGTTCGGCGGTACTGTGAACAGCGTAGACCAGAACAGGTATTTCAATCCCTGCTCCAGCCGACCACGCCGGACGAGTATGACGGCAAATACATCCACAACCAAAGCAACGGCTGTGATGGCTGTGATTACGTAAGACTGCCAGACCGGTGACCTGCCGATCAGGAAGAAGGAAAACACAAAGGATATGAGGGCAACAGCGGTAAAGATGATGGATGCCCAAAATACACGCTGCCCGTTGATAGGTTCTTCCTGCATAGTCCGGTTGGTTGGGTTGGGAGATAAAGAATTATTCATATCACTGTTCCTATCTACTTGTCACCATTCGAGCGACCGATCTTCGCTTTCACGCGGGAGGCGCCGATGGCTGTTCCCAGTTCGCGGATGGCGGTCTGAAGCGTCTCTTCGATGGAGGTGGTACGCTGGATGCGACTGCCGATCACGTTGACCAGCGATTGCAGCTCCGCCTGCCTCCGGGATTGTTCGAATGAACGCACGTTTTGAATGGAAACTGCCAACTGTGCGGCGAGCGTGGTCTGGATGGTGACATCTGATTCTGTGAAGCGCCCGACCTGCTCGGACTGAATATCGAACACGCCGATCACGTTACCGCCGACCATCATGGGGACTGCGAGTTCAGAGCGTGTATCAGGAAGAAGCGGATTGGGCAGGAAATCCGGCGCCTGTGTCACATCGTTCACGGTAACGCCTCGGCGTTCGCGGGCGGCGCGGGCTACCAGTGATTGTTCACGGTCGAGCGGGATAGAGCGTCCCTCCGCAACCATGACGCGTCCCGCTTCGCCTGCGCCTGTTGTCAGCACCAGAAGCCGGGCTTGCTCATCGAGCAGGTAAATGTGAGAGTGGTACAGGCTGAAGCGTTCCTTGGTCAGGTCCACTACTTCCTGTAAAAGTTTATCGGTTTCCAAAATGGTGGCTGTGGCGGTACCCACTTCTGCCACTGTCGCAAGGTCTTTGGTGCGGGCGACAACACGCTGTTCGAGATCGATCCTGGCGCTGTCCAATTCCTTGTTGATCTGCTTTAACTCATCCAACCGGGATCGTTCAAGGTTTTTTTGGAAATTTGACAGAACGATCAGCACCAAACCGGTGGTTGTCATCAAACCGATCAATACAACCAGCCCATCGGGCTGATAAGATATCACAAACGATGTGGTTATCCATAAGGCGCCAACATTTAACCCCAACAAAAGGAAAGTTGCCCAAGCTGAAACAAGTGCGCTCACAACGATCAGGCTAAGTGGGACATAGATAAAAATCAGGTTGCCGAAATTTGCCTGCCTGCCCTCTAAAATCATGCTCACATAGGCCAGGGAACTGAATCCGAGTGCAAAGATAAATATTCCTGCCCGATACCATTTTGTTCTCGCCAGCCCATAGGCTAACAAAACAGGAATAAGCGAGATCCCAATGGGTCCCGAAAAGCCTGCGATCAGGCCCATGTTTGCAGCTCGCGCAAACCCGCCAATAAAAGTGAAGATGATGATCACCAGGAGGAAAGAGGCAGCCAAGCTCGCTGCCCGCCGTTCGCCAGAATCCTGAATGCTGGGATGTGCCTTTGTTAACCAGTCCCGGAAGTCGAATAGGCGTGGTGGGCGCTCTGTTCGTAACTCACCTTTGCTGAATAATTTATTAAACATATTGGTATTCCTTTCAATCAATTCGCCGGGGAAGCTGCTTGAACTTATTTATTATGATTTCTTCGTTATCACGCATCGACTTGGCTCTTGCCACCCAAAGCGGACGGCTCCAGCTCAACCAATGTCTGCCGCTTGCCCAGCGCCTGCCCCAACTCGCGGGCGGCGACCTGCATGGCTTCTTCAATGGTGGTCGCGGACTGGATTCTCTGTGTAATCGTGTTGATCGCTTCCTGCTGGCGGGCGCGCGAGGCGGTGAATTCTTGCAGGCGTTTGCGCTCAGTAATGTCGGTAATGGAGGCACGTGCGCGAGGCTTATCACCGGGCATACGCACGAGACGAACCTCGCACAGGACTTCCTGTCCTTGTTTATTGAGGAGCGTCCATTCAAAGATTGGTGTACCGCCTTTGATGGTCTCGTTGATCTTTTCGCGTGCTTTTTCGGCTGACTTGCTTCCATCCGGTTGCGTTAGCAGACTTGTCTGTATGGGTCCGGTCTTAGCCATCTCCTCGTGCGACAAACCAAACAATTTCAGGGCATTTTCGTTCGGGTTTGAGAACAATCCCGTCTCTGCATCGATGATCAGGATGGCTTCCGGGGCGTTATCGACCAGTGACTTGGCTTCCTGCAGGGCGGTTTCCGCTTTCACGTATGACCGCGCATTTTGGAGTGAGATAGCCACCTGATTGGCGAGCGATTCGAGCAGGGTAATGTCAGCGGGGTTGATGTCGTTCGTTAAATCGTCCTGCACATCCAACACGCCCAACACCTGATCACCGATGGCGATCGGGATGGCGGCTTCCGCTTTGGTATCGGGGAGCAGGTCATTTGGAAGCCAGTTCGGGTCCTGGGAAGTATCGGATACCAGGATGGATTCTTTCGTTTCCGCCGCGCGCCCCACCAGACCGCGCCCTTTCGGGAGCGAGTGTCCGCGTTTCATCATCGCCGCGCCTGCTTCACCTGTACCGGCTGTCAATACAAGATTCTCGCCTGCTTCATCGAACAGATAGATCTGGGCGTAATAGTAGTCATACGCATTGCGTATTTCGTTCACCACTGCGCTTGCCAGTTGACGCGGGTCAAGGATGGAAGCCAGACGGCGTGAAACTTCGGCTGATGTTTCCAATGCCTTGGTGCGCTCGGCGACGCGTTGTTCCAGTCCTTGCAGAGTACCCTGCAACTGGACAGCCATGGAGTTGAATGCCTTTGCCAGGTTGCCGATTTCATCCTGGCGTTCGACCACGACCGGCTGGGAAAAATTACCCTGACTGAGCGTTTGAGCCGCTTCAGACAGTTTTCCGATTGGGTTGGTGATGAAATTGGCGATACCAATACCGATAAATGCCGCCAATAAAGCCATTCCCAGGGTGATAATAATTGAAATAATTACGTTGTTTGTCGGCAGGGCTAGAGCCTCCGACCTGGGTTGTTCAGCCACCACCGTGAAGGTTTGTTCGTTTAGCGTGATCGGTTCCAGTGCCATGGCCACAGGTTCGCCGTCCAAGCCCGTTGTGAAACTATTTTCAGCGGGTAAACTCACCGCCCGTTGTTGTAAAGCGATCGAGGGATTGGCATGTGCAACCACCCGGTTCGAATTGTCAACAAGATAAACGATGCCGTTGCCCACCACGTCCGCCTGAGCCATCAGATCCCAGACGGTCTTGAACCGAAAATTGGCGACGAGGACGTATCTCAATCTCCCGGAATTCAGGTCATAGATCGGGACGGAGATGATCTGGAAGGGCTGTCCGGTCACATCACTGAAAGAGACGGGACCATAGTAGGTTTGCCCCGTTTCCTTGGGGCGTTCATATTCATCCTTCCCCTTTCGAGAACCAAATGTATCAGAGGTGACTACCTCCAAACGGGAGGCATAAATGACCTCCCGCCCATTCCCATCCACCAGTATCAGTTCATCGTACACTCCCTGTGTCGAGAGCAGGTTTTTCAAGACTGCAGTCTGCTCTTCGCGGTTCAAGTTCCCCAGGTCGCCCGCCTCGATAAGGATCTGTAACTCGAGTTCGCGTTCCAGAATGAAGCTGCTTACCTGCTCCGCTACACGCTTCGCAATCTGGCTTTGCGTTTCCAAAGCCAGGGGAGCCTGGGTGGAGAACGAACGATATGATACGACCGCAGCCGTGACAATTAATGGGATGACTGCCACCAGCAAAAAGCTGGTGGTCAACTGCCTGCGAAGACTGCCTGTCCAAAACCGGCGGAATAAACCTTCCGGCTTTGCCTTACTGGTTGTGGTTTTGTTCTCGATGTCATGCATGAAACACTCTCCAGGTTACATATCCGTCTGATGGTTTTGCTCCAGACAAATATTTACGAACGCTTTACCAAGGGAACCAGGCGAGGGCAGGGGAACAGCCCTCGCCTGGTCCATGTTTTACGATCTAACGTATGATTCCCGCCGCGGCTTTGAGCGCTTCATCTGTCAGGGTGATTCCCAGCAGGTCGGCGGTTTTTTGATTGAGGAAGAGGAAATATTCCGATTCCTCTACTGGCAATGTAGCCGGGTCCGCCCCATTCAGAATCTGAGCCGCCAAACCGGCGGTCTGTTTGCCGACCGTGATGAACTCACTGCCAAATCCCATGAGCGTACCGGCTTCCACATGCGGGCGGCTCACAGCGGTCACGGGTATTTTCCGCTCGTTCCCTGCCGCGACAAAATCAGCCACCTTCGAGAGGATCATGGAGTCAGACATGCAGAAGATGGCATCGATGTCTTCCGGCATGGCGGCGATCACAGCGGGGATTTCATCCGCATTGGCGACTTCGGGGGTTATCACCTCAACGCCCAGTTTGGCGGCAGTGTCCAACAGCAGTCCGCGCGCATCCACAAAACCGGCGCCCAGGGGATCACTGATGGGGGTGAAGACAACCGGAACTCCTGTACCGGCGGTCACTTTTTGTGCGGCCACTGTTCCGGGTGTTGCCAGTGCCAGAATTAAGTCCACTTTTGCATCCACGAAACTCTGTACTTCCGCTTCAAGTGTCGCGGCATCGGCTCCCAGCGGACCATTGTAGATGTAGGTGACATTTTCTCCCTCGACGAATCCTTTTTCCGCCATGCCTTCCTTGAAACCTTGCAAAACCGGTTCCATCGAAGCCGCCGGGCTGACAACCCCAATTGTGTAGGACTTGGCTTGGGGCGCACATGCCGCGAGAGGCAATAACGTCGCGATGACTAAAAGGGCTGTGATGATTTTGAACATGATTTGTTTCATTTTTGATCTCCTTGGTTATGGTTCTTATTCAGCCAATGAAAATTGACTTTTTAAAAATATGATGTGTTTCCATCCAAACTTGACTTGAACCATGTGAATACAATCGAGATGTCTTCCTTCTCCATGCATAAATCAAGAATGGACTTCAATTCCTGCGGATGTTTTATTCCCTGCCAAAAGAATGTTTGATCGAATGAGCGGAAGGCTCAAAGTGAAACACGTGCCCTTCCCAGCTTCGCTTTCAACGGTTACATCGCCGCCGTGTTCCTCGGCGATGGCGTTCACAGTCTCCAGATCCTGGTCAATGGACTCGTTCTCCGTATTGCCGTTATCGCCGTAGCCGGTATCCCGGACAAATATCCTGACCCTGTCCGAACCGTTTTCCGAGGAAAGGATCACCGATCCGCCCTTGGGGGTGTTCTGGATGGCGCTCCACACGAGCGTGCGCAGTGCCTGCCGTAACTGCATCGCATCCCCCCGAACTTTCGAACTGGGATCGGTCTTGCCGATGACAAGCAATTGGTCCTTGATACCCGCCTGCGGCTGGAATTTCTTCGCCACTTCCCAAAGCAACTGGTCAACGGTCAGCACTTCCTGTATCCGATCCCTGCCCGGGTTCATATCAGCCTGTGCCTGCGATCCGGGTTTGGAACCGGCGGGTTTTGACTGTCGTATCTCATCGACCGTCTGTGAAATGAGTTGGAAGATCCATTCGGGATGCACAGGCTTCGAGATCACCTGTCTTACCTTCAAGCGCTGGGCGATCTCCCTTACCCCTTCCACGTTATGCGCCGTCAGCATAAAGATCACAGCGGGGGATGTGGATGGATGCTCGTTCAATTTTTCGATCAGTTCCATGCCGGTCATCTCGGGCATCATCATGTCTGTGATCAAAATGTCCGCCGCCCGGTCTTCCACATGCTGGAGCGCCTCAATCCCGCCTGTGGCTGAAACCACTTGTTTTCCATGACACTATTTTGCACGAAATCCCCCATGCGAAACGATAGGATAAATTGGAAAAAGTTGGGAAAAGTTGGCGGTCTTTGCGGAATTGTCAGGCTGTCCCGCGCTGATGCTACCCCGTTACCAGCCGGTACCCCGCCCCGCGCACATTGATCACATACACAGGCTTGCGCGGATCAGGCTCGATCGCCTGACGGATATGATGGATGTGCCACTTCGTCAACTCCTGCGCCTCGCGCATATCCGCTTCATAACCCTGCGCTTCGGAAACCAGCGTTTGATACCCCACCACATTGGGGGAATGACGCACCAGCGCCAGCAAATAATCGAAGGATGTGGGAGGGATGTTCACAGCCCGGTTTTCCATTGTCGCGCGGCGGGAATACAGATCCAAAGACAGCCCGCCCAACCGGACAAAGCGGTCATTCGAAGCTGGGACCTGTTCCGGTTTCGATGCGCCTGTTTCCTCCCCGTTGCTTTTTTCAAACGCGTTCAACTCCGCCTGCAAAGCCTCGATCTGACGTTGTATCTCGCGCTTGCGCCGTTCCATCTGGTTCTTCTCCAGAATGGAATGGGTGCGGTCGATCACAGCCTGGGGCTTGAGCGGCTTCAATAAATAATCGGCTGCCCCGCTCCTCACCGCCTCCACAGCCGAGTTCAGGTCGGGTTGCGCGGTGAACAGCACCACCGGCAGGTCCGGGAATTTTTCGTGGACGATCTTGATGAAATCCAGTCCACTCAAATCGGGCATGCGGATGTCCGAATAGACCAGGTCGAAGGAATGTTCCGAAACGAGCGCAACGGCTTCATTCCCGCCCGCCGCCGTGGTAACTTCATACCCCGCGCGTTGCAGGATGCGCGCCATCGTCTGGCGCAGGCTGGCTTCATCATCGACGATCAGAATGTGACCTTGTGTGCTCATGCCCGTCCTTTCCCGTCAACAGACAGCCAGACCTTGAAAATGGCTCCGCCTTCCGGGTCGTTTTCCGCTTCGATGCGCCCAAAGTGTTGTTCGATGATGTCGCGTGTAATGGTCAGGCCGAGTCCGGTGCCGGTCTGTTTGCCTGTGATAAAGGCATCGAAGATCTTTGGCAGGATCTCCGGGTCGATACCGGGACCGGTATCCTTCACGGTGAGAAGAACTTCATTTTGCGGGACCAGGCTTTGGGTCCAGACAATGAGGCGTCCGCCTGGTTTCATCGCATCGATCGCGTTGAGGAACAGGTTCAGCACCACCTGCCGCATCTGGTCAGACATCCCTGAAATGGGCGGCAGGTCAGGCTTGGGGTGGAATTCAAAGGCAATCTGTTTTTGCCGCATGTGCGTGGAGATCAACGTGTGGACATCCTCGATCACGCTGTTGAGTTCGACCGGGCGGAAGTCTTTGACGCGCCCCGGACGATAGGCGCTTCGCAGGCGTTCGATGAGCGATGCCATGCGTTCGGCTTCGGATAGGATGACATCCAGGTCCTGTTTGCCTTGAGCGGAGAGACGTTCTTCATCCTTGAGGAGGAAAAGGGCGTTCTGGATGGCTTGCAGGGGGTTGTTCAGTTCATGCGAGACGGATGCGAGCAGGCGGCCGACCAGCGCCAGCCGTTCGCTTTGAATCAGTTGCGAACGGACAGTCTGTTCCTGCTGGAGGGCGGTTTGTAAATTCGAATAGAGACTGGCTCTTTGCAACGATACTGACAATTGGCCTGCCACGGCGACGGTCAATTGCAGGTCGTTGTCCGTCAATTTGTTGGGGGGCTTTTCCTGGACATCAATGACGCCTACGACCCTGCCATCCACCTTGATGGGCACGGTCATTTCCGATTGCGTATCCGGCAGGAGCGGGTTGCGGTAAAAGAATACGATACTGTTGACGTTGTTGGAGACAAAAGGAAGCGCCGTCTCGACCACGTGGCTGACGATGCCGGTGCCCCTGGGTAATCGGGTCTTTGCCTCCAGCATGCGGGCGCCTGTTTCGCCGCTTCCGCTTTTCAATACCGCATCACCGTTTTCGGGGTCAAGTAGGTAGATCTGCACATGATAGTAGCCAAAGTTCTGATGCAACAGGTTCACAACATTCTTGATGAGTTCATCGTTATCGAGGGAGGATGCCAGTCCCTGACCCGTCTGGTAAAGGGCATTGATCTCTTTCAGGCTTTGCCGTGTTGCCTCGAATAACCGGGTATTCTCGAGAGCGATTGCGGCTTGAATACTGAGCGTATCCAGAAGGGCCGCATCGCCTGATGAGAAGGCGTTGGGTTTGTTGCTTTGTACGCTGATCGTCCCGATGGGTCTGCCTCCGCTTTGCACGGGAGCCACCAGCAGGGAACTATACCTGGGGGATGCCTCCTTGTGAACATACAGCGGGCTGGCATTAATATCGCCGATGTTGATCGTTTTTCCGGTGGCAATCACGTGCCCGGCAACCCCTTCTTTCAAGCCGATGCTGGGACGTTCGGACGCTTTTGTCCCCGAAGCGAACCCGGAGATTGCCCGGGGGATGAGCGCATCCGCCTCCATATCGAGGAGATGGATGACGCTTTCCTCCGCCTGTCCGATCAGGTCGCGGGCTGAATCGACGATCAGTTGCAATACCTGGTCGGTGCCAACACGCTCGGTCTGGCTTAATGCACGGCTGATCTCGGTAAGGGCGGTGCTTTCTTTTAGGCGGCGTTGAATTTCAAGGTGTTGTTGAAGATCGAGGAGCGCCACTGCCACCTGGTTGCCTGCATGTTCCGCACGTTCCGTTTCCTCTTTTGTGAAGGTGTGGAATGTATTGAAGGCTATGATCGTCACACCGAGTTTCCTGTCGCCGGCGATCAGGGGAATGCCAATAATGGACCTGGCCGGGTATTTCCTGGCAATCTCTGCGGGAATCAGTGGCGAATGCAATACATCCTCAATGGCAACCAATCTTGCGGCTCGCAGGATGGCGGATGTAAGGACCAGTTCCTTTTCAGAGACATCAGATTCGGTAAATGGGAAATCCAATACCGCCGTGGTGGCTGCTGGAATGGATGTCTTTTTTTCCTCGTCCCAGCGCAGGATGTAACAATCGTCGGCATTCATGACCTGTTTCAATTTGACTGCCAGATTGCGGATGATCGCGTCGTAGTCATCTGAGACCAGGATGGCGCGATTCATTTCATTGAGCAGGGCAAGGTATTCGTTCTGGCTGCGCAGATCGTTTTCCGCCTGTTTGCGGGCGGTGATATCGGTTATCTGTACCAGCGCCTTGTGATGACCCGCAGAGTCCAGGTAGTATGTAACTGTCAACAGCAGGTGAAGTTGTTCTCCCTGCAGGGTCTGGTCGACGATCTCCCTCTCGAAATATTTTCTGCCTTCAGCAAAGGCGACCAGTTCATCTTCAAAATTTTCGGGGGATATGAACTTTTCCAGGTTGCCCAGCACTTCCGCTTTTTCTTTGGCGCCGTACAGCCTGAGCATCGCTTCGTTCGCATCAAGGATATCAACCAGCCTTACAGCCTGCTCCAAAAATTCAGGGTGTTCCTTGATGTAACTGCGGAAATCGGTCACCCCATTTTTTCGCAGTTTATCCACCTCCGCTTCGACCTGCGAGAAATCCTCATCCCAGATTGCAGTGGCGGAATTCTCGAAGATATCGCGGTACCGATCCTGGCTTTCGTGCAGACGTTTCTGCGAAGGTGTACGGCGGGCGGGCGGGGAAGAAGTTTTCATGTGCTGTGGTAAAAAATTTTACTACCCGATGAAGGAATTGGGGTAATGTTGCAACGTCCCTGCCAGATGCGCAGGCCCGGATTTCACCCCTGTTTGACCGATATTGCAAGCGGCAGAGCATCACACGATCGTGTGATGCTCTGCCGCCTGCTGATAGATATTGAAAGTGCTTATTTTGCGATCTCGGTCGTGCGCGTTTCGCGGATGACCGTGACCCGGATCTGACCGGGGTATTGCATGGTCTCTTCGATCTTCTTTGCCACATCGCGCGCCAGCCGCGCGGAGGCAAGATCGTCGATCGCTTCGGGCTTGACGATGATGCGTACTTCGCGTCCCGCCTGGATGGCGAAGGCTTGTTGCACACCTTCGAACGACATGGACATCTCTTCGAGTGTGCGGATGCGTTTGATATAGGCTTCGATATCCTCACGGCGCGCGCCGGGACGCGCACCCGAGATGGCGTCTGCGGCTTCGGCGATGACCGCTTCCACGGTGAGTTGGTCCACTTCATGGTGATGGGATTCGATGGCGTTTACCACCGTGGAGTTCACGCCGTAACGGCGGCAGAATTCCGCGCCCAGTTTGGCGTGTGTGCCTTCCTGGTTGTGGTCCATGGCTTTGCCGATATCGTGCAGGAAACCGGACTGCTTGGAGACCTCGACATTGGCGCCGATCTCGGCGGCCAGGACACCTGCCAGTTTGGAGACTTCCACCGCGTGGGCGAGCTGGTTCTGCCCGTAGGATGTGCGGAATTTCAACCGTCCCATCATACGCATGACTTCGGGATGCAAGCCCGTGATATTAGCTTCATAGGCGGCTTGTTCGCCGGATTCATTGATGATCTTTTCGACTGCGCGCGTTTCATCTTCCACGATCTTTTCGATGTGAGCGGGATGGATGCGTCCGTCGAGGATCAGTTTGGCGAGGGCGCGGCGGCCGATCTCGCGCCGGACCGAGTCGAAACAGGAAACGGTGACCGAATCGGGAGTGTCGTCCACGATAACATCCACACCGGCGGCTTGTTCGAAGGCTTTGATATTGCGCCCGTTGCGTCCAACGATGCGTCCCTTCATTTCCTCGCTGGGCAATGTAACCACGGCACGGGTCACTTCTGCCACATGCTCGGATGCCACGCGCTGGATGGCGTCGGCGATCAGTTTGCGGGCGCGTTTCTCGCCCTGTTCGCGCGCCTCCGCTTCGATCTGGCGGATGATGCGTGCCATGTCGCCGCGCGCTTCCTTTTCGACGGCGGCGAACAAATCTTTCTTTGCGTCATCCTGCGTCATCTGCGCGATCTGTTCGAGTCGTTTCACCTGGTCTTCGTGCAGTTTTTCGATCTCGTTGGCTTTTCGATCCACCGTGGATTGGCGTTTGTTGAGATTCTGTTCGCGCTGTTCGAGTTTGTCCACGCGGCTGTCGAGTTCGGAGCGGCGCTTGTCGAGGCGGTCGGTTTCCCTGTTCAGTTCGATACGGCGTTCCTTGATCTCGGCTTCGGCGGCTTGCACGATCTTGGTGGCATTATCGCGCGCCTGGCTTTCGATCAGGCGCGCCTGTTCATTTGCGCCCTTGAGAATATTCTCAGCCTTGTCCTGCTGGTTCCTGTGGGCTTTCTCTGCCTGGTAACGGTGGTAATAGTAACCGGCGGCAACACCCACAACCAGGGCCAGCATGCTTATTAAAATAACGATTGGGTTCATGTTGAATCCTCTTCTTCGAAGTGATGTTCATTCCTGTGCGTTTCGTTCCAAATTCGAGTGACCACGGGCGCGATCACGGAGTAGGAAAATCCACGACGTGCGAGAAACCCGGAAAGTTTTTTTCGGAATTCGATCCATTCCAGGTCTTTCATCCTTGGCGTTCTTCTTTGAGCCGCTTCATACGCAAGGGCTTCATCATCCACCTCTTCGACGGCAGATGTGACAGCCTCCTCATTCAATCCTTTTTGTTTTAACTCCAGCGCCATCATGCGGCGACTGCGCGGGCGGAACGTGCTCCGGTTTTCGACCCACGCCTGGGCAAATTGTCCGTCGTTCGCAAGACCATCCTGCCTCAGCCGGTTGAGCGTCTGCTCGATGACCTCTTCGGGGATCTCGTGCTTGCGGAGATTTTGCCGGATCTCGGATTCGGACCGGGCGCGGTAACTGAGGAAGATCATTGCCTGCTGGACGGCACGTTCTCGCGTATCCTCAATCTGCAACCGTTTAATTTTTTCTTCGTCCAACTCCTGGCCGACTCTCAGCCACGCGGCGACGATGCGAGCCAGCCCGAAGGCGAATTCTCCATCAAGGTAAATGTTTACCCGATTTGGAGTTTTTTTCTGCGCTTCAATGGCGGTTATTTTCTGCATCTTTAAAATCAAACAGCCGAAGGTACCGTCCAGGGCGGCACCTCGGCTGAGATCAAATTCTGGGTGGGTTGACCAGGCTTAGGTCCCGCGGGAAGCGTGCGGGAGATAAGGTTAAACCTCGCGACCAAGTCTACAGGTCACGGTTGGTGAAACGGTCGGGGGGGCGAAGTCCAGTTATTGTTCAAACTATCCTAAATCGACTTCACAAAGTAACTCCCAGTATTGGGGGAGGTTCTTGCTGATTTCCAGAGTTGATTAGCCAGGTGCCGCAGGTGCGGCGGAATTGTCTTTTTCAGATCCTTGCGGATTAATGCAATTATACATGAATTTTAATACTTGTTAACATGTTTTTTTCATTGCGTCGGGGAGCAATCGCATTGAAAAAATCATGACAAATGGAACTAGGTGAATGAGAAAAGTCATGGAATAATCGGATTAATCACATTAACTGGAGGCTCTATGGCTAAGCTTACACGTGAAGACGCACTTGAATATCATCGTTTGAAAGGTAAACCCGGCAAGATTGCGGTTGTACCGACCAAGCCCATGGATACCCAAAGGGACCTAAGCCTGGCGTATTCGCCCGGTGTTGCCGAACCGGTTCTGGAGATCGAAAAAGACCCGGCAATGGCCTACGAATATACTTCGAAAGGCAACCTGGTGGCAGTGATCTCGAACGGTACGGCAATCCTGGGATTGGGTGACCGCGGAGCGTTGGCAGGCAAACCCGTGATGGAGGGGAAGGGTGTGCTGTTCAAGAAGTTCGCCGATATCGACGTGTTCGATATTGAGGTCAATTCGCACGACTCGGATGAGATCATCAAAGTGGTGGCGGCGATCTCCCCGACCTTTGGCGGTATCAATCTCGAAGATATCAAGGCGCCGGAGTGCTTTTATATTGAAGAGACGCTTAAGGGAATGCTGGATATTCCTGTGTTTCATGATGACCAGCATGGCACGGCGATCATTTCGTCCGCCGGTCTGGCGAATGCCCTGGAGATCGTGGGCAAGAAACACAGCGAGATTCGGCTGGTGATTTCTGGCGCAGGTGCTTCGGCGATCTCGTGCGCGGAACTGGCAATCAGTTGGGGCGTGAAACGTGAAAACATCATGCTGGTGGATACCAAGGGCGTTGTGTACAAGGGACGCACCGTTGGTATGAACAAGTATAAAGACCGCTTGGCTGTGGATGACAAGGGCCACCGCACGCTTGCCGACGCCGTCCAGGGCGCGGATGTGTTCTATGGTCTCTCGGTGGCGAATGTACTCTCCCCGGAGATGGTCAAAACGATGGCAAACGACCCGATCATCTTTGCGATGGCGAATCCTGACCCTGAGATCAAACCCGAACTGGCGAAGGAAGCCCGCAAGGATGTGATCATTGCCACCGGGCGCTCCGATTATGCCAACCAGGTGAATAATGTGTTGGGTTTCCCGTTCATCTTCCGCGGCGCGCTGGATGTGCGCGCCAGACAGATCAACGAGGAGATGAAGTTTGCGGCGTCGAAGGCGCTGGCGGCGCTGGCGAAGGAAGATGTGCCGGATTCTGTCATTCGCGCGTATGGCGGCGAGAGCATCAAGTTTGGGCGCGAATATATCATCCCCAAGCCGCTCGATCCGCGTGTGTTGTTGTGGGAGTCGCCCGCCGTTGCTGAAACGGCGATGAAGACCGGTATGGCGCGCAAGCCCATCGATATCGATGAATATCGCGAACAGCTTGCGTATCGCCAGGGTAAGGGCGAGCAGATCCGTTACTTCTTCCAGCATCAAGCGCGCGCCTCGGGCGGAAAGAAGCGCGTTGTGTTTGCGGAGGGTGAAGAACAGAAAGTGGTGCGCGCCGCCTACCAGATCGTGGAGGAGGGAATCGCCACACCCATCCTGATCGGCAATCCGGATGTCATTCAGGGACATATCCAGTCGCTGTCACTGGATTACAAACCTGAGATCGTCGACCCATCCAATTTCGAGAAGATGGAAAAATATACCCAGGCATATCACGAGATACGCGCCCGAAAAGGCGTTACTTCAGCGATCGCGGCGAAACGTGTTCGTGATGTGAATAT
Source organism: Chloroflexota bacterium (assembly GCA_041302025.1). Classification (GTDB taxonomy): domain Bacteria; phylum Chloroflexota; class Anaerolineae; order Anaerolineales; family Villigracilaceae; genus Defluviilinea. The sequence goes on along the minus strand of JBFYRY010000069.1, from coordinate 13,692 downwards.
TCTGGGTTCCATGATGGTGAAGATGGGCGATGCGGATGCCTTCATTTCGGGATTGACCTATGAATACCCGGATGTGATCCGCCCCGCGTTGCGCATCCACCACACTGCAAAAGAGACCGCCCGTGCCGCAGGCGTGTACATCATGATTGTGGATGACCGCGTATATCTCTTCACCGATGCCACTGTCAATATCGACCCGACCTCCGAAGATCTTGCCGAGATCGCCTGCCTCGCGGCGGATTATGCCAGGAAACTGGAGATCGAGCCGCGCGTGGCGTTCCTATCCTTCTCGAACTTCGGTTCCACGCCGCATCCGCTTTCGGAAAAGGTGAGCAAGGCTGTGCAGTTGGTGAAGGCACGCCGCCCCGACCTGGTGGTGGATGGTGAAATGCAAGCCGATACCGCCGTTGTGCCCGAGATCGTGGATGAGCGCTATCCGTTCAGCACTGTGAAGGATGCGAATGTGCTGGTCTTCCCGTCGCTTGAGTCTGCGAACATTGCCTATAAACTGATGGCACGCCTCGGCAATGCCAAGGCGATCGGTCCCATCCTGTTGGGCATGGGCGCGCCGGTGCACGTCCTGCAAACGGGCGACGATGTCAATGCCATCGTGCAGATCGCTTCTGTTGCCGTAATGGATGCAATGGGGCGCGGTGGAAAATAGTTGGGTGATGTGAACGAGTGAAATAAAAGAAGTCCTTTGGTTTCGCGCCAAAGGACTTCTTTTTTGCTTATGTTACGCATCGTCCCGAAGGTTTGGGCGATCAACAAGCCCGAACTGAGAGAGACTTCGGGACGGTGGGTGTAAGGCGAGTTCTTTAATTCGGGGCTATGCAGTCTTTTCTTTCAGCATCAGCGCCAGCGGGGAGGCGAGCAGAACAAGTCCTGTTGTCATCATCAATACCACGGGGAAACCGTACGTTTCTGCCAGCGGACCCGTCAGTAACATGCCCAGCGCGCCGGAGGAGAAGATAAAGCCAAGGATCAATCCCGAAGCCAGCGCCATGCCGCCGGTGATGATGCGTTGCGCGAGCACCACCATGATGCTGTGTACCGATCCCGTGCATGCGCCTGCCAGCGGGATCAACAGGTACAGCCACGGCGACCAGCCGATCTGGCTTATGATGAAGATGGGAAAAGCGGCAAGTAACAATGCGAGCGCCGCAACCTTTCTCTTGGCGAACTTGTCGCCATAATATCCCCCGATCACGTTACCCAATGCCGAGCCGCCCATGAACAAACCCGCTATGTTTCCATACGTGGATGCGTTCATGCCCATATCCTTGAGATATTTCGGGAAGAAGTTGATCATGTTCGACTGCGACCATGATTGTAGTGTCGCCACAATTGCAAGCAGGATGACAAAACTCCAGGCGGCTTGCAGTTTGATCTTTCCATCCCCGTGTTCGGCTTTGGGATGAGGGTGGTTATGACGCAATTGATGGGCGAGAGCGAATCCGATCGGGATGGAAACAACAGGCAGGATGAGCATGGCAGGCAATCCCAGGCGGGCAAGGATCAGCCCGGTAATGACGGGACCGATGAAATGTCCCAACTGCCCTGCCATGAAGAATAACGAGGCGGCGGTTGTCTCGCGCCCGGCGAGGTGGTTCCGTCCCTGCAGGGTGGCCTGGACGGTGCCAACAGGATGAAAGGAGGAAGAGCCGAGCGCGGCGACGATCAGACACAGCAATCCCCATGTCCCCGGTATATAGATGGCGCACGAATAAAAGACCGTCATCCATAAAACGCCGCCAGCTGCGAGCCAGCGCGGTCCCACACGGTCGGAGACCCAGCCGAAGAAAGGCTGTGTCAACGCGGAGACCCAGATGTAGATGGTCGAGATCAAGGCGATCTGTGTTTCGGTCAAGCCGAGGTAGGTCAACAAAACGGGACGGCTGGCATTGAACACGTCCACCATGAAATGGCTGAACGCGACGGACGAGAAAAGTGCGTTAAGAAGCAGGGGCATGAGGATTTGCGATTTCCAATTTACGATTTTGGATTTGCGGTTTCGGATTGAAAATATAGATGATGCTTCCCGATGTATTCGTACACCGCAGGGTGGAGATAATACCTGAAAGGCTTCCCGTCCGCAATGCGGATTCGGATCTCGCGCGAGGCGATCTCGAGAAGCGGCGCATCCACATAATGGACCTTGGAACTGATCCCGGGCAATTCGCGTTCCAGCGCTTCGAGATCTTCCGGCTCGCCGGGACGGTGCATCACACCCACCCAGTGGCACGCCTGGAGCAGTTCCCTGGGGCGGTTCCACTTGGGCAGGTTGCGCAGTGAGTCGCCGCCGATGATGGGAGTGATATCGGCGTCGGGATATTGTTGCGCGATCAGTTCAACCGTATCCAATGTGTAGTGCGGACCGGGGCGGTCCAGTTCGATTCGTGAGAGTTCGAAGATGGGGTTGCCCTGGATGGCGAGTTGCACCATTGCCAGCCGATGTTCAACGGACGTGATGAATTGATCCTGTTTGTGTGGCGGTTCGGGGGTGAGTATCCACAACAGGCGGTCAAGGTCGAGTTGTGAGAAGGCTTCGGATGCGAGGATGAGGTGACCGAGATGCGGCGGGTCGAAGGTGCCGCCGAAGAGTCCGATCTGTTCGCGTGACATGTTGAAAGTATATCTCAAAAAACTTTCACCACGGAGCGCACAGAGAGCACGGAGATTTAAAAATGTTTTTCCCTGTACGTTCCGTGTTCTCTGTAGCGCAATTCTTTGGCATCCCTGCAAATGGTATACTCCTCGTCATTCCATTATTCAGGTGAATCATGAACCAAACCTACGATGCCATTGTGATCGGCGCGGGAGTGATCGGCGCAAGCGTTGCGTACAATCTGTCTCAACACGGGATGAAGGTGTTGATGCTCGAACGGCAGACTGTCGGTGCGGGTGCGACCGGTGCCTCGAGCGGACTCGTCCGCATGCATTACGACATTGAAGTCGATTCGGCGCTGGCGTGGCAGAGTTTCCAATTTTTCAGGAACTGGCGCGAGCGTATCGGTGGCACTTCGTCTTCGCTCAGTGCAAGTTGTGGATTCCATAAAACGGGATTTTTGCAGATCGTCACTCCCGATAAGAACGGGCACCTGCGTGCCAACGTCGCGATGCATAAGCGGCTTGGCATCATCACCGATGTGATCACAGCAGACGATGTGAAGAGAATTGCTCCCATGATCAGGACGGATGATTTTGAACTGGCGGCATACGAACCCGAGTCCGGATATGCCGACCCGGTGTTGACAACGAATTCGTTTATCGAAAATGCCAAGGCACACGGAACACTCTTGAAGCAGGATTGCGAAGTGACCGGGATACGCGTCAGCGGGGGAAAGGTTCAGGGTGTGGATTCAAGCCGCGGGTCGTTTGATGCGCCGGTCGTCGTCAATTGCGCGGGGACATTCGCGAGTCGCGTTGGGAAGCTGGCTGGGGTTGAAATCCCGCTCGATACGTGGACGCATGATGTGGCGTTCGTGAAGCGTCCGCCGCAGGTGGGGATGCATCCGACGGTGATCGATGACGCGCTTTCGATGTATTTCCGCCCTGAAGGCGGGTTGACACTGGTGGCTTTGGAGGATGAAAACCGTATGGGTGAGGCGCCCGAGGCGGATTTGGGGCGCGTGGCTCCGGATTTTGTGATGCACGCCATTGACCGCATCTGTGAGCGCATGGACGGCATGGAGGAAGGCTCACTCCATTCGACGCATGTGGGGCGCGATGGCTTGACTCCCGACCAGCGCGCGGTCATGGACAAGGTTGGACCCGACGGGTTTTATGTTGCCTGTGGTTTCAGCGGTACGGGTTTTAAATTGTCGCCCGCGGTGGGTGTGTGCATGAGTGAGTTGATCCTGGATGGACGCGCTAAATTGGTTGATATTTCTTCGCTGAATCTTGGGCGTTTTGCACGCGGCGAACATTTGAAAGGTGAACATTCCTACGGTCATATTTGGAAGTGAAAAACCTGCAGGCGATATATGAAAATCAGGTGGCGGAGAATTCTCCGCCACTTTTATATTATGGGCAAACCCTTATTTTCCCATATACGATCAGGCGGATCGCCTGCGTTTCCTGGTGACCTCAAAGCCGCACTTTGCCAGGGGATCCAGCAAATCCTTCGGGTCCGACACCCATTGCCCCAATTTGCGGCAAATGTGCTCGATCCATGAATAATTATCGTAGGTGAATGTTTCCTTGCGGTCTCCTTCCAGGCGGATCCTGCCTTTCAGGGTGCGATAGTAATCCTGTGCCAGGTAGCCTTCATCCATCACCTGCATGGCTTTTTCGATCATTTCATCCGTGAGTTCCGGATATTGTTCCTCGAACAGGGTGAATTCGAGTGGGTAGCGCGGACGGGGCGGGAATTCCTCCGCAGGGTAGCCCATCACCAGATGGACGAATGGATATACTCGTTTCGGCAATTTGTATTTCTTCTGGAATTGTTCTGCCATGTATGCCGCCGCACCGATGAAGCAACTGCCCATCCCCAGGCTCTCGGCGGCGATGACCATGTTCTCAGCCATCAGTGTCGCATCCTGCAGGCCGAAAAGGATGATCGAAATGTCGCTGGTCTTTGTTTTCCAGCCGCGTTTTTCCATGATCTTTTCAAAACGGTGCATATCCACGCAGATGGTGAACATGAGCGGCGCTCCCCACGGCAGTTTCTTTTTTCGCGTCAGGATGACACTGCACAATTGGTACGCGAAGGGCGCCTGCTGACCGGCGCGGACGATGGTCTCGATGCCATCATCGGTCGGCTGTTGATCGGTGTATTTGCGGACCGAGCGACGCTTCATCATGGTGTCGATGACTTCATTATGAATCATGGGTTTCTCCTGTTGTTTCTTTCCTCTCCGATTTGACAATCGCTGTAATGGGACGACTGAATTAATTTGCCGGAGCATCTGTGGCGGGACACCCGCCCTCAGGTGCAGGGATGATATCGCTTTCGTGAGTTGCATGTCCATCCTTTGCGGCGTCATCCGAAACGGTGATCTCAACGTAGGGATTCTTTGCACTGCCTGTTTTATGGCAAATGGTTATCTTGCCTTCCTTGTCCATCCCATTTTCCTTGTCTTTATCCTTATCCTTCCCGTTCTCTTTGTCCTTGTTCTTCCCGTTTCCATTATCGTCATCTGAATCGCCGTTTCCGTTGTCGATCAGTTCACAGGCGGAAAGTGTCAGGGAAAGGATCGTTACCAGAGCCAGTATCACAAAGAGTGGACGTATCCATCGTTTCATGCGACTCTCCTTTTTCAACATTATAATCAGAATATGACCACCAAATCCCGTTACGAAGAACTCAAATCCGAGATCCACTTTCACAATCATCGATATCACGTGTTGGATGCTCCCATCATCAGCGATTTGGAGTATGACAAACTGCTGAACGAACTCAAGCGGATCGAATCCGAGCACCCGGACTGGATCACATCCGACTCGCCGACGCAGCGTGCCGGTGCCAAGCCTGCTGACCGTTTCGAGAAGGTGCGTCACCCCGCTCCCATTCTTTCGCTGGCGAACGCCTTTGGCGCGAACGATGCGCGTGCCTGGCTGGAACGCATCACCAAAATTGATGACCGTGTCGAGAAGGTGAAGTTCGTGGTCGAGCCGAAGATCGATGGCTTGTCGGTTGTTCTGCATTACCGCGATGGACTCTTCGTGCAGGGCGCGACGCGCGGCGACGGGGAAGTGGGCGAGGATATCACATCGAATTTGCGGACGGTAAGGGCGATTCCGCTCAAGATACCAGTGAATAGTGGGCAGTCATCAGTCAAAGTGCCGAAGGTTCTGGTCGTGAGAGGCGAAGCGTTCATCCCGAATAAGGAATTCGAGGCGTTGAACCGTCAACTTGAAGAGGCGGGCGAGAAGACGTATCAAAATCCGAGAAATACGGCGGCGGGGGCGTTGCGTCAGCTTGACCCAAAGTTGACAGCATCGCGTCCGATCACGTTGTTGGTGTATCAGATCGTGCATTCGGAGGGTGGGAAGGTGCCGACAAGTCAGTGGGAGATTTTGGAGTATCTCAAGGCGCTGGGTTTCCCTGTGACGGATGTGGCGAAGCGCTTCGATACTCTGGACGAGACCCGCGCGGCGCAATCGCGTTCAAGTTCCCTGCGCGTGAGGTGACGACCACCCTGCTTGGCATTGACGTGGAAGTCGGGCGGACAGGTGTGCTGACACCCAAGGCTGTGCTGGAACCAGTGGAGATTAATGGCGTGGTCGTCAAAAATGCCACACTCCATAACTTTGATTTCATCGCGGAAAAGGATATCCGTGTAGGTGATCGGGTGCTGGTGAAGCGTGCGGGTGAGGTGATTCCCTATGTCATCGGTCCCGTGATGGAAGCGCGCTCGGGTAAAGAGAAAAAATTCAAGCCGCCGACAAAGTGTCCCGCGTGTGACCAGCCTGTGGAACACTTTGAAGGGGAGGTGGCGTGGTATTGCGTCAATGCTGCGTGTCCCGCGCAGTTGGTGCGGAATATCGAGCATTTTGTCTCACGCGGCGCAATGGACATTGTTGGGTTGGGCATCAAGATCGTGGAGCAGTTGATCGAAGAAGGCTTGGTCAAGGATGTGGCGGATTTGTATACTTTGAAGCGGGAGCGATTGCTCGAACTCGAAGGTTTCAAGGACAAAAAAGCCGATAACCTGTTGACTGCCATCGAGAACTCAAAGGGTCAGTCGCTGGCGCGTTTGATCGCCGCGTTGGGAATCCACGGTGTCGGGGAGGTGATGGCTGGGGATCTGGCAACAGCCTACCCTGAGTTGGATGCGTTGTCCAAATCCAGCGCGGAGGAGTTGCAACAGATCGAAGGATTGGGTCCGAACATCGCCGAATCCATTGTGGATTGGTTTGCGCGCCCCATTAACCAAAAGGTGTTGAAGAAGTTGAAGGCGGTGGGGATGTGGCCAATGGGTGGAAAGTCGAAAGTCGAAAGTCAAACGTCGGAGGCATTGGCGGGGATGACGTTCGTGGTGACAGGGACATTACCCACGTTCTCGCGTGACGATGCGAAGGCGTTCATCGAGTCCCACGGCGGCAAGGTAACGGACAGCGTCAGCAAGAAGACGAGTTATCTGGTGCTGGGCGAAGCGCCCGGCTCGAAATTTGAAAAGGCGAAATCACTGGGTGTGAAGATCATTGGCGAAGATGAATTGAGGAAACTGGACCTGCACGATTAGCCGTTCGTTTCCCCTACAAGATTCCCGATCGCCCGTCGCAAACGGTACCCTGGGAACGCGTCTTCCAGACTGACGTTCGTTTACTGCTGTCCGCTGATCTGATTCACGTACTCGATCGCCCCCTGGCAGGCTGGCGCAAGATATGGGGAAATGCCCTCGAACGTCAGCGGAGCGTTGTATTGGCTTGCATCCTCGAATGCGCTGGCGAGACAGCCTCCCCCGGCGTTGTAATTGATCAATGTGAATTTCCACATATCCTCGTAGGAAATGCCCAATTCACCGGGAGTCATCTCATCGTTGTAATTCCACACCACCTGCGAAGCCTGCTCGCAGTTCGCCATGAGAGCATGCGCGAAAACGGCGATGCTGAAATTGGCGCGTTCGATATCGATCCCCAACGGGCAGTTGTCACAAGTCGCATTGACCGCCGCGATCAAAGCCTGGCGCACATAGATCTGCTGGTCTTCATCAAGATGTAAATATCCTTTTGCACATTCGGCTGAATCCATCACCAGCGGGCAGAATTGATGGAAGAAGGGCGGGTTCCAAAGCAGGGTGGTATCTGCTCCGTGTTCGGTCAGTTGCCCCAGCCCCACATCCTCCTTTGCGCCGATCCCGGGCCAGAACTGACTCTCTTTCGCAAAAAGATTCTTCAACAAATGTGCCGGGACGCCTGAATCCTTTGCCACGTTCAGGATGAGGCTGTCGAACTGATTTTGCCAATCGGTGACTGCCGTCCGTGCCGCATCCATCCCGCAGTTGTTCGCCCCGCCGTCTGGAAGCAAGCCGTTGTCCTCGCAGAATGAAGCGTCCACGACCCTGCCCTGGATCAGGTTTGCCGCCAGATAGTTATAAGGTATCTCTGTGCCCAGCGCTTCACTTTGCGTGGGAGTGCTCAGCCATTCGGGAGGTCCGCCTACCGGGGGCAATATCTGCCATGCCTCCACACAAGTGGCAACCGGCACGCCTGCCCATTGACTGCTCAACACATCCGCATACCAGAAGGTCTGGTCAGGGTTGCCGGCATCTGTTTCAGCCACGCGTACCAGCGCATCGAAGACCTCACTGCTGTCGCCGTAACTGGAATACGCCCAGAATTGGATGACACGTCCCTCGTCATCGGTGACCGGCAGTTTCAACCGGCATACCGGTCCGCAACTGAACGGCTGTCCCTCATACAATCCTTCGATGCCGGTGATCTCGTAACCGGGCACGGGCTCCACACCCGTCAACACAAGGATGGGATCGGATTCGCAGATGCTCGTCGAAGATGTGTACACCGGGTCGCAGTTTTCAAGCGTCACCTGGATGATCGGCGCGGGGAGTTTTGTGGAAATATGTTTTTGGGCGGGCTGGGAATCCACAAGGACAACGTACACGCCGTCACACCTGGTTATATCCAATTCTGTGCAAGGCTTCTGGTCAACCCATATCTCGTAAAGATCTTCGCCGCAATCCACATACACATCCCCCGGCGTTGGCATCCCCTCGTGGTCGATCTCGATCGTGCATTCGGGTTTGTTCTTCCCCCAGTCGTACATCCACCAGATGTATTTGGTGTACTCCACGGTCGTGACGGAAAACCTGTCGGGTCCGGGAGGGCTGGATGGCGGCGCGGCAGACCCTCGTGAGAGGGATGCGAAACCGCTTCCTGTCAAAGCCAGGAGCAGTCCCAGCATTAGAAGCAGGAGTCTTCGCCCGAGCCGAGTCTCTCCGTCGCGTCGCATAAAAAAAGAGTCCGCTTCCATTATAGCGGACTCTCGTTCTTTGGGATTACTTTTTCCCGTTCTTTTTGGTTACAGTTTTTGCCGCCTTCTTTGGCTGGCTCTTCTGCTCCCGGGCGGATTTCTCCATTTCCTCAAGAGTTGCCAGGTCTTGGTTCAGGTTGCGGCTCCTCAGAAACATGCTGGCGACATGGAGCGCCATGGTGATAAAGGCGACCGCGTATCCGGCGATCATGTAGCCTGATGTGTCAGGGGTGGGTGTTTGTAGGAACATGTGTATCTCCGTTTACTGGGTGACTTTGAGTTTGAGTTGTTCGACCTTTTCCTGCAAGTCGCCGAGGCGGATGCGGTTCCAGAACAGGTCAATGAAGATGATGGTGAATGCGAAGAGAGCGAAGAAGAATGCCACTTTCATGTCCGCGGTCATTCCCATCTTTTCCTGGTTGGCGTTCGCCGAACCGATCACCACCGGGTGGATGGAACGGAATAAGCGGATGGCGAAGAAAGTGATCGGAGCGCTGATGCCGCCCACGAGTGCGTAGACCGCGCCAAAACGCGCGCGTCGGTCGGGGTCGTCGATGCCCTGCCGCAGCATGAAGTAGGCGATGTAGATCAATTCGGTGACAGCGGCGGTGGTGAGGCGCGGATCCCAGGTCCACCAGGTGTTCCATGCGGGGCGCGCCCAGATCGAACCGAGCACGATGGTGATGAAGAAGAACACCAGGCTCACTTCGATGGCGGCGACCTGAAGGCGGTCCCATTTCAGATCCTTTTGGATGAGGTAGACCACACTGAACACTGCCGCAAGGATGAAACCGATCAGGGCGGTCCAGGCGGTGCCGATGTGGAAGTAGAACACGCGTTGCACATCGCCCATCACCTGTTCGGTCGGTGCGAAGACGAGGGCGAGATACGCCGAAACGATCAGCAGGATGATGGAAACGATATCGAGAACTTTCAATGTTACGGGTTTATCTTGCATGATTGCTCCTTGAAAAAATTCCTCTCCCTGTGGGAGTGGGGGTGAAGTGAGTGGTTATTCTTCCACGACATTATCGAACACCATGAATGCCACGGCGATGAAGATGATGTCGTATGCAATAAGCAGGTTGATCGGCAACAGGATCTCTGAGAAATCCGCGCCTGTCAGGAAACCACTGCTGGCTTTGACCGCCGCCAGCAGGACGGGGATGACCACCGGGAACAGCAGGATGGGGAGCAGGATGTCGCGCGTCCGCGTTTGGACCGACATGGCGGCTAGCAAAGTGCCCACCCCTACGTATCCGATCGAGCCGAGCAGGATGACCAGCAACAATCCCGGTTGGAAGAGGTTGATGTTGTATAGCACGCTGTACACCGGCAGGACGATGATCTCCACGATGAGCATGAATGCCAGGTTGCTGATGACCTTGCCGAAATAAATGGCGGAGCGGTCCACCGGCGCGAGCAGGAGTCCGTCGAGACAGCCGCGATCCTTCTCGATCGCCATCGAGCGGTTGAGACCCAGCGTCCCGGCGAAGGCGAAGGTTGCCCAGAGCACGCCTGCCGTCACCGATTGACGCGTCTTGATGTCCAGTTCAAGGGCGAAGTTGAAGATCAGGATGATGAGCAGGGAGAAGACCAGCATGGCAGAGAACAGTTCACGCGAACGAAACTCCGCCTGCAGATCCTTCCAGACCACGGCGCCGACGGCTTTGAAGAAGTTGCCTTTCTTGTTATTAGAGGTGCGGGTTTTGTTGTTTGCCATGTCAGCCTGCCAGCGCATCTTTGTAGAAGGTCAGCAAATTGCTTTTCTTCAATTGTTTCTTGGTGGCGGTTGCCGAGATCACCCCGCGCGAGAGGATATCGAAGCGGGTTGCCAGGTCTTCGGCGCGGACGAGGTCGTGCGATGTCATCACCACGGTGCGCCCCGTGGCGGCAACCGTCTTGAGCACATCGTCGAGCATGGACGAGGCATCCTGGTCGAGACCGGTGTACGGCTCGTCGAAAAGCATCACATCCGGGTCGTGGAGCACCGCGCGCCCGATCGCGAGACGTTGCTGCATCCCGCGCGAGAATGTGCGTACGAGGTCGCGCCTGCGGTTCTCGAGCCCGACCATTTCCAGCACTTCGGTGATGCGTGCCTCGAGATCAGCGATGTTATACATGCGCCCATAGAAACGCAGGTTCTCGTCGGCGGTCAGGTCGCCGTAGAGCAGGGGGAGATGCGACACCACTCCCAGCCGCGCACGCACCGCCGCGGCTTCGTGCGGCAGATGATGACCGGCTACGATCACTTCGCCCAGGGACGGGCGCGACAATGAAGCCAGGATGCGCAGGAAGGTGGTCTTGCCCGCGCCGTTCGGACCGAGCAATGCCACGAACTCGCCCGGCTGGACTTCAAAATCCACGCCGCGCAGGACGGTCTTGAGACCAAAGCGTTTAACCAGTTTTTTGACGGTGATCATAAGGTTTTGTCCGTCATTGCGAGGAGGTGATCCTCCCGATACCATCCCGAATGTTCTTATCAGGACGAAGCAGTCTTTGCCATTGCAGGAGATTGCTTCGGGATTTCGAGGCGACACCTGTCCTTGCACGGTGCAAGTGCCGCGTATCAACCCTCGCTATGACATTTACATCAGTCCCTTCAAAATATCCTTCAACTCAGCACGCCGCTTCTGATACACCTCATCGGATATTTTCTTTGCGCGATACTGGTCATCGAGGGCGATGACGGCGTCCATCACTTCTTCGGAAGAGTCGAATTCGGCACCGCTGTCTTCCTCATCGTCATCATCTTCATTCAAACGCTTGCGGTCGCGTATATACATCCATGCGCCGGCGAGGATGAGCGCAACGCCGAACGCGCCCGCACCGATCAACAGGTTCTGGTTCGGGTTGGCGGTTGCATTGGCGCCGGCATCGGCTGTCGCTTCGGTTGGCGTGCCGGTGATCGTAAATGTGACGTTCTCGCCCGCCTTCAGATCCACGGCGGTGTAGACCTGGAAATTGAAGGTTTGGATCGTCTGCAAACCCTGGTCTGTAAGAAGGTCTGCGTCTTCAGCCTTTGTGCCTTCGGGCAACAGGACCGTGAACAGACCCACCGGCAGGGCAAAGGTTTGCGACAGGTCGATCTTCTCTGCTTTGGCGGCGCTGGCAGCCACAACCAGTCCGTATGAGTTTTCGCTTGGGGCAATGGCAAAACCGGTCTCGGTATTGATGAACGGCTCGCTGTCTTGCATGCCTTCATAATTCTGGAAGACCGTGCCATCTGGAGTCTTGATGAATGGGATCTCGGCGCCGCCTTCCAGGTTTACCAGGATGGTCTTCTCGCCTGTATTACGGAAGGAGTACACACCATAGACCGCAACATCTGTATCGCCGTATTCGACGAACATCCGCACTTCATCCATCACAAGCGCGGATGTGTCGGTGGTTGTTCCATGGATGACGATCAGAGGCACAGTGACGCTCGTGTCGCCCTCTGCGACGATCGCGAACTCAGACCGCACCGACACGTTGTCATAGGTTACATCAGCCAGGAAGATGCGGTTGGCGGGGATCTCCACGTTGGGGAACGAGTAGTTCCCGTCTGCATTGACCGTGCCTTCGATTGTCACCACTTCCTGCAGACCGGCGCTCATATCGCCGCCGTGCTCAAAGCCGCGCAGGGTCACTTTGAGATCGGATGGCAGGTCGGAGCCGGTCTGGTTATCGATGGATCCGCTCACGCTGCCGAATCCCGGCTGGGAGACGACAAGCGGCGCTTCACTCGTAACCTCCGCCTGCGGTGTGCCTTCGATGGGCGTTCCCTCGGCTGACGGGGTCACCGTCCCAGCCGGGAGGGGAGTCTCGGTAACGGTGACAGGCGTGCCCTGAGTTTGATCGAAGGGTTCGGGTGTGGAAAAAGGCGTGGCGTCGAATGAGAGAGTCCGCAGGTACGCGGCAACCGCCCACAGTTCAGTCTCCGTCATGTTCGCCCCAAACGCAGGGACCTTGTCGTTTCCCTGTGTGATGAGACGCGCCAGTTCCACCTCGGTCAGTTCAGCCATCTGCTCCTGGTCGGTAAAGAAATCGGTTGGGCAGTCTGCGCAGTTCGTTTCGAAAAGTTGTTTGCCCTGCTCGACCTGTTCGGGTGTGATGTGGAGTGATGCAACGTACGCGACTACGTCCCAGCGTTGCTGGTCGTTGAGGCTGGAGAACGGGGGCATGAAGCGGTCCATCCTGCCGCGCGTGACCACCTCGTACCACTGCGCCGGGGAGGCGGCGCGCGCGATATCGGGCAGGCCGAATGCGGTGACGGTCACACCAAGTTGAATCCCTTGCGGGCCGTCGCCCATGCCCGCCGCGCCGTGACATGCCTGGCATTTTTCTGCGTAGATCGCCGCGCCGTTGGCAACATTAGGCGCCTGCGCCGGGAAAAGATTTCCCAGCGTGGGCATCGGCGTGGGCGGGACGTAGCCCGGAGGGGGAGTGACATCCTCGGCGAGCGTGAAGTTGCACGCCGAGAGGAGTGCGGCAAAGAGAACGAGTAGGGTGATGCGAAATTTCATTAATGGATAACCTTTTATGCCATTGCGAGCAAGTCTTTTGATGGGCTCGGCAATCTCCTCGAAAACCTGGGATTGCTTCGGCTTTGCCTCGCAGTGACGGTTTTATGAAAGCGACTTTCCGCAGGAGGGGCAGAAGCGGTCGGTGGACAGGATGGGCTTGCCGCATTTCGGGCAGAACCCGCCGGTTTTTTCCTTGCGGTTTTGGCGGCGGGAGGAGATCATCGTTTCGAGATCGTCGTCTGT
>JBFYRY010000068.1:0-14544 GCA_041302025.1 Chloroflexota bacterium | reverse complement strand
CCCGGCAAATGCGGGAAGCAGATATTCGATCTTGTGTTCGCGCACGAACCATGTGGCTTCGGCGCCCTGCGACTCGATCCCACCGATGGCGGAATAATGCTCGACGGCGATGTCCTGCATCCACTGAACGTAGGCGACATTGTTGACATGCCCATTCTCGTCGATGCTTTCGGGCGGAACGGTGAATGAACGTGAGTAGATTCGATTTTTGGTCATACGTCAAAAAGACGGCTTGCGCTTTTCCCCAAAAGCGCGGATACCTTCCTGCCCATCGGGATGAGCGGCGCACTCGCTGATGCCCCGGCGTTCCAGTTCGAGTTGTGTTTCCAGGGTGTTGTGGAAGGAATCGATCATCAGTTTCTTGGACCAAGCGAAGGAATGGAGCGCGGACTTCGACAGACTCTGGAGCATCGTCAACGCCTCTTTCTGCACCTCCTCGTCTGGCACCGTTTTTGTGGCGAGTCCCCACTCGAGCGCCTTCGCGGATGTGATTGGTTCGTCGAACGCCATGATCTCCATCGCGCGCGCCAAGCCGACCAGCCTCGGCAATGCGAAGGATCCGCCGCCATCGATGCTCAACCCATTCGAAGTATATGACTGCCGCAGTATCGCCGACTGTCCCATCACACGGAAGTCGCACGCCAATGCCAGCGAAAAGCCTCCGCCCGCCGCGATTCCGTTGATGGCGGCAACGACCGGCTTGCCCATCCTTCTGATCTCCGTGACCGCCATGTGAAAGAGCGGCGCGAGACGATATAAAACCGAGCCCGCATCTTCCGATTGCTGGCTGATCCATTTCAGGTCGCCGCCGGAGCAAAAGGCTTTGCCTTTGCCGGTGAGTAACACGCCTTTGATGGAGTCATCCACAGCGGCATTCGCCAGCGCTTCGGCGAGCATTTTCATCATACCCAGATGAAAAGCATTGTAGGCTTCCGGGCGGTTGAGCGCGATTTCCAGAATGTTTTCATACCGCTGGGTGAGAACAGTGTCGCTCATGGATTACTTCGTTTGGTCTGCGTTACGCCACCACCAATACGTAGAGACGAAACCGATGATGCTGGTGGCGAACAGCACGATGTAACTATGGATGCCGAGCGCTTCCTCCCGCGGACCTGCGATTCCGCTGAACAGCCCCGGGATCGCCCACGGGAACCAGTCCCCCCAGCCCAGAATTACCGCGAATTGTGCCAGCATCATGGTGAGGATCATCCAGCCAAACGGCGGAAGATAACCGCGTCCGGTGCCAGCGAGCAGGGCAACGAATGGGATCAGGACAAGTGTGAGGATCGTGCAACCCATGATGCCGACAAACGATGATGCGAGCAGTTCCGTGGACCAGCCGGGGAGCGCCAACAGGCTTCCCACGATCAGGCTCACGCCACAGACCAGCAGGGTCACTACAATTGCCCAAACGCTCACGACGATGAACTTTGCAGTCACAATGATTTCGCGTGAAGTGGGCAGAGCCAGCATATCTTTGACGGTGTGATCGGAGAATTCCCGCCCGAACACCCAGGTTGTAACGATGGAAATCAGGATCAATCCACCTGCCGCCACGGCTTGGGAAAGAAAGCCGAAATAGGCGGGCCAGTCTGCCGTGCCGACCATGATCTGTGCCTTAGCGCTGATCAAGCCCATGGCGCGTGCCGCTTCGGGATTCTTTAGAATGATCATGAAGAGTCCGCCTGCCAGCGGGGCAAAGGAATATCCGATCGCCGTGAAGAGTGGCACTTTGGAACGACGCAGTTTCAGTATCTCGGCAAACAGGGCGGCTGGGAAGTTGTTCATTGCGCGTCTCCTGTCAGTTGCAGGAAATGTTCCTCGAGATTCTGCTGTATCACTGCCAGGTGCGTCGGCGGTGTGCCGGCGTTGACGAGGATGTGTGCAATGTAGTCGGGGTGGGCGATGGCGTGCGGGTCGCTCAGAATGATGGTTCCATCTTTCGTTGTGAATTTGAAGCCCGCGCTGACCAGGCACAATTGCGCCGCTTCGAGATCGCGTGCCTGCACTTCCAGATGTTTGGCGCGCAGGTGTTCAAGTTTTTGCGTGTCGAGTTCTTCGATCAATTTTCCCTTGTGGATGATGCCGATGCGTGTGGCAAGCCGGTCCACTTCGGTGAGAATATGACTCGACATGAAGATGGTCACGCCTTTGTCGCGCGCCAGGCTCCGCAGAAGTTCACGGATCTCCACCACGCCCGCGGGGTCGAGTCCGTTGGCGGGTTCGTCGAGCAGTAAGAGCTCAGGATCATGCAGTAACGCGCGCGCCAGCCCCAGGCGTTGGAGATTGCCGCTCGAAAGCGTACCAGCCCTCCGGTCCGCGTAAGAGCCGAGCGCCAGTCGTTCGATGATTTCGTCCACGAGTTTGGTGTCCTGTTTTGCATGGAGACGTCGAGCGATATCCAGATTTTCGCGGACGGACAGTTCGGGATAGGCGGATGGACTCTCGACGAGATGCCCCACCTGCGCCCACGGTCCGCGTCCACCGGGACCGAGAGCCTGTCCCAGCACTTTGACGTTTCCTCCGCTCGGGCGGATCATCCCCAACAGTGCGCGGATGGTTGTGGTCTTGCCCGCGCCGTTGAGACCCAGAAAGCCGTAGATCTCCCCGGTGCCCACGCGCAGGTCAATGGAGTCGACGGCGAGCACATCGCCGAAGCGTTTGGTTAGTTGATTGGTTTCGATTGCGTTTGCCATAAGAAAAGTACCGTACATCAAGATCGTGAATTCGAATTTAGTTCAATGGCTCGCGGCGTTCCAGCCATGCCCCCGGTATTTCAGGTGCAGACAGCGCAACGATCCCTCCAACGATGGCGCAGGTTGTGTCGCAATCTCCCGCACCTTTTGCCGTCCACCAAAGCGCCTCTTCGAAGTTCTCCAAATGATGAGCCGCGCTCCACAAACAGAATGGGACAGTATCCTGCGCTGAGACTTCACTGCCTGTTCCAAGTTTGATCATTGCTTCGGTCAACGCATTCGGAGCGATCTGCATCGCAAGATTAATCCGATCTTTGGTAATGCAATCCGGCATGTAGGGGAGTATCTCTTTCAGAAAGTCCTTCCCTGTCGGGCAGGGACGGTTTGATGCAATTGCCGCCGCAACCGCAACTGCAATTGCCCCTGCCTTTCCTTCGAGATGCGCATGCGTTACCTCAGCGGAAAGTTGAGCCTCATCTGCGGCGCGTTTCAGGTCGTCGTGAAAATAACCGCCGACCGGCGCCACTCGCATCGCAGAACCATTCCCGTAAGAACCCGTGCCGAACAGTTTTGGCGAGATATTGCGCCAATCTCCGCCTTTTGCTACGTAACTCAGGAGTTTGTGTGCGCCTCCCGCGTATCCGCGATGTGGGTCACTTTTGTATCGGCGTGCGAACTCTTTAGCCAGAGCATCCTGTGCCATGTGCCCATGAGATTTTAGAATCTCAACAATGGATAGTGCCATGTGGGTATCGTCTGTCCATTCCCAGCGTGCGGGAAGTTCTTCAAATTTCGTTTCGTAGGGAGAGCGGCGAAAGAATAGTTCGCCAAATGCATCACCGACGGACAATCCGTCCATGCTTTTCATCGCCCGGGCAAGGCGTACATCCCTGTCATCCATCGGTTTCCGAATTCCTTTTGGCGAGTAGTGCCCCAATCTTATCCCCCAACTCAACAATATCAAATGGCTTGGACATGTACTCGTTTACCCCAACCGAGAGGGCTTTTGCCTTGCTGTCTTTGTCCTCCAGGGCGCTGACGACAATGACGGGTGAGTTCGAAAATTTGGGATCGGCGCGCAGGAGAGTGCAAAGTTCAAAGCCGTTGATATCGGGCATCATCAGGTCAAGGATGAACAGTTCCGGCTCAACGGTGTGCGCGGTTTCCATCGCAAGACGGCTTTTGGTCACCACAACGGGCTGATGGCCAAACATTTTCACAACCCTCTCGACTAGGCTTGCGGCTTGTAAGTCATCGTCCACGATCATTATTTTTGCCATTTTGTTATTAATGCCTCGATGATATTTCAATAGTTATACCGCACTCGGTCAAAAATTGCGCCTTTTTTAAAGCGGAAAGCGCAATTTTTGACCGTGGGTATTATATACGCTGAAAATATGCAGATGACAAGATACCTGACAAACAAAACGCCCCCGGATGCTTCGGGGGCTCGTGGCTTTTATCATCTAATCGAGAAATTCCCTCATTTTTTCCACAAGGTCTCCCACATGGAAAGGCTTGGTGATGTAGTCATTTGCCCCGGCGCCGAAGGCAACCAGGCGGCTGTCTGTGTCGTCGAGGGCGGTGATGATGATGATGGGTGTGAGTCTGAAGCCGGGTATGGCACGGAGCATCCGGCACAATTGAAAGCCTGTCGGTTGCGGCATCATCAGGTCGAGGAGGATAAGGTCGGGCTTGGACTGAACCGCTACATCCATTGCCTTGGTGCTCTCGTTGACAATAATGGGTTCATAGCCGACCGACTGGATGATCGTTTCGATCAAGCCTGTGGCGCCTTTGTCATCGTCAACTACCAGAATCTTTGTCATGATCTTTTCCAAGGCATTTTTTCACTTTCCCTTACATTGACCCAATCATACGATTAAAGGCGATATGAAGCAAGTGGAACTTGATCGTAAAATCCCCGCCGATTTAACTGCGAGTTTTTGCTCAGGTTGTCAATTCTTTGATTTTGTTGATGAAATCGTCGACCCCGAACGGTTTGGTGATGTAATCCTTTGCGCCTGCTCGCAGTGCTTTTTCCTTGCTTTCAGGGTCGTCCTTTGCGCTGATGATGACGATGGGTGTGTTTGTGAATTTTGGATCGTCGTGCAGGATCTGGCAGAGTTCGAACCCGGTCAGACCCGGCATCATCAAGTCGAGGGTGATCAGGTCCGGGTTCACGGAGTTTGCGATCTCCATCGCCTGCAAACTGTCGTTGACCGTGGTGGGCTGGTGTCCCTCCATGGTGACCAGAGCCTTCATTAATTCGGTGATGGTTACATCGTCATCGACAATAAGAATTTTTGGCATATTTGATTCCTTGCAATGAATATGCCATTATCTTACAGGGAATGTATGAATATGACAAGCCGGAAAACCGCCGGGCAGACCTGCAGTTTATAGGAGTATTTACTTGTTTCGTTCGAGCAGGGTGTTTATTCTTGATTTAAGTTCGTCGATGTGGAACGGCTTGACCAGATAATCGTTCGCGCCTGCGCCCATGGCCACCAGTTTGCTGTCCATGTTGTTGAGCGCCGTAACGATGATGATGGGTGTCCGCTTGAAATTGGGGTCCGCCCTTAGCATGCGAGTCAGTTTGAAGCCGTCCGGTTCGGGCATCATCAGGTCGATCAGGAAGACGTCGGGCAATTCGGAAACCGCGAGTTCCATCGCCTTCCAACTGCGGTTTTCGCAAACGGTCTCAAAACCCACCATGGTGAGGTATTCCTTATACAGGGTTGTAAACTCTTTGTCGTCGTCCACGACCATGACTTTGGGCATGATAATTTCCGGATTTCCTGATATTTTGCTTTGACTTGTCGTTAGTGATATTTTAGTTCGAAATCGCCCTGGAAAAGTTGTCGAAGAATGACAGTCGTGGGCTGGTCTGTATTGCCTGTATCCGTGCATCGGGTGAAGGGGGACGGGTGCTGTCCACGAATGCCGAACGTCGGGGCGCAGTTTGTCTTTCTCTTCGGCGATTAGGGGGAGTTTGTACATGGGTGTGTGTTACGGTATGTAAACAAGTAGACATGTGAGCATGTATCAGGTAAGATGTTTCCCATTGTATCATTTCGAGTTTCAACTTTGATCCTTTTAACCACATGCGTCTCAAAGCCGATTTAACTCTCTTCCTTATTTCCATCATCTGGGGTTCTGCCTTCGTTGCCCAGCGCGTTGCCGGGCAAATGGGAAGCGTGTACCTGTTCAATGGTTTCCGCTACCTGCTGGCGGCGTTGGTGGTCCTGCCGTTTGTAGGACGAAATAGTATTTCGTCCATACCGCGTGAGCAATTTAAATGGATGGGCATTGCAGGATTCCTTCTTTTTGTTGCCAGCGCTCTCCAGCAGGCGGGCATGATCTATACCACGGCGGGGAACGCAGGCTTCATTACCAGCCTGTATGTGGTTCTGATCCCCATCGTGCTGTTCTTTTTCTGGCGCGAGAAACCGCACTGGCTTTCGGTGGTTGCCGTGGTGCTGGCTGGGGCGGGGGCATTCCTCCTTTCAACGGGAGGCAGGTTCGAGGTCCGCGCGGGAGACGCGCTGGAATTGGTCGGGGCGCTGTTCTGGGCGTTCCACGTCATCATCCTGGGGAAGTTTGCGTCGAAGTTCGAGTCCATGTCCTTTTCGGTGGGACAACTCGCCATGAGCGGAATCCTGAACCTGGGGGTTGGTTTCGCTGTGGAGCCGATGATGGCTTTTAACTGGCAAATCGTCTTTGCCATTGGCTACACCGCACTCTTTTCGCTGGGATTGTGTTATACACTTCAGGTCTGGGCACAGCGGCACACGCCTCCCGCCGACGCGGCTCTGTTATTGAGTCTCGAATCCGTTTTTGCTGTGCTTTCCGGCTGGTTGTTGCTGGATGAACGATTGGTCTTTATTCAGGTATTCGGCTGTGCTCTCATCTTCATTGCAGTCCTGCTTTCGCAATTCAAGGATTGGAATCTCCGGAGTACAATGGATCAAAATCACCTGATCGAGGGACGATGACCGCCAAAGTTATATTGAATCCCTACTCTAATCGTTGGAACTCGCAGAAACGCTGGCCTGAAACGGAAGCCGCGTTGAAATCTGCGGGCGTGGATTTCGAACTGGTTGTGTCTGAACGCAAAGGGCACATCACAGAATTGGTCGCGCAGGCTGTGCGCGAAAAGTTTTCACCGATCATCGTCGCAGGCGGGGATGGGTCGATTGGCGACGCGCTCAATGGTCTGATGCAGGCTTCGGGTCCCGGAAAAGAGGCGGTCGGTCCGCTGGGGATCATGCCGACCGGCTCGGCAAACGACATGGCTTTCAATGTCGGACTTCCCACTGACTTGAATGCGGCGGCGAAGGTTATCGCGGCGGGGAAAACAAAAACGATGGACATCGGACGGTTGAACAAAAAATATTTCATCAATAATTCGGCATGCGGTTTGGAGCCATACGTTACCATCAAGCACGAGAAGATCCATTGGATCAAGGGCATGGCACGCTATCTGGTCGCGGCGGTGCAAGCCATCATGGATAAAGCCGAATGGCATGCGGATATCAAATGGGATGACGGCGAATACAGCGGACCGGTTTCTCTCGTCTCGATCGGCAATGGGAGGCGGACCGGCGGCTTCTTTATGACGCCTCATGCTGATCCCTTTGACGGGAAGTTGACCCTCGCCTTTGGCTATCGCGCCACCCGGCTGGGAATGTTCCAGGCGCTGCCGCGCGCCTTCAATGAAGATAAGGGTAGTTATGTCGAAATGGACGGCATGCACGAACTTCACGCCACGCGGATTTCCATCCACCTCGATAAGCCATCTCCCGCACATACCGACGGGGAATTGTTCCCCGAGTGGATACAGGATTTTGAGTATGAAATCCTGCCGGGGAAACTGAACATTTTATTGTCCTGATATGTCCGAATTATCTTTTCACCCCCTCAAACGGAACCTCTGGCACGACCTCGAAGAGTTGTTCGGCCCGAACGGCGCCTGCGCCGGATGCTGGTGCATGTTCTGGAAGTTGCGTGGTAAAGCCTATGAGGAATCAAAAGGCTTGGAAGCGCGGCTCATGCATAAGTCCATTATTGATTCGGGCACGCCGACCGGGCTACTGGCGTACCTGCACGGCGAGGTGGTGGGCTGGGTGGCGGTTGAGCCGCGCGAAGCATATCCCAGACTGGCTCATTCGCGCGCCCTCAAGCCGATGGACGATCAATCCGTCTGGTCGGTGACCTGTTTCTTTGTGGCGAAAAAACATCGCCGAAACGGGATCACGGTCGAGTTATTGAAAGCCGCGGTGGAACACGTCCGGGCGAACGGCGGGAAGATCGTAGAAGGCTATCCAGTGGATGCGCAAAAGGATATGCCTGCTCCATTCATTTACACTGGTACCGCTTCCGCTTTTCAGAACGCAGGTTTCAAAGAAGTCGCGCGAAATACGCCAACGCGTCCCATTTTTCGATTTGTAATAAAATAAGGCATGGCATTTCGGGATATCCGCAAATCCAGGAAATTGTTAAGCGGTGAGGAGATCGGTCTCCTCATTTTGTTATCAGCCGTCCTGGCAGGATTGTTCGCGCTGAACCTTTACCTCGCGCGCACCCTGCCGGGCAGGGAATTGTTATTCCAGCGTTGGTTTGGCGCGCGCGCGTTCCTGGTCGAAAAGATCGAACCGTATGGGACTGGAGTTGCACACCAGGTACAAATGCTTGCCTACAATGGCAGGCTGGCGTATTCGAGCGAGTACCCGTATGCTCTGAGCGATCCCTTTTATATTATCCTGCTGTATTCACCATTTATCTTTTTGCGGGAAGGGCTTAACCTTATCGCGCCAACGGCTGCATCCTTCTTTGACTTTACTTTTGTTCGCGCCTTATGGATGTTCCTCTCCGAAATGGCGCTGATCGGGATCGTCCTGCAAGCGGTCAGGCTGGCGGAGTGGAGTCCTCCGCGCTGGCTGTTCGCCGTCCTGTTCGGCTTTGGTCTGTTCGGCTATTTCAGCCTGAACGCCCTTGCTGTTGGCACTCCAGCCATCATTTTGACCTTCCTGTATCTTTCCATTCTGCTGGCGTTGCGGTCGGAATACGATGAACTGGCGGGCGGACTTCTGTCCCTCGTGGCGTATCAATGGGAAGTAGGCGGCTTGTTCCTGTTATTCATCCTCGTCCTGGTCGCGTCACACCGCCGCTGGCGAGTGCTGGCCGCGTTTGCGATGGCGATGTTCGTCTTCCTTGCGGTTTCATTCCTGGTCCGGCCAGATTGGGGACTGCCATATGTCCGCGCGGTTCTTTCCAATTGGTATCGCAACCCTTATCTGAACCTTTCTTACATTGTGTCTGGCTGGTTCCCGGGACTGCGTTTTGATATCGGCGCGCTCATCTCGCTGGGATTTGGCGTCATTGTGTTCCTGGAATGGATCGGCGCGGTCAACTCTCACTTCCAGCGCATATTCTGGGCGGCGTCCCTTTCGCTTGCCGCCACACCACTGGTCGGGTTTGCGATTTTCCCATCCAACCATGTGGTTCTGATCCCTGCCTTGGTGCTGGTCATTTCTCTCGTTTGGGAACGCTGGTCGCGCAACCGCATCTTCATGACCATCCTGGTGCTGACTCTTGCGATGCTGGTCCCGTTTGGCATCTATTGGCAGACCGCCGTCGTTTACAACCGCCTGTACACGGGCTTGTTATCTGTCCTTCCACCTTTCGCGGCGATCGTTGGCTTATACTGGATGCGTTGGTGGGTGGTCCGTTCCCCGTACACCTGGGCAGATCAAACAGGAGTTCGCAAATGAACTGGCGGCATTATGTCATGCTCTTCCTCATTGGACTGATCGTCCCGTTCACGATCTCGCGCTTCCAATCCCTGCCCGGTTACATGGACGCCGATTATTACTATGCCGGCGGCATGCAACTCGCCAGTGGCAAAGGCTTCAACGAGCCCTATATTTGGAATTATTTGGACGACCCGCAAAGCCTGCCGCATCCATCCCACACTTATTGGATGCCCCTGGCTTCGATCGTTTCCGCGGCTGGGATGTGGCTCCTCGGCTCCACCGGGTACGAAGCCGGACGCATCCCGTTCATTCTCCTTTCAGCCTGTGTCCCGTTACTGACAGCGACTCTCGCCTTCGACCTTTCCCGCAAAACCTCGCTTGCGATGGTTTCGGGATTGCTATCTGTTTTCTCGCTGTACTATTCTCCCTTTATGGCAGTCCCTGATAACTACGCCATCTTCATGTTGCTTGGCGGAACTTTCCTTTTGCTTGCGCCACGCCGGCAAAAATGGATTCCCCTCGCACTCGGCGCACTCTCCGGTTTGATGACCCTCTCCCGCAGTGACGGTCTCCTGTGGCTTGGTCTCGCCGGTCTGACCGTGATGTGGAAGACCCCCCTCTCCCTGAGGGAGAGGGCAGGGGTGAGGGAGAAAATCAACCAGATCATAATAGGCGGTTTACTCGCAATACTTGGCTACCTCCTCATCATGGGACCCTGGCACGCGCGCAACTTCAATCTCTTCGGCTCGTTCATGGCTCCCGGCGGCGGACGTCTGCTCTGGCTCGAAAACTACAACCAGACCTTTGCTTTTCCCGCCGAACTCATCACCCGCGAAGGATTCATCCAAGCCGGGTGGAATGCCGCCCTGCAAGACCGTCTTGTTGCACTTGGCTCGAACTTTGGCAATGCCATCGCCGCGCAGGGGGAATTGTTCCTGCTTCCATTTATCATCATCGGTTTGTGGATGCTCCGCAAGGATGTGCGGACAAAGGTCACCATCATTGGCTGGCTGTTGTTGTTCGTTGTGATGACGGTCGTCTTCCCGTTTGCCGGTTCGCGCGGGAGTTTCTTCCACTCGGGCGCGGCGTTCCAGCCGTATTGGTGGGCGGTCGCTCCCATCGGCTTGGACTGGCTCGTGAACCTAGGTTACGAAAAGAAGAAGTTCACCGATCCCAACCTGCGGACGGTATCGCAGACGGCATTGGTGTTGATTGCGGTCATTGCCACGGGGTATCTGGTGTTCGGTCATACCATCGAAGGCGGCGGCAAGAAGGAGGATCTCATCTATCCGTCGGTGGAGGCGAAACTTCTGGATAACGGGATCAGCCCGAAGGATGTCGTGATCGTCCGCAATCCGCCTGGCTATTACATCTCGACGGGACGGTCCGCCATCGTATTGCCTTTTGGTGACGAGTCCACCATCCTGACTGTGGCGCAAAAATTCAATGCCCGGTATCTCGTCATCGAAAAAGCCGGCACCTATGACGCGATCCAGAAACTGTATGATGAACCGCAAGGCAATCCTTCATTCGATTATTTAGGAGAGGTGGACGGTGCGCGTCTCTACCAGATCAATCCCGCGCCTTAATCATCGGCTGGTCATTGCCATCGCGGCGTTCGTTGCAGTGGGGTTTTATCTTTTGTTCAGCGCGTCAGTGTTCCGTGTTGGCTTCCCCCTCGACGATTCGTGGATCCATCTCACATACGCACGTAATTTCGCCGAGCATGGCGAATGGGCGTTCCGACTGGGCGAGCGTTCGGCGGGTTCCACCTCGCCGCTGTGGACGTTCCTGCTTTCGATCGGTTTTTTCGTCCGCCTCGCGCCCTATGCCTGGACGTATTTTCTTGGCTGGCTCGTGTTGACCTTCTTCGGCATTCAGGCTGAGAACGTCGCGCGAAAATTCATCAGTTCATATAAGCCGAACATTCCCTGGGTGGGGATATTCTTTGTGCTCGAATGGCACTTCACCTGGTCCGCTGTTTCGGGGATGGAGACCCTGCTTCATGGGATTGTCCTGCTGGCTGTACTCGCCGCGCTGATGAACGGTTCGCGTCGCTATCTAAGCCTGGGTCTGCTCGCCGGTATCAGCGTCTGGATACGCCCCGATGGTTTGACTCTGCTCGGTCCGATCCTGTTCACCGCGTTCCTGACCGAGACAACCTGGCGCGCACGAGGGGAAGCCTTATTGAAGACCTTGATCGGTTTTGGCGTGCTCTTTTTCTTTTATTTGCTGTTCAACCTGGCGTTGTCGGGTAATCCGTTGCCGAACACTTTCTATGCCAAACAAGCCGAATACGAGTCGTTTTGGCTGTCGAGGACCCTGATGCAGAGATTGGGGAATTATCTGGGCGTGATCACTGCCAGTCCATTTCTTGTGTTGATACCAGGACTGTTTCTTTGGATAAGAAAAGTTATCAAAAACAAAAATTGGGGCGCCCTGGCTGGCGTGATCTGGTTCTTTGGTTATGTCATCATCTATTTTTTGCGTTTGCCTGCCTACCAGCATGGACGGTATATCATCCCGGCGCTTTCAATCCTTTATCTCTGGGGTATTCTGGGAACGATTGAATTGTTGGACGCCATCAAGTGGAATAAAAGGGTTGTGTTTTTATGGCGATCTGCGATTGTTGCTTTGAGTCTGACCTTTGCGGTTTTCGGCGCCCGTCAGAATGCAATGGATGTGTACTGGGTCGAGAGCGAAATGGTCTCCACTGCGAATTGGGTCCGGCAAAACATCCCTCCAGATGAATTGTTGGCTGTCCACGATATTGGCGCGCTGGGGTATTTTGTCCCCAACCCACTGATCGACATGGCTGGTCTGATCAACCCGGAAGTTGTATCATTCATCCGTGATGAAAAACGTCTGGCGGAGTATCTCTCTGCCAGTTCGGCAGATTATTTGATCGTCCTGCCGGGGTTTTACCCGCAATTGACTTCCGATCTGCAACCCGTCTTTACGGCGGGGACTGATCCGGGCATTCTGTTGGTTGACGATAACATGCGCGTCTATCCATGGCTTGCAGGACACTAATACGAAACTGAAACGAGATGTTTATCGTGATTAATTGCCCCTCTTTCACTCCTGTGCTATACTCACACGTAAGACCACTATGAGACAAGGCCACGAATGAATGAGATAACACTGCTTATCGCAGATGATCATCCGCTTTTTCGGCAAGGGGTTGTGGACACGCTTTCGCTTGAAAAGGATTTTAAAATAATCGCCCAAGCCGCTGATGGAAGCGAAGCGATCGAGTTGATTCGCTCTCTTAAACCGAAGGTGGCTGTCCTCGATATCAATATGCCGGGCATGAACGGTCAACAGGTGACACACCAGGTCACATCCGAGCATCTGCCGACGCGCGTCGTGTTGTTGACCGGGTATGACGATGTCGAACAGGCTATCCATGCTGTGTTGGCGGGGGCGGTTGGGTATTGTGCAAAGGATATTGAGCCTGAAATGCTTGCCCGCACGATCCGTGCCGTGGCTGAGGGTAAATACGCTGTGGCTGGACATATCTTTGCCCGTCGTGATCTTGATCACTGGATCGACGAACAAATGGAGGGCGCGCGCAGGTCGTATAGTGAACCTGGTTCCCCGTTTCACCCATTATCCGACCGCGAGATGGAAGTGCTGTCCTGTGTTGTGCGCGGCATGAGCAACAAAGAGATTGCCGGCCTTTTGGGGATCAGTCATCAAACCGTCAAAAATCATGTAACATCCATTCTTCGTAAATTCGGCGTTGAAGATCGAACGCAGGCGGTTGTGTATGCTTTGAAACGCGGTTGGGTGAAATTGCAGGATACTCAAGTAAAAAATCAGGAGTGATGTATGGTCAGCGATAAAGATATCTCTGCCGGCGGTTTGAACCTGCAGGCAGAATTGGATGAAACAACGAAAGCATTGCGGGAAGTAACCCTGATGATCGAGCAAAGTCAGGGGGAAGTTTCGAAGCTTTCCCAACGAAATGCCGCCATCACCACCCATCTCCAGCAGGTGCAGACTCAATTCGATAAAGTGCCGCCACAGGAGATACGCAACGCGTACGATTCTGCCCTGGATGCCCAGCAGCGTTTGTTTGTCATGCGCGGACAATTGGAAAAATTACAAAACGAAAAGAATCATCTCGAACGCTTCAAGTCGACCCTTGAGCGGGTACGTGACCAATCGAGTAGCGTGTCCGCCTCTGCTGTTTCTGCGGGCACATCATCAAAAAGCCCTCTGGCGAGTGTCGAAATGCTGGTCAACGCTCAGGAGACCGAGCGGCAAAGACTTTCCCGTCAAATGCATGATGGTCCTGCACAGGCATTATCCAACTTTATCCTCCAGACAGAAATTGCCATGCGCTTGATGGACATCGATGCCGGGCAAGCCCGGGATGAATTGAATAGTTTGAAGGCTTCAGCCATGGGTACCTTCCAGAAAGTTCGCAACTTCATTTTTGAATTGCGCCCGATGATGCTTGACGATTTGGGTTTAGTGCCAACTGTCCGCAGGTATTCCGATGCATTTAAAGAGCAGGCTGGTTTGGATGTCAGCATCACAGTGACTGGAAGCGAACGTCGTCTGGCGCCCTATTTGGAGGTCATGCTCTTTCGTGCGATACAGGAGTTGCTGGGTAATACTGCCCGTCACGGACAGGCAACCCAGGTAAAGGTCATGCTGGATATGGGGGAAGAGCGTGTTCGGGTGAGTGTTGACGACAATGGCAGAGGATTTGATGCAGATTCTATCATGCAGGGTACCAGCCTTGGCCTGAAATTGATCCGTGAGCGGTCGGAGATGCTTGGAGGCTCCTTCGAAATCGACAGCACCATTGGAAAAGGCGCCCGTATTTCCTTTGCGGTTCCTGCCCGAGTTTAGTCACTTCCGCTTGAAATTTTGTAATTTACGCATAACAGTACTGCAAACGAGACACCCAATAGTCCTCTTGTTTTTTTATTTGTTGCGAGTAAAATAAGCATAGTTCTGAGGACGGCCCTCAGAGTAAACAAACATTTATTCAGAAAGGAATTACATCATGTTATTCGCTCCCAAGGAAAAAGGTCAAGGTTTGGTTGAGTACGCCATCATTCTCGCTCTCGTCG
>JBFYRY010000302.1:0-4481 GCA_041302025.1 Chloroflexota bacterium | reverse complement strand
TCGTCCGCGCCCTCGGTGGTAAGCGGACGGTCCAGTTTGCCCGAGGCGATATAGTTCGCCTCCGCCGCAAGGTTTTGCAGGGAGCGGGTCACTGTGCGCAGGCTCATACGCAGTGAGAACAGCGCGATAAGCCCGAGCAGGATGATCATCAGGGAGATCGGCAGTGCGATATCGATGGCGACCTGCTGTGTCTCCTGCGCGGGGATCGTCAGCGCCACCGCCCAGGGGTGACCGGGGACCGGTTGGTAATAGACCAGTTGCCGGGTCCCGAGTGAGGCGGTCTCGTCAAAAAAGGCGGGCTGTTCACTGCGTTGTCCGGTGTATTGGGTCATCACCCGTTCGGTCTGCGGATGATAGAGGATGATGCCCTGGTCGTCGATCAACATGCCGGCCCCGTTCAATTCCTGCATACCGTTCAAGTTCTCGATCAGTCCGCGCATGAAAGGGTTGGAGCGCAGGTCGGTGCGCGCCAACAGCACGCGGGTTGTTCCTGGAATGGACGCGAAGAACGAAATACGCGCGGATTCACCGGGCGTGAGCGGCGGGATGGCGTAGACCTGGTTTGGGACGCCCTGTTGGACGAGGAGCAATCCTGTCTCCTCCTGTTGTGTCAACTGGACGGGCAGGTCAGGCGGGTAACTGGCAACCGGCGTAACAGACCCGGCATCGAACACGCTCAATTGATTGAAATATGGGATGGACTGAATGCGGTTGGAAAGAAAGGCAGTCAGGTCGCTGTCTGCGGTCTGGGTCAACTGCGGGTCGGAGGCAAGGCGGGATGCGAGGTTCTGTCCCGTTTCCAGGAAGAAAGGCACGCTCTGCGCCGCGGTATTCGCCGTGCTTTTGAGCCGGTCGCGCAGCAGGTTCCGCGCCGCCGTGCCTGCCACAACCCAATCGCCGAGGAGGAGCGTCACCAGCAGGAGCGTGATGATCGTCCCTGTGCCGGAGATGAAACGCGTCTCGATGCTTTTCTCGGCAGGCGATGGCTGTAACATTCCCAGCCCGCCCCAGCGCGAGGCAAAAGCGACGGCGACCACCTGTGCCACCAGCCCGGCGATGAGCATCTCTCCGCCGAAGGCGAAACTTACCGTACCCACGTTGCTCAGGGCATAATCCAGGCGTTCCGTCACGGTGGCAGGCGACGATACGGTAAAGACCGCGCTCAGCACAAAGAAAAACGCATGGATCACGATGAGGCTTAACGCACTTGCCAGAGGCTGTCGCAATAAACGATAGATGGGTGTGCGGTAATGCTGGCGGTTCGCCGCAGAGAATATCACCGCCATCAATCCCAGGTCGAGCACCGAGAACAGGTTGTGTGTGTCCCAGATGCCCCGGATCAATCCGCTTAATATGCCAACTCCTGCCGCGGCAAACGGACCGAGCAGTCCGCCTGCCAATGTCCACGGCACAGCGGAGAAAAGCATCATGGTCGAGCCGGAAGGTTCCTCGGGCAGACCCGGCACAGGCAGTGCCGAGCCGGTGGTGAATTTAAGACCGACGATCAATGCTGTGAAAGGTGTGGCGATGATCAACGCCGAAAAAATTCCCCATGCCTGTTGATTCCACTCAGGGTGATATTTGCGCCAGTTCATGAGCGCAACACCGAGCAAACCTGCAAAACCAAGCCATACCAGCCATCCCGCGATCTGGATGGGGGTGATGTATGCAAGATTGGCTAACAGAGTCGGCACGAATTGCATAGGATGCGATTATAGCCCCATTGGAACCTCATTGCGAGGCGACATTGGTTCGACCAGCAATTCTCAGCATGTTGTTGCGAGGGTGGTTTTCCCGAAGCAATCCCCTGGTTGTAGCGAGGAGACTGATTCGTTCTTTGCAGTGACATTTTCAAATTGAGAATTGCTGTGGTTCGAGATACAACAAAAGATATGCCGCCCGGCATGAAATCCATATGGAATGCGACTGCCTGGGTTATTTATAAATTCCCCGATAGGATTCGGGAAGGAGTTCCGCCAGCGCTTCCATGATCTGACCCGTCCCTTCCCGCATCATTTTCTGGCGGTCAGCCTGTTCCCGTATAAAGAACGGTTTCCCCACTGACAGCGTGACGCGTGCGCGCCTCCGCCGCTTCATATTCCCGTAGATGTTTTCGTTTTCCGTTCCCGTCATCGCCACCGGCACGATGACAGCGCCCGATTTCATCGCCAGGAACGCCGCGCCTTCCGTGCCTTCCTCCAGCACACCGTCAATAGCCTGCCTGCCCTCCGGCGCAATTGCCATGATGCGGCCCTCTGCCAATCCGTCCAGCGCGGCGCGGATTGCTTTACGGTCCGGCCTGCCGCGGTGCACCCAGATCACGCCGTAGGCGCGGAAGAGCGGTCCAACGAACCAGTGCTCATACAACTCGATCTTCCCCATGCCGTCGATAAAGACAGGGACGGATGCCGCCAACAGCACCACATCCGCATCGCCGAGGTGATTGATGACGATCAATGCCGGTCCGTGCTTCGGGAAGTTTTTCATTCCACTGACCGTTGCATCCATCGTGACAAACGTGACCAGTTTCGCCAGTCCGCGCGCGAAGATGCGAACTGCCTTTCGCAAAAAGGTCAACTTTGGCAGGGCGACCAGGTCGGGTCTCCACCAATCGGTGATGGGTTTAGGCTGGGGAGATGAAGGAGTCTGCATACACACCGCGATATTCTTCGGGCAGAAGACCCGCCAGATGGCGCATCACCAGGTCGGCATTGTTCTGCCGCGCTTCGTGTTTTTCCGCGCCTTTGGCTGTGATCTCGGGGAGTGTAATGGGTTTGCCGATGCGTATTTCGAGCGGGGGTTTCTCGCCGCGTTTGGCTCTCTGCCAGAAATCCTCGGTGGTGCCGACGATCGCGGCAGGTACCACCGGCACATCCGTCTGCTCGACGATATAGGAAATACCGGGCATGGCGCGCCGCATGGCAGGCACATGTGAGCGTCCGCCTTCGGGAGCGATCAACAACGGGTAACCGGCTTTGATGACGGAAACGATCCTTGTGAACAGGGCGCGGTCATACTCGCCGCGGTGCACAGGAATTACACCGTAGAACTTTAAGACCTGTCCCTGACCGGGTTTCTCGAATACATCCGATGCGCCGATGACTTCGAGCTGTTCGGGCCAGAATGAGCCTGCCAATGGAGGATCGAAGATCGAGACGTGGTTGATCGCCACCACATACGGCTTGCCGTAGGGGATGTTTTCCCTTCCGCTGACCTTCACCCGTCCAAGGATGCGGAAGATGCCGCGAAAGGCGGTCCGCAGGATGGGACGGCTGATTTGAAAACGCAACGGGATGCGATAGGGTTCGCTCATTTGATCAGGGTCATGACGTGCTGGAAGACTTCCTCGGCGTTGAGTTTTTCAGAGTCAAGCACAAAGGCATCCGCCGCCGCTTTTAACGGAGCCACATCGCGGGTCGAGTCGATGCGGTCGCGTTCGATCACCTTGGCGAGTATTTCCTTGTAATCCACCGTCCCGCCGCGCGCGGTGATCTCGTTGGTGCGCCGTTTCGCACGTTCCTCGGCGGTGGCATCCAGATAGATTTTAAGATCGGCTTCCGGCAGGACGACGGTGCCGATGTCGCGTCCCACCATCACGACCCTGCCGCGCTGACCGATGCGCCGCTGTTGCTGACTCAATGCCGCGCGCACGCCGCGATAGGCGGAGACAATCGAGACGTTCGCATCCACTTCGGGCAGGCGCGTTTCCCAGGTGATGTCTTCGCCTGCGATCAGGACGTCGCACGCGCGTCCATCGGACCTGGAGGCTGGCGCGACCTCGATCTGCGTTTGCTCGGCGAGGGCGGTGACCTTCGGTTCGTCGCCCAGGTCCATATCGAGTTTCAACGCCAGCCAGGTGACCGCGCGGTACATCACGCCGGTGTCGAAGAACAGGTAACCAAGTTCATTGGCGACGCTCAACCCCAGCGTCGATTTACCCGACGCGGCGGGTCCGTCTATGGCAATTATGGAGGGGATTTTATGAGGTGTCATTGTTTTGCAATTATACCCGTCGAAATAAAAACATCCCGAAGGTTTGTAACAGGGACCTTCGGGATGTTTCGATGTGTGTATGCATCAAGGCGTGACAGTACCCTCGCGCGCATCGGGGAACAGGTCGTCGCGCGCCCAGAGGATGATGGTCTCATTTTCCAACGGCACTTTGCGGAATACGAACCAGTTCAACCGGTCGGAGGGCAGAAGACTGCCCCAGGATGTCCCCTGTCTCCAGGTGAAATCCTGCCCGCGATAGGCGGAGGGGAGACCCAGGTCATCCATGAGCGGCGTGATCACGATGGGCGGCGCGACCAGCGGGTCGAGGGCGGTGACCACTTCTGCATTGTGACCGCGCAGAAGCCATTCAAGGGCGGGGGAGTCGATCCCCATGATCATGACAGGCTGTGAACGTTCGTCGCCGGTGCTGAACTCTGAGATGTCCTCCACGCTGGCGAGGAGCAGGTCGGCTTGCAGGGGTCTGGGAT
>JBFYRY010000301.1:0-4482 GCA_041302025.1 Chloroflexota bacterium | reverse complement strand
CTGCGGTGTGGAATAACCAAAATATGCTCGTTTGGGGCTCATGTCCCTATGTTATCCGATTATCAGTTTGTGTAAAGTGCTTTTGACCAAGACAGAATTCGTGTAATTCGCGGCGTGCTCCTGGGGTTTGCGTAAGTCCTACAAACAACAACCTTTTCGGTAAATAACGCAGAATCTACAGTACACCACCCGGTCTCCTCGCATAGGACATAAGTCCCGCTTACAGTCATGTTAGGCGATAAGCAGGGATAGTTGAGTAGAATGAATTTGTAAGAATCAAAATAAGGAGAACCTCATGTTAAAAACAAAACTGTTCGCAAGCATCCTGTTGATCGCCGCCGTCCTGTTCGCGCAGGTGGGCGCGGTTGCAGCGGCATCCCCGGCTCAGGATACGACACCCATCAGTGGCACGATCCAAACCATCACCATCGAAACCGATACCAATGAAGTGACCACTGTCGTGGTGACCCTGCTGGACGATCAAGGCGCAACCCAGACTGTCCGTCTCAGTGTGGATGAGGCGGCGGAACTTGGTCTGGTTGAAGTAGACCCTGCCACCAACCTGCCTGTTATTGACGAGACTACAGGTTTGCCTGTTGTCGATGAAACCAAACTCAACACAACGATCGAGATCCCTGCTCAACCCACAGAGGAAGTGCCGGTCCATCCCATTTCGAAACTTCTGGCGGATTTCTTTGGTATGGATGCTACTGTTGTAGACGGATATCACGAGGATGGTTATGGTTTCGGCGTCATTGCGCAGGCGCTCTGGATGTCGAAGAATCTCAATGGCGATGCGACAACCGCAGGTCTCATTTTGGAAGCCAAGAAGACCGGCGACTACAGCGCATTCACCCTGCCCGATGGCTCCACCCCGACCAATTGGGGTCAGTTCAAAAAAGCTGTGTCAGAGAAAAAGAACAACCTGGGAAGCATCGTTTCCGGAAAAGCGGACAAAGACGCTGCTGACCAAACCGCTCCAAAAGAGAACGGCAAAGACAAGAACAAAGATAAAAGCAACAACGGGAAGAACAAACCCTAGATCCCACTGCATACATGATTTACAGGAGCGGCGCTTGCCGCTCCTTTTTATTTGATAGAACCTGATAGCCAAATCAGTTAAAATATCGCTGAGGCTTACAATGCGAAAATTGGCAATTCTTGGAATCGGTCAGATCACAGTGGATGAGCACTGGGAACTGTCCCTGCGCGAACTGGGCGGTAACGCCGCCTTCGCCGCCATGCAGGATGCCGGCATGGAAAAGGTCGATGCGCTGTTCGTGGGCAACATGCTGTCCCCGCTCGTCAGCGGTCAAAACCAACTCGGGACTTTTTTCTCGGACTGGGTGGGGCTATGGGGACGGGAAGCCGTCAAAGTGGAAGCCGCCTGCGGATCGGGCGCGGCGGCGTTTCGCGCGGGACTGATGGCTGTTTCCGCTGGTGATATCGATTCTGCGCTGGTGATCGGTGTCGAAAAAATGACGGACAAAGCCGGGCATGATGTGACTGCCGCGCTGGCAACCGCCGCCGATGCCGACTACGAAGCCGAACAGGGCATTTCGTTCGTTGGCATCAACGCGCTGGTCATGCGCCGCTACATGCACGAATACGGCTGGAAGCATGAGGACTTCGCACCGTTCTCGATCAACGCGCACGCGAACGCGATGCACAATCCCAATGCGCGCCTGCATGAAAAGATCACAGTGGAGAAATTCGAAAAGTCAGCCATGATCGCCACGCCCATCAACCTGATGGATGCATCCCCCATCGGCGACGGCTCGGCGGCGGCGATCATCGTCCCTGCGGACAGAGTCGCTTCGGTGCCGGGAAGACCCAAAATAACGGCGGCAGGCTCGGCGTCCGCAACAGATTCGATCGCTGTCCACTCCAGAAAGGATCCGCTGTTCCTCTCCGCCGCGTATGAGTCGTCCAAACGCGCGTATGAGATGGCGGGAGTGACTCCTGAAGATATCGATGTGTTCGAACTGCACGACGCGTTCTCGATCATGTCGGCGTTGTCACTGGAGGCATGTGGCTTTGCGGAACGCGGTCAGGGTGTGAGACTTGGTCTTGATAACGAGATCAGCCCTGCGGGACGTGTGCCCGTCTGCACCCGAGGAGGATTAAAGGCACGCGGTCATCCCGTCGGCGCAACAGGCATGTATCAGATCGTGGAAGTCATCCAGCAATTGCGCGGCGAGTGTGGCGGCACGCAAGTGGATGGCGCAAGAATCGGCATGGCACAGAACATCGGCGGCTCGGGCGCGACGATCCTGACGCACATCTTGAAAGCGGAGTAAAAGTGGTTGTCCATATCTGGCATCCGCTTTGAAATTGCCGCCAGATATGGCGTGACACAATATTACAAACGCATTTTTGTTTTCCGGCGGGTCTTGAATCGTATCGGCACATATCTTATACTATGATAAAGGAAGGAGATTTCTTCAAATGGCTGATAAAAGAAAAATCGACCGCCGTAGTTTTACGTATTACATGCAGGTCACGGACGAAACAACCAAGCAGTTGATCGGTTATCTTTCGGATATCAGCACCGGCGGATTTAAACTGGATAGCCCGAAGGAGATCCCGTCCGGGCAGAATTTTCGCATGCACATCGAACTTACACCCGATGTGGCTGAGAAAAATTCAATGGTCTTCATTGCGCGCAGTAAATGGTGCCGCCGGGATCACATCGATCCCAACACATTTAATGTGGGTTTCGAGATCATGAACATGTCACCGAGCGATATGCTCATCTTCCAGCGTATGTTCGATAAATACGGCTCACAGAATGCAAACCGGGGCAAAGGCAAGAGTGCCGACGATTATATGTGGAGATAATCCAAACGGATTTTCATGTGGAACGGGCGGCATAGCCGCCCGTTTTTTCTCCCCAGGACCCCCGCAAAAAATACGCAGGACTAAAGTGCTTCGCTTGTCCACAGGACTGCTTTGCTGTTGTAAAATGGATGGTATGAAATATAGAACAATGCGCTCCATCATCCGCTTCGTCATGAAGCTAATCACCCGCATCGAAGTGCACGGCATGGAAAAATTACCGTCGGGGAATGTGATCGTTGCGGCGAACCACCTGGGCAGGCTGGACACAGCTGTCTTGTTGTGTGTCCTTGACCGCGAAGACATCATCATGCCCATCGCCGAAAAATACAAGAACCATCCCATCTTCGGTGCGATCGGACGAGCCGCCAACGGCATTTGGTTGAACCGCTTTGAAGCGGACTATGCCGCGCTCAGGCAGATCCTTGCCCGCATGGAGCAGGGCGGATTACTCGCCATCGCGCCGGAAGGTACGCGCTCGAAAACAGAAGCGATGCAGGAGGCAAAACTGGGTGTGGCGTTTCTTGCGAGCAAGAGCGGGTATCCCGTTTTACCGGTGGCAGTGACCGGGACGGAAGACCGCGGCATCGTCGCAAACCTGAAACACTTCCGCCGCTCGAAGATCGTGGTCAAAGGCGGGGACGTGTTCACCATCGAAGTTCCAAAAGGCAAAGGGCGTGAACAAGCCATGCGCGAAGCAACCGACGAGATCATGTGCCGCATCGGCGCGATGCTCCCTGAAAAATATCGCGGGGTATATGCAGAGCATCCGCGTTTGAAAGAGCTTTTGAATAATCTGGTCACTTTATGAAATATTTTCTACGCTGGCTTGTTCGAGCCATTTTCAATCTCATTGCGCGCGTGGAAGTAAAAGGCTACGAACATCTACCCAAAGAAGGCAGTTTTGTCATTGCCACCAATCATCTCGGCATTGTGGATGCGCCTATTGCATTCTACGCGCTCAACCGTTGGGATATGTTCGTGATGATCGCAGAAAAATGGGAAAAGATTGCGCTCTTCCGCTTTTTGGGAAAATATTTCAACTTTATCTTCATCGACCGTTTCAACCCCGATATCAAAGCCTTGCGCAGGGTGATCAACCTGATGAAAGAAAATAATATTCTGGTCATTGCACCGGAAGGCACGCGTTCGCGTGTCGGTTCTTTGATCGAAGCAAAGCCCGGCGTGAGTTATCTGGCGACCAAACTGAATCGCCCCATCCTCCCCGTTGCATTGACAGGCACAGAAGATAAAGCGTTCTTTGGCAATCTCAAACGCCTCCGCCGCGCGCATATCACGGTCACTGCGGGACCAACGTTCACACTTCCATCATTGCCGAAGGAAAATCGCGATGATGTTCTCAAACAAGATACAGATGAGATCATGTGCCACATCGCTATGATATTGCCTGAGGAATATCGCGGGTTTTATGCGGAACATCCGAGGTTGAAGGAACTGCTCGAAACCAAATGAGCCAAAGGTTTCAAAGGACACAAAAGAACCAAAAGCGCCAGAGGAAAATCTTTGGCGCTTTTGGTACATCTGATGAGGGTTGGACCAGTCAGGAGTGGTTCCGCGCTGGTTCCGGACTCGTTCCGAAAAGGCGGAACCAGTCAATTGACTGGTTCCGTTATCAGACTAACT
>JBFYRY010000067.1:0-15081 GCA_041302025.1 Chloroflexota bacterium | reverse complement strand
GACGAAGGGCAGATCGCTTGCAACCCTGCGCTTCGCTCCGCTCAGTGCGTTAGTTACTTGGCACCAAATAAATCCAAAAATCGTGACCCGGCACTTCCGAGTCAAACAGACGTTGCTGACCGTTCGGGTATAGCGCCCTCAAGACGTCCAGCGTCTCGGTGTCGTTCCCGGTTGGGTCGTCAATGTTCGCCTTCACAAGGAACAACTTCGGTCCCGCCAATTCTAATGTGGACGGCAGGTTCTCGCGCCACATCGCCATATCGCGGTTCGGGATGCCCGCCCAGACCGCAGGCAGGCGCGTATCCACCCAATGCGGATACGGCACCACCCACACGTTGTCGGCGCTCCCGTATGTCTGTTCGAAATCCTTAACCACCACGCCCATCTCGGATGTATTCCAGGCAGACTGGCGGAACATCTGATGGAACTGTTTGAAGACCAGGTCGTAATTCTGCGAGGCGAGACCATCGAGCGCCATCGCCCCGATAATGAACACCGGGATGTACGCGCCGCTTGTCCGGTTCAGCGCGGGATTCTCACCGGGGAACGCGATCGAGAGTGTGGATGGCAACTGCAACAACGGAATGGACACCAGCAGGAACAAGTCCAGCCAGTGGCGCGTGCGAATATATCGAACAAGTACAAGAACGACGCCGAGCACGAGCAGTGCGGCGGAGACCACATCCAACGCGGGGCGGTGGGGAATGGAATTGACCCAGATATCGCCATCATCGAAGTTGAACATCTTAAGGGCTTTCCACACATTCGATGCAAAGATGTCCAGGACCGGCTCCGTGATGGGAGTTTCCATACTGCTCAAGCGTGTCATGGCGCGAAACCCAAACTCGGCGGGGTTATCCACCCAGTAGCGCATCAGAGGCAGGAACACGAATAATGAGACCAGCGCAAGCATCATCAACCAGACCGGCAATTCACGGCGCGCGCCTTTCGATTGAGAATGAAGCCAGTAAATGACAAACGCGGCAACCACCACGAACGGCACGATCCGCATGGGACTGTAGCCGTGCAAGCCGAGTCCGAGAAAGAGGCCCGAGAGCAGGAAATCGTTCCGGTTACGCGTCCGCAAGCCCCGGATGAGGAAGAGAAGCGTCGCCGCCGCAAAGAGGGGATAGAGCGGGAATCGCAGTCCGATGCGGCTGATGACGTTGGGCCAGTATCCGATCCCGGTCAGGATGAAGGCGAAGAATCCCACGCGTTTCCCGCCGATCTCCTTCCCGAGCAGGTAGATGAACGGCAGGGTCAAAAATCCGAGGATGGCGGTACCGAGTTTGAGACTGAAAAATGAAAGGCCGGTGCCGAAGACGTTTGCCACAAAGAGCGTCCAATACATCTGAAAGCCTTCACGCCCGGTATTGCGTATGAAGAAGATGTGGGTTTGTCCCTGTGAGATATCGTAGACATCGAAGATCTTTTCAGCCTGGTCGCTGAAGGGTTCGGGCGGGACGCTGGCGGTTTGATAAAACCGGAAGAAAAAGACCAGCGCGGTCGCGGCGACGAGCAACAGAGTCCACCACAGGGAGATATCCACCTTCCATCGGTCGCGGTGGAAGAAGGGGCGGGTATCCGTAAAAACGCTCCCAAGGCTTGGGCTTTTCAGCCAGAATGCCCAAAGCAGGAAAGTGACCGCAAAATACCAGATTATCACATTGAATGTGGTGAAAAGATTATCGTCGAAGAGGGAGAATGCCCAGACGGCAAGCGGTATGCTGATGAGGAGCGCAAGGCGGCGATACGTGAGCGGGTCTGTGCCTTTGGATGTTTCCGCGTGTGGGGCGAGATTCCACTCCCTGCGTTGGATCGCCCACACCAGCAGGGCGAACGCGCCGATGTAGAAAATGTATCCAAACCGTGCGTTGGCGATGGATGAATCGAATAACTTCTGTCCGATCAGCGCCAGGAAGAGCGCGAGGAACGAGCGCCAGGGGAAGGCGGTGTCGGAAGGGTGAAGGGTGAAGGATGAAGGATGAAGGTCGGTTTGACCGGCCGCCGCGGGTGGCGGTTCTTCTTCTGCGAACGAAGGGAGTTGTATCTTTTTGGCTTTTCCGAATCGAAAAAGCGACTTGACATAATCAAGTACGCTGGGTTCCTCTGTTGGGTTGGTCGGCTGTAAATCGTCGCTCATGCTCTCTCTCAACTGATCACTTCTCATTGATTACTGTTTACTGCTTCTGTGCGATCACCATGATGCTTTCGCCCCAGCGATACGGGAGGAAGACGAATCCCGTGATCGCCTGGAATCCGCCCGGCGCGCCGAAAATCATTTTTTGGAGTTGTTTGGGAAGGAAGGGAATGTACGGCACATCCCAGAAGCCATCGGCGAATTTGCGCTGGATCTTAAAGCCCGCCTTTTCGATGAAAGAGAACCATTCAGCGGGTCGTTTGAGGGAGATGTGAGTCGGGTCCTGGTAGCCGATCCATTTCTCACCCTTCCACGGCTTGAGCAGGGAATCGAGGTTCGGCGTGGCAAGGATCAGCGTACCGCCCTTCTCCGTCACGCGCCCGATTTCATGGATCGCCTTTTCGGGGTCAGGCAAATGCTCCACAATGTGTTTAATAATGACCACGTTGAACGCGCCATCCTTGAACGGAAGTTCCTGCGCGCTGGCGGTCTCTAAACTGGTCTTGTTCACAACGGCTTTGGATTCTTTGACCGCCCAATGGTTCAAGTCCATGCCGCAGGTTTCGAAGGTATCTTCGAGACTGCCCACGAGATGTCCCATGCCGGAGCCGATCTCCAGCAGGCGCGCGCCTTTTCTTCCATAGCGGCGTGCCAGAATGGCGTTAAATCGGTTCGACCACCAATACATGCTGTACTTGGCGAAGGTGATATTGGCGTAAGTGTGCGTGGAGAAATATTTTTCGTCGAAGGGCATGGGCGTAAGTATACAAGTAAACAAGTACACAGGTAAACAAGTTTTTCGTCACGTGTCTACTTGTGTACCTGTGTACGTGATTACATCTTCTGTGCAATATAAAAAGTAAACGTCCCGTTATCAATGGCTTCGGGCGAAGCGTACTTGCTGACATATTTCTTCGTCAGCCACAGGTTCCATTCCGTGCGCGAGATGATCCACTTGCCGGTAAGAACACGTGCAAAAACCGACGGGACGCCAAAATAGTGTCCCCATTCTAACACGCGCATCGAAGCAGGCGAAAAGTAATGCCACCAATGTACCAGCTTGAAGCCCGCCCTTTCGAGGCGTTCTTTCCAAACATCCGGCTCGTCGGCGTGATGGACGCGTGATATCTTGCGGAACCACTTCTCATACGGCTTGCCCAACACGCGCGAGATGGACAACTCGGAAAAATATCTCGTATTCGGCACACAGAAATAGAACGGCGCATCCTTCTTCAGCACGCGCGCTGTCTCCGCCAGCACCGCGTCGATATGCGGGATGTGCTCGAGCACCGAGTTGCTGAACCCGCTGGCGAAATAGTCCGATGGAAATGGCGACTTCGCGCCATCCGCTTCGACCAGCGATTGATACGCGCCGAACTTCTTCGCTTCATGGATGGGTCCATGCCAGGGGTCGAGACCCACGTCGATCTTCCGGTCGAAGGTCAACGAAGCGAAATGACCGTCACCGCATCCTACGTCATAGACCGGCTCAGGCAGTGGCAGGTCCTGGTAATACGAACTTTCCACCGCGCGCAAGAACGCACGGAAGTAGGGCAGGTCGCGCAATTGCAGGAACAAAAAATCTTTCGATTGACGATTGACGATTGACGATTGACGATTGATCATTTCTTTCCCATAAGTTTTGCAAATAATTTTTCATATTCCGCCGCGACAGAATCGGGATCGTAGGATTTCTTGATGGATGCGGCATCCGCGCGATATTTTTCCGGTTCATCCAGGACGCCGAGAATGGCTTCCGCTAAATCGGCGGAATCTCCGATCTTGGCGATTCGTCCCGCGCCGTGCATGGTAACAGGCTGTCTCACCCCCGGCAACGCGGAGGGGACGCATGGCACGCCGTTCATCATCGCTTCGATCTGCACGAGACCGAAAGCCTCGGTCGAGTTCAGGGATGGAACAGTCAACACATCCAGGTTGGGATAAAGTGCCGAAAGTTGAACCGGGTCAAGGTTGCCAAGGAATGTCCAATGGCCTGAGACTTCATACTCGCGGATCTGCGGAGCCAGCCGGTCAAAGTACGCCTGCTCTCCCATCACATTTTGATGTTGTCCCGCATATAACACCTGCGCCTTTGGATATTTTTTCAAGATCGCAGGCAGGGCACCCAACAAAACTTCCACGCCCTTTTCGGAGGCAAAGCGTGTGACCATGCCAATGACAGGCTTCCGCTCTTTGACGCGATGTTCCTCAGCGAACGCCCGGACCGCGCCCGGGAGTGGATCCGGCATCACAACCGGAGGCAGGATCGGGGTCAGTTTGGATGCGTAGCGCGAGAGGAAGGGAGAGTTGTCCGCGTAATCCTGTGTATAGGTCACGATGTGATTTGCCAGCATCCCCGCCATGTTGTTCTGGAAATCCACCACGGTATTGACGACGCGGTTGAAAAGTCCGGGTGGGAGAAGGATGTCGCAGTGATAGGTGAGCACGGTGGGTTTGCCGAAGAGACGTCCGCGCAGGGCAACGCCGGGCGCATCGAATTGCGGCAGGTGCAATTGGACAACATCATGTTGCGTCACGAGTTTTGTCGCGATGAGTCCGAATGTAGGCGCGAGTACACCCTTGCTGATGCGCGCTGCCACCGGCACACGGATGACCTTGACGCCGTCGATGGTCTCCTCGTTCTTGAGCGAGGGGTCGTATTGCGTGGTCATCACGGTCACCTGATGTCCGCGTTTGGCAAAGGCGCGTGCGAGGCGCTCGGCGTAAATGGTTAGTCCCGATGTGTGCGGGCGGTAGTAGGTGAGGACAGTTAGTATTTTCATAGGGCGAGGGGATTATACCCTCACGGGCACTATGTAACCCAGAGGTTTAATGGAGAATTAAATTGATACAATCGGATGCACTGAGGTGATTCAAGATGACCAAACAACAATTCTTTAACTGGGTGTCTGCCACCCTGCGCGAGTCGGCGTGGGCGCCGCTGGGCGTGGTGGCGTTCTATTTGATTGGTCTTGCTTTTCATCTTTACGATCTATATCCCCCGCTGGATATTCCCACTCATTTCATGGGCGGAGTGGCGATCACGTATTTCTACCGTTCGGCGATCAGAAACTCCCAAAGCTTCGCGGGGGATATTCCACTGCCGA
This sequence comes from Chloroflexota bacterium, assembly GCA_041302025.1. Lineage (GTDB taxonomy): Bacteria > Chloroflexota > Anaerolineae > Anaerolineales > Villigracilaceae > Defluviilinea. The sequence goes on along the minus strand of JBFYRY010000067.1, from coordinate 9,834 downwards.
TACAGGTTTTGTTCGCATTCGCCTGCACCGGGACGACCACGGTCCTTTGGGAGTTCTATGAGAATATTGCGGACTATTTCCTTGGCACTCACATGGTACTTGGTTTGACCGATACGCTCAAGGATATGTTCCTGGGATTATTTGGCGCGCTTATCCTGTCATTGCTGTACCGCCGCCGTCAGGATTTGATGTAGGGCTCGTCCACTTCCTTGAGTTTCTGTTTCAATTCGTTGAATAATTCCGCAGTAGTTTCCCGTTTGACCGTTGCCAGGTCTGTCATTTCCTCCGGGTCGGATTTGATGTTATAGAGTTTGACCAGTCCATCCGGGGTTTGTTTGTACCCAAAATAATAATGTAATTTGTAATCGCCCCTGACCAGCGCCAGGGATGCCATGCTGAAGGGGTCGTACTGCCCATTTTCCGTTGCACGTACCACGTAGACGTTCCGGTCAGGCATTCGGGGAGCAGGGGCAAAGGGCGGCAGGATCAAGCCCTCGGTCCAGTCTGGAAGCGGCTCGCCGGTCACGTGGGTTAGCGTGGGCAGGAGGTCGATCGCGCTGGTGTGATCGTAGATATCCATCCCTTCCGTCCGGCCGGGCTCGAAGATCAATAGAGGCACACGGACGACCGGCTGGTATAGCGCGCTCGTACTGTGACCGATAATGCCGCGTTCGAACAATTCGCCGTGATCAGATGTCAATACCAGCCAGGTATCTTCCAGCAGTCCTGATTGTTTGAGGGAGTTGTACAACTTTCCGAATTCGTCGTCACAATACAAAATGAATTCGTCGTATAACTTCCGTTTGAGTTGAGGGTGCTTGTGTTCATCCATTTCGAAGATGTCGAGCGGTTTGTTGGCGGGTGCAAAACCGTCATCCTTGAAGGTGTTGAAAAAATCAATGGAGGGGTTGTAGGGAGAATGTGGCGGCAGGAAGTGGAAATAACCCGCGAACGGCTTGGGGATGGATACAAGCCGGTCCATGATATAGTTTCGAGCCTGTTCGAGCGTGAAACCTATGTCTATCTGGGATGTAGGAATACCGCGCGGGAAGAGCGGACTGATATCCCTGGTTTTCCTTTCTGCGAGCTGTTCGTATATGTGGGACAGAAACATCGAATAGGCATAGCCCTCCTCACTGATCTTCATGTTCCTTGCCCAGCTTACAGATGCGATGTCGAAATCGTTCGTGAACAACTGCGTGATCAAGGTATCGGAAAACGGAATCATCAATTTTTCCCGGATGATCAGTTCGTCGATATTTTTTCTGCACTGTCTAAGCAGGGTATAAGCCCAGGAATTGTGGGTATAGGCGATGGAGTAATGATCCTGAAATGCGGTGAAAAAATTGCGCGTCTCGAAATGTTTGACAACCTCGCCGTTCAACTGAAACGCTCGATGGGTCCATGGCAGGACACCGGTCAGGATGGATGCGGTTCCCGGGGATGTGAAGTTGCCTCCCGCGAAATGGTTGTGATAGCGGACTGCCCGCTTCGCCAAACGGTTGATGGTGGGAGTTGTATCGCGGGAGTATCCATACAGTGACACATTGTATGCGGACCATGCATCGAAGACGATGATGATGACGTTTTTTCGCTGTCCCTGTTGATTCAGTCCGTCGAACGATTTTAACAGGCGTGGTGCCGCGATGCTCAACGGAAACAGTCCCGCCAGTTTGAGAAAATCGCGGCGATTGATGCGGTCTTTCATTTTTTAGGAGAGGTTGCGGATAACGACAATGACCAGCCCGACAACATCGAGGAAGAGATAGAGTGTGCTAAGCGTGGAAATGCGGTCCATGAAGTCGAGCGTGACGGGAATCGCTTTTTTCCACACGAGGAAAGTAAACACCGGCAGGGTCACTGTGAGACCGACCAGCGCCAGGCTGATCAGATACAGCATGAACAAAGGGCGTCCGGTTTCTGCGATGGTTTGGAGGACAGACTGGGGAAGCCATATCGTCCATAGATACAGCAGTTGGCTGACCATGCCCCAGATCGCGGCGGTGAGGAATAGTACGGTCAGGAAGGCGATGCGCTTGTTGACCCCCCATCGCTTTGGAGTAATCAGCCCCATTAACACGAGAACGCAGAAGACCATAACGCTTTCAAAAAAGGCATACACCATGGCATAGGATGCGTTTCCAATGGCATCCCATACGTTGGTGCGTTTGATGATCCAGGACATGTCCCTGAAAACCAGGATCAAGGTCCACAAGTGTTGGGGAAATACACTCATCAGGAACAGGGACCACAATCCCTGTTTTGTATATCGATCGGCGGCGAAATGGAAAAGTTTTTTCAAAAAGTTTCCTCTTTTTGTTGGAACGGCGGCTTATTTGCGATAGGGTTCATCCGCCTCCCTCAATTTTCGTTTCAAATCATCGAGTAGTTCCGCGGTGGTCTCCCTTTTGATTTTTGCCAGATCGTTCATTTCCTCTGGATCGGATTTGACATCGAAGAGCCTGACCACTCCAACGCCCGGCGTTTGTTCATAGCCATAATAATAATGGAGCTTGTAATTTTCCCGGATCTGGATGAGAGACCCTATTGTGATGGGGTCATGCCCGTTCTTGATGCGATATCCCCTCACAACATGGATGTTCCGGTCGGGGATCTGCGGCATTGGTGAGAAAGGCGGCAGGACCGTACCTTCCGTCCAATCAGGGGATGATGCTCCCGCCAGGTGCGCCAGGGTTGGCAGTATATCCGTCGCGCTGGTGCTTTGGTAAACATCCATTCCCTGTGTGCGCCCCGGATCGAAGATCATCAACGGGATGCGGATGACCGGCTGGTACAGGGCGTCGATATTATGTGCGTTGAGTCCCCGTTCGAACGACTCGCCATGATCGGATGTCAAAACGATGACGGTGTTTTCAAGCAACCCCGATGTTTCAAGAAGGTTGTATAACCTTTCAAATTCCTTGTCGCAATACAGGATGTATTCATCATATATTCTTCGCTTCAGAGGATAGTTCTTGTTCCCACCGGTACCAAAGATGTCCACCGGTTTTTCGATTGGCTCGTAACCGTCGTTGAGGAAGGCATCCGTGAACTCTTTTGAAGTGTGATACGGGTAATGCGGCGGCAGGAAGTGGAAATAACCCGCAAAAGGCTGGGGAATGGCGCGGAGCCGTTCTGCAACATAATCAACAGCCTGCTCGACGATAAAACCGTTGTCCGAGCCTGTGGTGGGCAGTCCGCGCGGGAACAACTTGAGCAGATCCTTGATCTTTTTTGCCTGCAAATCTTCATACAGATGCGAAAGAAGCAGGGAATATGCATATCCCTCATCATTGACCCTCATATTGCGCGTCCAACTGACGGAGGAAAGATCTTCATCGTTTCTGAATACTTGCTGGATGATCTTGTCATAGGATTCCAGCATAAGTTTATCCAGGGGGATGTATTCGTCGATCTCGCGGTGGAATTGTCTCAGGAAGGTATTTGCCCACTTGTTATGGGTGTAGGCAATACGATAGTGATCGGGCAGTGCGCTGAAGAGGTTTCGGGTTGTGTAGTATTCATCCGCCTCCTCGTTGCCCAGCAATGCCCGATGTGTCCATGGCAGGACGCCTGTCAACAGGGTCGCGGTGCCGGGAGTGGTGTAATCGCTCCCCGCATAATGGTTATGATAGCGGATGGCTTGTTTTGCCAGGCGATTGATATTGGGTGTTGTGTTGCGTTCGTATCCATAAAGCGGGACATTATACGCCGACCACGCATCGAAAACGATCACAAGCACATTCTTCGGCTGTCCCTGCATGGATGGATCGTCGAACGTTTTCAACAGGCGCGGAGCGGCAACGCCCAGCGGGAGTAGGCTCGCCAGTTTCAGAAAGTCACGTCGATTGATGGGATTCGTCATCTTGATTGCTCAAAAAACTTCCGAAAGCCGGTTCAGTGAAATGTCATGCTGAGGTTTAAAGATAAGGTTCATTGACCTGGTTGAGCTTGGTTTTCAACTCGTTGAGTAGTTCTCCAGTGGTCTCTGGTTTTATGGATGCCAGATCGTTCATCTCTTCAGGGTCAGAGTTGATGTTGTAGAGATGGACCAGTCCGGATCCCGGCGTTTGGGAATATCCAAAGTAGTAATGGAGTTTGAAATCATCCCTGACTGCAATAAAGGAAGCCACTGTGAATGGCTCATATTTCCTGTTATCGGCTGCCATCAAGTTATATATATGCCTGTCAGAGATCTTTGATGTTGGAGCAAAGGGAGGCAGGATCACGCCTTCGCTCCATTCAGGGATAGGTTGATGGGTAACATGCGTAAGCGTGGGGAGAATGTCAATGGCGCTGGTATAGTCATGGATATCCATTCCCTGTATGCGTCTTGGTTCGAAGATCATCAGGGGAACACGTGTCACTGGCTGGTAGAGAGTTTCAGATGAATGACCTTCGATCCCGCGTTCGAACATTTCACCGTGGTCTGATGTCAGGACCAACCAGGTGTTTTCGAGCAATCCTGATTTTTCAAGTGCATCATATAGCTTTCCAAACTCATCATCACAGTACAGCACGAATTCATCATACTGCCTTCGCGTTCCTTGTGAGTTTAACTTTCCCTGTTTTCCAAAAATATCCAATGGCTTGGGAATGGGTTCAAAACCGTCACTTATAAAGGCGTTGAAAAATTCTTTGGATGTATTGTAGGGACTGTGTGGAGGCAGGAAGTGGAAATATCCAGCAAACGGTTTGGGCGCGGACACCAGACGGTCTACAATATAATTGCGAGCCTGTTCCAATGTGAAGCCTATATCGGTTAATGAAGTGGGTATTCCACGCGGGAACAGCGGTTTGATTTCATTGATCTTCTTTTCCTGCATTTCGCGGATCGGACGGGCAAGGAATAGAGAGTAGGCATTCCCGTCATCAGTAATATTGCTATATCGCTCCCAACTTACTGCGGCTTCATCGTTATCACTGCTAAACAACCTTGTCGCGAATGTGTCAACGGAAGGGATCATAAGTTGTTCACGCGGGATCAACTCATCAATATCCCTGCGAAATTGCCTAAGAATGGTGTATGCCCACGAATTATGAGTGTATGCAAGTTTGTAGTGATTCTGGAATGCCGAGAAAAAATTGCGCGTTATGTATGGCTTGGAAACACCACCCTTATAATCGAAAGCTCGATGAGTCCACGGCAGGACACCGGTCAGCAGGGAAGCAGTACCTGGCGTGGTGAAACTGCCTCCGGCAAAATGATTGTGGTAGCGGATTGCGCGTGCAGCAAGCCGGTCGATGTTGGGCGTGGTATTGCGGGGATACCCATACAGCGACACGTTATTCGCGGACCAGGCATCGAAGACGATGATGATGACATTCTTTGCCTGTTCCTGTTGAGATGAATATCCCAATGTTCTCATCAGACGCGGTGCAGCCATACCCAGCGGGAGCAGGCTCGCCAGTTTCAGAAAGTCACGTCGATTGATTTGATTCTTCATTTGTTTTCTTTACCGATTAAGAATAGGATGAGCGAAATCTTTCAAAGATTATCCTTGAAGAAAAAATTATAAACTTCAAACATTAAAATAAGTCTTTATTTTCCTTCACCCACTCGAACAACATCCCGACCCCATCTTCCAGGCTGATCTTCGGTTCCCAGCCCAGTTCATTCTTCGCTTTGCGGAAATCGGCGTAGAAAACCTTCTGGTCGCCGGGACGCCAGTCGTTGCGCGCCACTTCGATCTTTTTGCCGAGCAGTTTTTCCAGCATGGGACCGAACTCCGCCCATACCGCCAGGATGTTGCGCGTCCCGCCGCCCATATTGTAGACCTGCCCCTTGGCGACATCGATCTTTTCAACGGCGACATCATAGGCGCTCAGCAGGTCGTTCACGTGCAGAACGTCGCGAACCTGCTTGCCGTCACCGTAGATCGTGATCTTCCGCCCCGTCACTGCCGCAATGACCATCCATGCCAGCCAGCCCTGGTCCTCGATGCCAAACTGTCGCGGACCGTAAATGCAACTTTGGCGGAAGACCACAGACCGCAGACCGTAGATGCGCGCGTAATCGCGCACATACTGGTCGCCTGTGCCCTTCGAACAACCATACGGCGAGTGGAAATCCAACGGCTGGGTTTCGGCACAACCGTGTTCCAATTCCGCGTAACGCCAGCGTGTGGCATCCTCCACCAGTTTCACATCCTCCATGCCGCCATACACCTTGTTGGTGGATGAATAAATGAAAATGGGATTCCGCCCCGAGGCGCGCGCGGCTTCGAGCGTGTTGAACGTCCCCAGCGCGTTGGCTTCAAAATCTTCACGCGGTTTTGTGACGGATGTCGTGACGGCGACCTGTCCCGCCAAATGGACGATGACATCGGCGTCTTTTGCGGCTTCCGTTATATCGGCGGCGCTTCGCACATCCCCGACGATGAGCCTGAATGCGTTTTTTCCGAACGTTTCCTCCAGCCAGGCGACGTTGCGCGGAGCGCCTGCGCGGGACAAATTGTCAAAGATGGTGACACGCTCATTTCGCTGAACCAGCCTGTGGACGTAGTTCGAACCGATGAATCCGGCTCCTCCAGTCACAAGATATTTTTTAGTCATTATTTTCTTTTTTCCTCAAATTCATCAACTCCTGGTAGACCCCGGATAACGTCTGCCCTTCGCGCGCGAGACCGATGCCGCCGATCACGCCGCTGTTGATGTAGTTATACAGACGCGCGGTCAATGCCGCGGCAAATGACACGGACTCGTTGCCGGTCAATAAAACCAAAGCGCCGCCGAATGCTCCTTCAAAGGTGCCGACCGCACCGGGGAGGGATGGGATCGCTCCGCCGAATGCCGCCGCTCCCAGACCGAACATCGCCCAGGTGACCTGCGTTTCGGGGAAGAAGGCGCGGATAATGAAGTAATACGAAACGATGGCAAGCGCCCAGTTGAGCGTCATCCAGAAGATGAAACGCAGGAAGAGCCAGCCGTCGGTGAGCACACTCAGACCGGCAAAGAACGATTCCAGGAAACTGCCGCCGACACGCTGTAGAACGGGCCAGCGCGCGCTGAGTTTGTGGAAGATGTCCAATGCCCACTTGTTACTGCGCGCCAGAATGTACAGCGACACAAAACCAGCCAGAATGACAATTCCCACGATCATGCCGATGCGTTCTGCGCCCTCGGCGCCGACCACAAATGGGATTGCGGCAAGCAGGATAATTGCGGAATATCCCAAATCCATGGCGCGTTCGATAACGATGGTGGGCAGTATCTCCAGGAACTTCATATCCGATTTGCGGCTGAGGAGGAAGGCACGCCCCAATTCACCGAGACGGAACGGCAGGAAGTTATTCAGGATGTAGCCTTCGCCAACCGTCCAAAAGACATCGCTGTAGGAAGCGCGGTCCCGGAGCAGTGTCCGCCAGACCTGCGCGCGGACGCCTATCCATATAAAGCCGATGATCATGGCAATTGCCAGGAAACCGTAATTCGCGTTTTGGATGGCTTTGACCATTTCGCCGAAGTCAACGAAATTTAAAAAGACGGCGATCAAGCCGACACTGATGATCGCACCGGGTAACCAGCGTTTCCAATCTTTCATAAATGATTCCTTTGGGTATACACGTAAACAAGTACACAGGTAAACAAGTGTCTACATGTCTACGTGTTTCCTTGTCTACGTTCTCATTCCTCATCCAATTTCAAGACAGCCATGAACGCGTCCTGCGGGATCTCGACGTTGCCGACCATCTTCAAACGTTTCTTGCCCTTTTTTTGTTTCTCGAGCAGTTTCTTCTTGCGGGTGATATCGCCGCCGTAGCATTTGGCGAGCACATCCTTGCGCGTGGCTTTGACGTTGGCGCGCGAGATGATGCGTCCGCCCGCCGATGCCTGTACAGCGACATCGAACAATTGACGCGGGATCAACTCCTTCAACTTCGTGATGAGGCGCTGACCCTTGTGGTAGGCATCCTTGGCATGGACGATGGTTGCCAGTGCATCGACCGGTTCGCCATTGACGAGGATCTCCAGTTTTTGCAATTCGTCGGGGCGATATTCCAGGAACTGATAATCGAGCGAGGCATAGCCTTTGGTGCGCGATTTCAAGTCGTCGAAGAAATCAATGATGATCTCGGAGAGCGGGATCTCAAAATCGAGTTGCACACGGTGCGGGGCGGGATATTCCTGTTGCTTGAAAACACCGCGGCGCTTGGTGACGATCTCCATGATGGGACCGTAATAATCGGTGGGGGTGATGATCTCGATCGACATCCACGGTTCGCGGACTTCCACGATCTTCGATTCATCGGGCAGTTCGGCGGGAGAGTCCACGGGCACGGTTGTGCCGTCTATCATCACCACCTCGTATTCCACGGAGGGAGCGGTGAACAACACATCGAGGTTATATTCGCGTTCGATACGTTCCTGAATGATCTCCATGTGAAAGAGACCGAGGAACCCGGCGCGGAACCCGAATCCCAATGCCTGTGAGGTTTCGGGCTGGAACGTCAGGGACGCGTCGTTGAGTTGCAGTTTATCGAGCGCCTCACGTAGTTGGGAATAGTCGTCGGCTTCGACGGGATAAATTCCAGCGAAGACCATCGGCTTGGGATGGAAGTACCCAGGCAGAGGGTCCGAGGCGGGAGCCGACGCGCTTGTGATCGTATCTCCGACGCGGCACTCGTGCACGGTCTTGAATCCCGTGGCGATGTAGCCCACCTCCCCCGATCCCAACGCCTGGACGGGTTTCATGCCGGGGGCGAAGATGCCGATCTCCACGGGACGCATGTCCACTTTGGTGGCGAACATGCGCAGGATGTCGGTGGATTTGAGCGAGCCTTCGATGATGCGGACGTAGGCGATGACTCCCTTGTAGGAGTCGTAGTGCGAGTCGAAGATGAGCGCGCGCAGGGGGATGTTGTCCGCATCCTTGGGCGGGGGGACGCGCGTGACTATGGCATCGAGGATCGCCTCGATGTTGATACCCGCCTTGGCAGAGACTTGAAGCACATCGGTGGGGTCAACCCCAAGCAACGCGCCGATGTCCTCCGCCACTTCATCGGGCTTGGCGGAGGGCAGGTCGATCTTGTTGATGACGGGGATGATCGTGAGGTCGGCATCGAGCGCCTGATAGAGGTTGGCGAGCGTCTGTGCTTCGATACCCTGCGTGGCATCCACCACCAGGACCGCGCCTTCGCAGGCCTTGAGCGCGCGACTGACTTCGTAGCCGAAGTCCACGTGACCCGGCGTGTCGATCAGGTTGATCTCGTATTTTTGATTGTCTTTGGCGGTGTAATACATGCGGACGGCAGACGCCTTGATCGTGACGCCTTTTTCGCGTTCGAGGTCCATTGTGTCGAGCATTTGCGCGGACATGTCGCGTTCGGAGATCGTGCCGGTTAATTGCAACAGGCGGTCGGCGAGCGTGGATTTGCCATGGTCTACATGGGCGATAATGCAGAAGTTTCGGATGTGGTCGGTCATACTTGCTTTTTAGTGATTATCACTTTGCTTTTGAAATAGATTTACACGCAAGGCATTATATGTAAGGTTAAAAGTTAGGCGCAGTACTATGTATGCGATTGGGAGTATAACTTATTTTCACCACAAAGGACACGAAGGACACAAAGGGTTTTCGAACATGGTTCAAAGGCACAGAAGTGCAAAGGTACAGAAGCGGTAAAGGTTAAAACCTCTGCACTTTTGGAGCATCTGAACCTTTGCACCTTTTATTCATCCTTCCCTAAAAACAGGAAATTCGTCCATTACAGTACAAGCCGATACATCATACAATCGGCACATGCCGCACGACCGTGACCGCAAAAGCCTTTGGGCAGTCAATCTCGGACTGGGAACAAATATTGTTTTGTCCGCCGTCAAAACGACGTTTGG
>JBFYRY010000066.1:0-15335 GCA_041302025.1 Chloroflexota bacterium | reverse complement strand
ATGACACACAAGGTAGTGACCTGCCACGCTGAAGATGATTTGCAGAAGGCGCTGGATGCGATGGCTGAACATCAATTGCGCCGCATTCCCATCGTGGATAACAACAATAAGATTGTAGGGATCATTGCCCAAGCCGATGTGGCGACTCGCGTTGATCAGCCTGAAAAAACCGCTGAAATGGTCAAGGAAATTTCGCAAGCCGACGGGAAGTAAAAGTTCATTACAGTCAAAAGAACGATTGATAACTAAAGGAGATATGAAATGCCTGACAGAAGAATGAGCAAGTCCCAGTTCGTGACCACACTGGCCGAGAAAAGTGGTCTTAATAGGAAGCAAGCCGTTTCCGCGCTTGATACGATCAATACGATGGTTGCCCAGCAACTCGGCAAACGAGGACCGGGTGAAGTGCTTATTCCAGGTCTGCTCAAGCTGAGTGTTGTTGATAAGCCTGCCACGCGCAAGCATGAAGGCATCAATCCATTCACCAAGGAGCCGATGACGTATAAGGCAAAAGCGGCGCGCAAGGTGATAAAGGTGAGGCCCCTCAAAGCACTGAAAGATGCCATATAAACCTTCATTTTTTTGCGACTGGTATTTCTGCCTGTTTGGATCGGTAAGGAGCTATGAACCCTTTACGCGTTGTCCCTATTTTCGGAACTGTGGCGGTGATGCTGATCTTAGCCGCCTGTTATACCCCCGACGCAGTCTCCGGCAGAGTTGTTGATGGTTACCCCAGCACAAGCCAGCGTGCTTTGTGAGGCATGCGATCAGGCAACTCTGGCGAGCGCGCTGACCCAGGAGAAGAATTACGCCGATAATCAGGCGGCATCCACTGCTGAAGTCATGCGCGCAAATGCACAGGCGACCTTGAATTCAGCCAATGCGACGTTAAACGCGGCTCAAACCCAGGACCAAAACAATGCCAATGTCATTGCCGCTCAGATCGCGGCAACCGCTGAAATTGTGCGCGCTAATGCACAGGCAACCTTGAATTCAGCTGGTTCAACGCAGAACGCCGCGCTAACCCAGGATGCGATCCGGCAGACCCAAATGGCGGATCTGGCGACAACAGGCGCACAATCGTTGCTGATCCAACAAAACAAAGACAATCTTGCTGCCAGTACCCAGACAGCCATTGCCAATAATATTGCCACGCAAACCCAATCGGCGGCCGCGACATCACAATGGTATGCCGATCAGGCACGCCAACGCGAAGAACGAAGGCAGGGACCCATCGTTTTCCTTTGGATATGGTGCTTCCCGATCTTCATCCTAATACTAGCAGGCTTAATCCTTTGGGGATTCTGGCGCTGGCTAAGGATTCAGCAAAACAATCAAAAGATCCTCGAAAATCCTGTTGAGGGGTTGCCCGTGCCCATGGCTGAAATCATAGATGCCCCGCAAGACAATGACACGGTGTCATACATTGAAAGCAATATGCTGGATAAAGAATATCAACTCACAAAACCTGACGATCAGGTTCGCCGGTGGCTCGACGAAGTCAAGCGCAAGCTATTGAGAAGCGACAGAAAGGACGAAGAGGATGACACCGACAATTAATCCAGATTATTACGATGAGAAAGCCCGACAGATCAGGGCTCATGCATCGACAGTTTTGACAAAATGGGGATTGCTACCCAGATTTAAACGCTGGCGATTAACAAAAGATTCAAGCACTGGCATGATCGTGCTGTTTGGCATACTTAACAACAGCTATATCGCCACACATACATCAATCCCATTCAGCAATTATTTCGATCCGCGTTTATTGCATGATCTCGCAAACGAACTGCAAGTACAAGTAGTATCCTGCAATAGTGATGGTCTCCGTTACGCCTTCATCCTGGACCGTGGCCAGCTTGGAAAACTACCAACGCATATAGATTTCCCATTCGTTGACAACGGCAAACTTTTAGTCAGGGTTGTGTACGATTATAGCCAGCAACCCTTACAGATTTCACCCGCAGATAACACAACAGCCGATGATCATACGCTTGTGCACGAGGGAGTGGGGGCGTTCTTAAAGGTTTTTGACGATATAAAACTTCGTGATGACGCATCACATAGCTCTGGTCAAAACCCGCCAGATATCGTGATCATCGATGAAATTGAATTCAACAAACGGGTAGCGGAATACGAAGCCCTTCGACTGAGAAACAAACGGATCGACAGGTTAATCGGCAGTATTACAGAGGAGAAAAGATAATGAAATTAAACTTACTCTTTATCGTTATGGATCTGTTTACCATACTGGCATATCCACTTGTATTTGTGCACGGCAAAATACTCCAGTTTTCAAAAGCAAGAAATGTATTCGTTACTGGCTCAATCATGACGGGCAGTTGACATATCGGAAATGATGAAAATGAGAAAGAAAGGTGAATATGCGTACTCAAAAGATCAATTTTCCGGACCAGGAAGTGCTGTGTGTTTTTCCCAGTGAGCGTTCGGAACTGGTTCAAGCCATCTCAGAATTACGGCTGAACGACGGATATCCTGTCATTGTGCTGATTGGCGGTGGCATTGACAAACATGAAGCGGATGCAACTCGGCATGCCATCCAGACTATTGCCAAAGTCGCAGAAGACATGCAAGCTGTGATACTCTGCGGAGGAACAGATATGGGGGTTATGGCTGAGGTCGGCCGGATAAGAAAGCAGAGTCAATACAAATTCCCCTTGATTGGCATAGCGCCCGAAAAATTGGTAACCTGGGCAGACGGCCCACATAGTACAAAATTTTTATGGTGGGGAACGCAACGTTGGCCATTGGAACCTCATTACTCCAACTTCATTCTTGTACCTGGAGACGAGTTTGGAGACGAGTCCCCGTGGATCGTCGATGCAGCAACTATATTTTCCAAAGGTCACCATGCCTTGACGATCTTGATCAACGGCGGGGAGGTCTCCCGGAAAGACATCGACTTGAGCCTGGGGATGGGTCGTCCTGTTCTCGCCTTGAGTCGTACCGGACGTCTGGCTGATGAATTATCAAGAGAGCCCAATCGGAACAAATTGATCACCGTAGTCCCTGCGAATGCTGAACAACGGATTATCGAGGTCCTTCAGGCAGCGTTATCGGTCAAGGAAAAAGAGACGTAACCCTAACCATCAATCGGCACAACCGGGACATTCGATGATTTCAAAACATGGAGAAATAATGGGACGCAAAGGTGTCAGCAAACGCAAGCAAAAATCTGGGCCGGTTTCCAGTGGTAATGTAAGCGGCTCTTCCAATGGTCGCCCCAGTGAGCGATCACCAGCACAGTTGTTGGTAAAGGACAAAGACGCTCCATTCTCCCGGAATGGCATGAATCACTTAGCTGGATCGAACAAATCGCAAAAGAAATGCTAGAGAGCATGATCATGACCAATATTTGACGATGAATAAGGCAATAAAACAATGGATACAAAACAAATGTTATCGATTGTGGAGCATTACTGCCAGAAGATCTATTTCGAAGACAAGCACATAAAGGTTACCCGGGTAGCTGAAATCGGTGTTTGTGGAACAGATTGGTGATGGTGAACGGTCCATCATGATGTCCGAATATAAGTTGTATGGCGCCACGTATTGCGCCGAACACAGCTTACGCAGTCAGACCATTTATTTTAGTCTGGCCTTCTGAACTTATCTGGCACTTGCGTTTTGTATTTGAAATTATCGGAAAGAGGCGAAAACCGATGAAAATCCTATTGCTCTACCCTGAGTTTCCAGACACCTTTTGGAGTTTCAAGCATGCTCTTAAGTTCATTCGAAAAAAGGCCGGCGCCCCACCCTTGGGGCTGTTGACCGTTGCGGCCATGTTGCCTCCTGAGTGGGAAAAACGGCTGATTGATCTCAACGTGATGGAACTTTCAGAGAAAGATCTGAAGTGGGCAGATTATATCTTTATCAGCGCCATGATCGTGCAACGTGAATCGGTGCAGGCTGTCCTCGAACGCTGTAAGGCGGTGGGCTTGAAGGTGGTGGCGGGAGGCCCGCTCTTCACAATGGAACATGAGCAATTCCCTGAGGTGGATCATTTCGTCTTGAACGAGGCGGAAGAGACGTTAGCGCCGTTCGTACGGGACCTGTTAGCGGGTCAGGCTCGACGCGTTTACTCATCCGCAGAATTTCCCGATATCCACCAGACCCCCATCCCTCTGTGGGGATTGGCAGACCTCAAGCATTACGACACGATCAGCGTTCAGTTCTCGCGCGGCTGTCCGTTCAATTGTGACTTTTGCAATGTGACAACCCTGCTGGGGCATGTTCCGCGTACCAAGACCGCTACACAGATCATCGCCGAGTTGGATAGTCTTTACGCATCTGGTTGGCGCAAGAGCATCTTTTTCGTAGATGACAACTTTATCGGCAACAAAAAGCAGATCAAGTCTGAAGTCCTGCCCGCCTTGATCGAATGGCGGAAAGGGAAAACCGGAATGCCATTCAGCACAGAAGCTTCCATTAACCTGGCAGATGATCCCGTATTGATCAAGCTGATGGTTCAGGCTGGATTCGATACGGTCTTTGTGGGTATCGAGACACCGAATGAAGACAGCCTGACGGAATGCAGCAAGAATCAAAACAAGGGGCGCGATTTGGTGGAGAGTGTCCGAAAACTCCAGCATGCGGGTCTGCAAGTACAGGGTGGTTTCATCGTCGGGTTCGATAATGATTCCCCTTCGATCTTCCAGCAGCAGATCGATTTCATACAGAAAAGCGGCATTGTGACTGCCATGGTTGGGTTGTTGCAGGCCCCCCTGGGAACCCGGCTATATGAGCGCATGCAAAAAGAGGAACGCCTGATTAAGGAATTCTCAGGTGACAATGTGGATGGCTCGACCAACATCATCCCGAAGATGGGTATGGAATCGCTGAGGGATGGGTATCGCAAGATCCTTGATCAGATCTATGCGCCAAAACTGTACTACGAACGCGTTCGGACATTTCTGCGTGAATATCACCCAACCAGAATAAAGCTCCATTTGGAGCCGCAATATATCATGGCATTATGGCGGTCCATGTATCAACTGGGCATCCGCGGCGTCGAACGTGTCCAATACTGGAGACTCTTTTTCTGGACTCTGTTCCGTCGTCCGCGGTTATTTCCACTGGCAATCACTTTTGCCATTTATGGTTTCCACTTTCGCCAGGTGATCGAGCTGCATGTGAATTGAAAGTAAATGATCTCCGTAAAAGAGGCTCCGAAATATGCTCTTTCGATTGGCAATGACACTTCTTGTAACATGCTCCGCCTGTCTGTATTTTCCTCTCAATCGGAAACTGACCGGCGGGTTCAACCTTTCCACGCGCCTGGACGCCTGGATCCCACTTTGGCCAATCTGGGTGATTCCCTATTTGCTATGTCTCCCGATCTGGGCGGGTGGCTTTATCTGGGCTGCCTGGATCATGGAAGATGAGCTGTTTCGGTCCTTCGTTAGTGCATGTTTTTTCGTTCTGATCTCAGCCACATTATTTTATTTTTTCTTCCCCACCTACATAAGACGACCTACCCTGACCAGTGATAACTGGGTGACGCGAATATTGCAACTGGTGTATCGAAACGATGGTGTTTACAATGCATTTCCAAGCGGACATGTTTCCCAGACATCCTTACTTTGTTTATTCTATAACCGCCTGTATCCTGACCATCCCTGGGTTTGGATCAGTATCGTGGTAATTGTGGCGCTTTCAACGCTATTTACCCGTCAACATAATCTGACAGATCCCTTTGGCGGATTGGCGATTGCATGGCTGGGCTACCGGTTTGGGTTATATCTGTATCAGTAAAAGCTTCACTCTCTTCACCTTTGAGACTTTGCTTAGATCGTCTCCAAAGTGGAATCAAACAAGGAGTTCGTGTGGAACAAAAAAAAATAACGATCGAACGTGATAAAAAAGTCGCACTTGTAGCTCACGACAATAAAAAGCGCGATCTGGTCGAATGGGCAAAATATAACAGGGACCTGCTGGCTCATCACACCGTCTATGCGACTGGTACGACCGGTGCGCTATTGGAAATGGTACTCGGTTTTCCCATTCACAAACTCGAGAGCGGACCGCTGGGCGGGGATCAACAGATCGGCGCCAAAATCGTCGATGGCGAAGTTGATTTCCTGATCTTCTTTTGGGATCCGCTCGAGTCTTTGTCTCACGACCCAGATGTCAAGGCGCTTTTGCGGATGGCTGTCGTATGGAATATTCCCATCGCCTGTAACCGGGCAACTGCAGATTTCATGGTCTCATCTCCTCTGATGGACGAAGAATACCATCGCCTACTTCCAGAATATGACGAGTACAGGAATCGAACAAGAATCGAAAATGCAACCGGGTAACTTCCTGCGAAGGCCGCCCGATCGTGTGAAAGGACATCCCATGAACATAAACAGAAAACATCATCGTGCCATTCTGCGAGATATTGCTCACAGGGCGATGCTCGAGCGGAACCTGCTGCCTGATTTTTCCGCCGAAGCACTTGCCGAGCTCGGACGGATTCAGATCCCTTCTCCCACCAACGATGAACCGGTCCGAGATATGCGTGGGCTTTTGTGGGCATCCATTGATAATGACGACTCGCGCGACCTCGATCAGCTTACCCTTGCCGAAGCAGTGCCAGGAGACAATGTACAGATCATGGTTGCCATCGCAGATGTAGACTCATCCATTAAAGATGACTCGGCGATCGATGCACACGCACGCCATAACACCACTTCAGTTTATACGGCGGCTGAGATTTTTCCAATGCTTCCGGAAAAAATATCCACCGATGCCACCTCGTTGAATTTCAATGAGGATCGTCTTGCAATCGTCATGGAAATGGTGCTAAGTGCAGACGGGGCGCTTCAAGACTCCAGTATCTATCGAGCATGGGTTCGCAATCACGCGAAGCTTGCTTACAACAGCGTGGCAGGCTGGTTGGAGAACAACGGGCCGATCCCGGAGGCGATCACCGCTGTCAAAGGATTGGATGAGAACCTGCGACTACAGGACCGGGTGGCCCAAAGCATGAAGGCACTTCGCCATGTTCACGGAGCCCTGAGCCTGGAAACCATTGAGGCGAAACCTGTCTTTGACGGTGACCAGCTCCGTTCGCTCGAAATTGAGGAAAAGAACCGCGCCAAGGAGATCATCGAGGATTTCATGATCGCGGCAAACGGTGTAACCGCACGATATCTTTCCGCTAGCGGATTCCCCTCGATCCGTCGGGTGGTACGCACTCCCAAGCGCTGGGATCGGATCGTTGAAATCGCCCGGGAATACAATTACGAACTTCCAACCGATCCAGATTCAAAAGCACTGGAAGAGTTTCTCATCAAACAAAAAGCTGCAGATCCGGTTCGATTTCCCGATCTATCCCTAGTGGTGATCAAACTCTTAGGTTCTGGTGAATATATAGCCGAGTTACCTGAAGGGAATGCTCCGGGGCACTTTGGGCTTGCTGTTAAAGATTATTCCCACTCCACTGCTCCAAATCGCCGCTATCCCGACCTGTTAACCCAACGCCTGTTGAAAGCCGCACTGGAAGGAAGACCCCTGCCCTACAGTAAGGATGAACTGGATGAATTGGCTACTCACTGCACCGAAGCGGAAGATGCTGTCAAAAAGGTGGAACGACGCGTGGAAAAATCCGCCGCGGCACTCCTGCTTGAATCAAGGATCGGAGAACGGTTCGATTCCATCGTTACGGGTGCTTCCGATAAAGGAACGTGGGTCCGGCTGCTTTCCATTCCTGTTGAAGGCAAGCTGGTGGAAGGATATGAGGATTTGGATGTCGGTGAACCGGTCCGGGTGCAGTTGATCGAAACAAACGTTGAGCAGGGATATATCGATTTCA
Source organism: Chloroflexota bacterium (assembly GCA_041302025.1). Classification (GTDB taxonomy): domain Bacteria; phylum Chloroflexota; class Anaerolineae; order Anaerolineales; family Villigracilaceae; genus Defluviilinea. The sequence continues at coordinate 7,516 of JBFYRY010000066.1, read as the reverse complement.
AAAAAGTCAGTTCGCGCAGGAATACAAGGAGAGCCCTATGAAAAAGAATATTGGTTTGTGGATCGACCATCGGAAAGCGGTGATCGTGATCGTGACGGAGGCAGGGGAGGAATTAAAGAAGATCACATCGAACATGGAAAAGCACATCCGTTTTACAAATGGCAATGGTTCGCAGGACGGTTCGTCAGAGGATGTGCGCGACCGGCAGTTTGGAAACCATCTCAACAGTTATTACGATGAGGTCATTGCGGTGATTCGCGATGCAGACTCCATTCAAATCTTCGGTCCGGGGGAGGCCAAAGGTGAGTTGGAAAAACGCCTTGAGCATGAAGGGCTCAAAGCGCAGATCCTTGCCATCGAAACCGTCGACAAGATGACAGATCGCCAAATCTCAGTAAAAGTCCAGGAGCGTTTTAGGGTTTAGTAAACAACAGGGAGGTTGGACAAGTGAATTGACTTGTTACGGTTTAGCGTAACAAGTGCGTAACCAGTCAATGACTGGTTATGTTGCTAATCCGATGGTTTTCTCCGTGGTTAGAATTGGATTGTCACCTCTAATTCAAAACCAAGAAGGATAAAATCTCATGATCAGCCATTCCATTTTAGCCCGTGTTTCACAAAAAGCAAGAGTCTTTCAACGAAAATGCCCTGACTTACACGCAGCTTGTTGGTCTCAGCCAGAACGTTTGCCAGGATTTGTCCAGGAATGTCCTGCGGCCATCCGTTTATTGGGCTTGATCAGTCTTCTTACCTGGAATCAATTTCCAGAACGCAACTTAGTGCGGGATTGGGGACGTATCACAATTCCGTACGCCGCTTTCAGTGTCGCATGCTTATGAAAACTCAATGAAGGTTTGGTTTCAATGGACGATCTGCATCGCTATCTGGTCGAACATCCTGCTTTCATATGGCTGTTGGGTTTTCCATTGACGTTCTCTCTGAGTTTCCATGTGGTTTTAACCCGTCTGCCAGTTTACCCACACCACGACACTTCACGGGAATGTTGCGCACGATCCCCAATATGATCGTCCAGTTCATGTTGACGGACAGTGTCAGGTTGATCCGTCAGGAACTTGCCAATTTGAATAGACTTCTTGCAAAAGTCAGGATTGGATGAGTTCGAGGTTGTAGATTGCCGCGATCAAGTTGAAGCGTAAGGCAAATCTCTTTCGGTGATTGCGGTACCTTTCACTCAGGATACGAAACACTTTCAACCTGCGAATAATATGTTCAATTAGGATCCGTTTACGAGCCAGCCTTCTATTTCTCGGCTTTTGCCTTTTGGTCAAAGGATGGTACTTGGATTTTTTGAGAGGCGTTTGACAATTTTCGTGAAGGTCTGCCAATCCTTGATAGCCCGCATCTGCCAAATACGGATGTGCTCTGCAAATTCAAGCTGGTCATCCTTGAAGAGTTGAAAGTCATGTTTACTTCCATTTGCAAAGGCGGTAGCTACGATTTGGACAGTCTTTTGATCAGCAATCAACTGCGCTTTTTGTGTGTGGCGCTTCTCTTTGCCGCTGTACTGCCGTTTTTGGACGCTCAATCGGTTGTTCACTGACTTCCACCAGCACCACCTTGAAGAGAGTATCACTGGACTAGAGCGCTTTCTTGCCTGGCAGATGAAACTGGCCTGAACGAACCCAGGCGTTCTCAACTTTGTGGATGGTCCGACAGACCGTTGCTTCGTTAATGTCATAAGATTGTGCAATATAAAATTCCGTGCGATATTCACGCCAGTACATCAAGGTCATCAGCAATTGGTCGGCCCTGCTCAACTTGGGCGGTCATCCAAAGTCACGCAAACCGTTCCCGGCCACCTCCAGCATCTTTTCAAAGGTTTCGCGTTGGACACCGGTCAGCCGTTCGAAGTCCGTATCTTTTAGTTGTTTGATCGTTTCGTAGCGCATGTGCCTATTATGGCACACTTACGTAGGATGTCTAATGCAGAAATCCGGCGTTGGCCTTTGAACTTTCAGGCCTTGAGGTCGTTGGTTCATTGAAAATCTCCTTTTGCGGGAGACTCTCTGAATCGAAGACCGCCGGGCTCACCTACATCGGCTGGCCTGGCGGTCTTCAGTTGACACTAGTAGCGGGGGCAGGACTTGAACCTGCGACCTTCGGGTTATGAGCCCGACGAGCTGCCACTGCTCCACCCCGCATCGAAGCCCGCCGATAGTACCATACCTATCAGGCAGAGTCAAGAAAAGCGAATTCCTTTTTCTTAACGAGCAACGGCGTCTAGTACACAAATTTCTTCTTGATAAAATTGAACACTTGTAGTTTAATCAGCGCTACCTTAAAAATTCAACGACTTTGCAAGAAAACTTTTTTTAAGATTTAAGGTATAATGAATTTAGTACTTCACAAGAGAAGTTGGCAATCATCTGAAATCATCAATTCACAAAATGAAAAAGACCACACTCCTGGTTGTTGAAGGACGACATGCAGAGATCCCTTCTTTTGCCTCCGATTTGCAAAAGAAGGGATTTGATGTCCTCGCCTTCCAAAACGGAAGCCAGGCCGTTTCAAAATTAAAACAAGGCAACATAAGTCTTGTTGTCGTCAATGCCGCATCACTGAGAAGCACCGGCATTCGTATTTGCCTGTCGCTACGCAAAAAGGATTCCAAGATCCCGATCATCCTGATACTGGACAAGGAACGCCCGGTGGATAAAGATCTTGCCGATTCCGTTTTGGCACTGCCCTTCACAATACAAAAACTCGTCAATCGTGTGAAAGCATTGATGCCCGGCGATGGTGATAACATCGTTTCAGCAGGTCCCATTCGTCTTGACCTTGAGCACCGTCGTGTGAAATGTCTTGGCAAAAGCACAAAACTGACCCCAAGGCTTATCGCGCTGTTGCAGATACTGATTGACAAACACGGTGAAGTAGTCGAGCGGGAATCGCTCTTCAAAAAAGTTTGGGAAACCAATTACACGGGCGATACCCGCACATTGGATGTGCATATCTCATGGCTCAGGCGCGCCATCGAACTTGACCCCGTAAATCCCAAATTCCTCAAAACGATCCGTGGAGTCGGATATCGCCTAGACGTTTAATCGGTACTGCTTCCCTTGCGCTGTCACAAGTCGGACGCACATATTGTGTCCGGCTTTTATTTTTAATTCCATCTGTATTTCCCCGCTTCGCACAGGACGAACAGCCTGGGCGGCGCTCCTGAACATTTTCCCATCCCATGCCGGATCGATCTCCCAATAAACAATGTCAAGACGGGTATCCAACGCAACTGAATCTTTTGTAACGTTTATTCTCGTAGTTCCGGGAACATTCGAATAAGAGAAGTTAAAGGCAGAATCATGCTCAAGCGCCAAAGGAGCAGAATATGAATTAATCAAACGGCCATGAGTGGTATGGATGGCACGCAACGTCTCATCTACAGCGATGAAACACCGTCCATGTTTCGCAGAAGCCACCGGGGTCGTACCCGAGCCGCAAAAGAAGTCTGCAACGAGATCGCCAGGATTCGACGAAGCCAGAACAATACGCTCAAGAAGGGCTTCGGGTTTTTGGGTGGGATAACCGGTACGTTCCGAATGCAAACGTGCCACCACAGGGAAATACCACCAATCCTCAGGTACCTTTCCACGTTCCAGGTTCGGAACCTTTCCAAAACCGGCCCTGGATGAAGAACGAAACGTGTTTAACGTGTTCTGGTTATATGGTTCGCGGACATCGTCCGCATTAAAGGTGTAATTCTTCCCTTTGACATAGGCAAGGATGGTGTCATGCTTGCGATTAAAGGCACTCTTGATCGGGGATGGTCCGTGATATGTCCAAATGATCTCGTTCAGGATATGGTCTGCACCAAAAAGTTCATCCAACAACAGTCGGGCATAGGCATCGGCATGCCAGTCAAGGTGGAGATAGAGTGTGCCATTCGGAGCCAGCAATCGATACATGACGGCAAGCCTTTGGTACAGAAAATCCAGATAAGAATCGAGACTATTCCAATGATCGTGATAACCCTCGGCAAGTTCCCATTCATCCGGTTTGCGCGAATCCTCTCCCCGCCCGATGCGCGCTGAAAATTTACGATTCGTGAAGAAGGGGGGATCGGCATAGATCAGGTTTATCCGCCCTTCATACCGGGGCAGTAAAGCAGACATGATCGCCAGATTATCGCCAAGGATCAAACGATTCTCCGGCCGGCCTGTTGGATAACCAGTACCACCTGGATATGTGATCGCGTCGGTTAATATCGACGCAGGAGAAATTTCGGTAAGTTTTTTACCGGGCCAGGTTAGTTCAGGCATGGGTTAATAATCGATCCGAACCAGCGTACCCCTGCCGCGGTTGAATGTTTTCCCGGTTTCGTGTGGTGGGAGCGCCCAACGGAATATCCATTTGGCATCCTCCGAACGCATGTTGATACATCCGTGACTCATGGGTGTGCCAAAGTTTTCATGCCAGTATGTTCCGTGAAAGGCATGTCCTGCCTTGGTGAAGAAGCATGTCCAGGGGACACCAGGCAAGGCGTAACCATCCGCGTCGGCAAAGGAGTTAACCACACCGGTTCGATCCACTCCAAAATAACTATACCCCATGTGCTTGGCGGCGGCTTTTTCTGTAATATTGAATTCGCCGGTCGGCGTTTTGAAATCATTGGCAGGAATCCCGGATGAGATCTTTGTCTCAAAAACGGACCTGCTCCCTTCGTAAGCCGTCAGCACCTGGGTGGTCAAATTCACATCAATGCGCTTCTTGTCCCCGGACACATCTGGCGAAAGCGGACTGATCTCATCGGGCGTAACAGGGCGCATGTGAATGGCAGGAACATAGTACGGCACATTCGAATCCAGGTCATCGAAAATACGGTACCAGACGTCGTCATCGGGTCCCTTCTCCACCGCCGTTATCCAGTGAACCGACCCGAAATAGATCGGGGGATTTAATTTTTCCCAGCCAAAGGCTTTCGATTTACGCCAGGGATTGGAAAAAGGCACCGTCACCTCAGCCAGTCGTTGTTCACCTTCGAGCATGGTTGTGGGAATACTATTGAAAAGGGTCTTTACACGTTGCAGGCGTGCACGATGCATATAACCTCCCCACACGCGATACCAGACCGGATTTTGCTTTGGTTCTTCGGCGATTACTTCGCCATACACATGAACAAGTTCATCCCGATACCAAGTGGAAACGATTGTACTTTTATCGGACGGTTTTGAATAAACGCTTACCGAATCGGTGGCTACCCGCACCAGATTACTATCATCAAAATCAAACAGGCGTTGAAGCCCAGGGGTAAATGCAAGACCACCGAGGCTCAAACCGCCAATCTTGAGAAAATCGCGACGAGATATTGATGCCATATAGGAAAATTGTAATCGAAAACAATGCTTTTTAAAACCTTCTTGTGGGATCGAAGTTCCAGTTCATTAGCCTTTAACGCGACCACCCTCCGGGGAAAGGAGGGCGGTCGATAACGGGATCAGTTGTCGGCTAGGGTTGAACCGTTTCCGGGATCATCCCTTTCAACAGGATCTCGAGAGCCATCGTATGTCCGCAACGTTTATGTGTAATGAAAAACTCACAGTCACAGTGAAATTCGCCGTTATCGAAACTGACCTTGTGATCGTTGTTGTCGCCATGGAAAGTCAGTTCAAATTTATTGAATCGGAAGCGGGTCCGGTCTTCCGCATACCGTTTTGCCTTTTCGATCTTGCCAATCAGTCCATAGTCCATTTTTTTATCTCCTTTTGGGATTGGAATAAAAAAAGCACGCGAAGAGACGCGTGCCTTCAAATGTGTTTTTCCTTCTTGTCGGTATCTGCTCGCATAAGACATTTACCTCAATGCGGCGAGTATAGTACCGTTCATGGGGCAAGTCAACACCCAAATACAGGTTGTAGCCATATCGTACGGGAACCGTAAGGTGCGCGTTAATCTGCCGGGGAAATATTTGTCTGGATATGTTCATCCCCGTTATAGGTCAGGAGCACGGGCCACTTTCGGACAATCAGGGACATTCCCAACACGCAGGCAATGCCGCCGCTTATGATCGCCGCCGGCGCGCCAAACAGTTGCGCCACAATACCCGCTTCGACTTCGCCCAACTGCGGACCACCCTGGAAAAAGATCATATTCACGCTCGTCATGCGCCCGCGGATGTGATCGGGGGTCTGTAACTGGCGGATCGTGTTGCGGATGATGGTACTGACCGAATCTGCCGCGCCGATGACCGCCAGAGCGCACCACGCTAGAATAACGGAGTTGCTCATTCCAAAAAGAACGGTCGCAGCGCCGAAAACGACAACCGCCCCCAAAAAGACCGGTCCCTGTCTGCGGACTTCATGGATTTGTGAAATGATCAGCGCGACAACTACCGCCCCAACCGATTGCGCAGCAGAAAGCCAGCCATATTCGATGACGCCAACTTTGAGGATATCGACGGCGATAATGGGCATCAATGTGTTTGCGGAGGCAAAGAACGTGGCAACGAAATCCATCAGCATGGTCGAGAGGATGATGGGCTTGTTGAGGATGAAGTGGATCCCCTCACTAATGACAGCCCAACTGACAGCTTTAACATGCACCGATGCTTTTTGTGGAACGTCTCCGATCAGGATCAAGGCGAAAATGACCGACAGAAACGATGCGGCATTGATGTAATACACCGCCTCCTGCCCGCCAAAAGCGATGGCAAAACCCGAGAGGGCAGGCCCCAGGATCGCACCTGTCTGCATGGCAAGGGAGGTCATGCTGAAGGCGTTGGGCAGGTCTTTTGCGGGGACCAGGTTCGGCACGAGAGCCTGACGCGCAGGTCCATCAAAGGCGATTGCCATTGCCTGGAGCGAAGTCAGGGCGTAGATATGCCAGATGGTAATATTCCCAAATTGAGTAAACAAGCCAAGAGACAGCGCAACGAGAGCCATACATGACTGGGTAATGAATATGATCCGCCTGCGGTTGAACGAATCTGCGATCGCGCCGCCGATCAGTGAAAAGATGATGACCGGTAAAATGCGCGCCAATCCCACCCCGCCCAAGGCAATCGGTTCATCGGTCAATGTGCGGATATGCCAAAAGATCGCCCAGATCTGCATCTGCGACCCTGCAATGGATATTAATTGTCCCAACCAGAGATTGAAAAAGCGGCGGTTCTTCAAAGAAGGTGGAATACGAATCATGAACGTCCTTTACAACAGAAAGCAGAAGGCTTATCCACCTTCTGCTTTGGATTTTTGGATAAAGAATGTTACGTTCCCCAGTCACGCAAATACAGGAAGTCGTATCCGATGGTGCGATTGCTCAGCTTTGCAATGGGCGGCATCATGCGCTTGAACTGGTTCCTTCGCACGCGGGTGATGACAGCATTGACAAATTTTTCGTCGAAACCTTCTTCGATACATTCCTGAGGACTGTAACGGTGGTCGACAAGGAGGTAAAGCAACTGATCAACCTGTTCGTAGGTAAAACCCAGTTCTTCTTCATCCGTTTGGCCCGCCCAAAGGTCGGCTGAGGGGGGTTTATCGATGATCGGCGCAGGGAT
>JBFYRY010000300.1:0-4505 GCA_041302025.1 Chloroflexota bacterium | reverse complement strand
GATCAGGACACTATGCCAGTAAATGCTGTTATCCGATTTACGTGTCATGTACAGGATCGCTTCCCCTTTGCCGTCCAATCCCCAGCCGGAAACGAACAAGGCTTGTGACTTTGCGGGATCAAGGTTCATGATTGCATACGGATCCAACCCGCCCAGCAGAGCGTTCAGGTCCTTGTACGGATTGGCGGTAAGCGGCGTCGAGCCGATGTAGTTGATGCGCAGGGTTTCGATTGCCTGATCCGGTGTGGCGGCATATCCCTGCGAACCCCAGAACGCAAAGCCAAAGGATTGGTCCATCATGCCTTTGGCAAGGTCAAAACTTTTACCGTTCAAAACCGTAACCAGGTTCTGCCCGAACGTTGTGAAATCGGGGGCGACCACCGGCGTGAACGTGGGGGTTGGGTTGACGCATGGAAGCGGCGCAGTGGGGACCGGGATCATTTCGGATCGAGAGTTGTTCGATTCATTGCCCTCTGCAATGACCGAGGTCGAATCGACGACGACCGAAACAGGGTTGGTAAAGCCCGGGAAGTATAGGGCTCTCGTCTCGCCTGCTGCCAGTCCGCTCACGGATTGGCTGGCATTGTTCACAGTGACGATGAAACTGCCCGCCGGAGCCTGTCCGTTGTTGACGACCCACACGCGTGTGCCAAGCGAATCGCCCGGGCTGAGACAACTGGTGTTCAATAACTCGATGCGGATGTTCGAGACCGTCAGGTCGGGCAGGGAACCGGCGGGTGTGGTCGGTGGGGACGCCAGCCAGGCAAAGGTCTGCATCATTTGCAGGAAAACCGCTGATTCCGCGGCTTCATCGTAGGCGGGTCGGGGCGGGTCGAAGGCATTCGCAGAATGCGATACAAAGAGGAAACTGACGCACAGATTGTTCCGCACGGTGTTGTATGCCACCCACTTGCGGATCTGTCCCGCGCCACTCTCTTCGCCGGTGTCTTTCAGGAACGGAATGCCGTTGATGGTCAATGACTCCCGTACAGGCGAAGCACCCACCATCGGAGCGGCGCAGTTTGGCACGTTCTCCAGCATGCGCAGGTCGAGATATTTTTCGACCAGGGTTGTGCCCGGCGTGATGGGCAGGTTGATTAAGGCACTGTTCACCACCTGGTTGAAGATGTTGGAGCCCGGCGGGTATTGGAACTGGAATCCGTATGGCAGGCTGATAAATGTCAGCCACGAGGATGTCGGGGGTGTGGGGGTAATAGTCGGCGGAGGAGGAGGCGGCACCGTTGGCGGGGTCCCGGCTCCGGCGCGGTAAATGCGCGGAGCGCTCCAGATGGCGCGGTCGCCTGTCGCGTATCCCGTGGCAAGGATCGTGAGGATGAAGCGGACTTTCTTTCCGGCAAGCGGGGTCAGGTCCACGTCGGCGGTGTAGTATTTACCGTCGTTCGATTCGCGCCATTGCCAGAAAGTTCCGATCCAGCCGCTGGTTGTCATGTAGTTGAGGCGGTAGGTCACATAACAATTCTGTCCGGATTGACAGCCGACCTTTACCTGGAAGCGGTCACCGGCTTGCACAGTGAACTCGGGATAAAAGCCCTGGATATAGCCGTCGTATTTGTTTTGCGGGGAGGTCAACAATCCCGGCGCGCTGGTTGAACCGTCTTCCATCACGGGCGCATCGAGTTTGAGCACATAGCCGCTCGAACTGCCGTCCACGCCCGGGCAGGGAAGTGTGCCCGCACCGCTCTTCCACTGCGCGGTACACACGTTGGCGGTGAAGTCGTAGGCTGTATCTGTCGCTGTGCCTCCCGAAACATTGATCTCGACCCAGAACGGCGAGTTGCCATTGTCGCCGATGCCGAACAGGGCGCCGGCGGCGTTGTTCAGCATCCAATAGCCGCGATATTTTCCGGCGGTGCCGGGCGCGGTCATGGGCGCGGAGAGGTCAACCGTCTCGCCCGGCGCGACATTTACCGGAAAGGCAATCGAGGCGGGTGCGCCCATCTGGTCCCCGCTCTGGAAGACCAGTTTGTAGGATGTGGTCCATGCGCACGAACCGGAGTTCTTCAACCGCCATATCTTGGTGAAGGGAGTGTTCGGCGCGAAGAGGGTTCCGTCGTTGATCGTTACATCTGTGACGAAGGTTGCCTTGTCGCAAGCCGATGGAGTGGGCGTGTTCGTTGGTGAGCCGCCCGGTCTATTGGTGGAAAGCAATGTCCATGTGGCGGCGCCGTCGGTCGTTTTGTAAAATGATGTGTATCCATCTGTGTGTTTTTGGATCACCCAGCCGGTCGTTGTGGAGACGAAGTCCATGGCGCGGAAGTCGTCGCCGAAGTTGATATTCGGTGTGATCTGGGTCCACGTCGCGCCGGCATTACTCGTCACTTGAAATACGCCGGACCGGTCCCAGGCAAATCCGTTCTTGGCGCTGACGAAGTCAACGAAGTCGGCGCCTCTCGCATAACCGGCAGACCGGTTCCACGAGATGCCGCCATTAGTGGTGGTGTATGTGAAAAGGTCCCTGCCTTCGGTTCGTCCCATCCATACCGGCAGGGCGCCATTGTAGATGCCGAAGAAGGCGGGTGATGTGGCGGTGATAAAAGCGGATTCGTATCCCGCTGGCAGGGTCAGCGCCTGTTGCGACCAGTTCTTTCCGGCATCGGTGGTGCGGTAGAGATAGACGAATCCATTCGTGGGCGTATCGCCGCCGACCCAGCCGTTCAACGAGTCACGGAAGGTCATGCCGTTCTTGTGCCCGCCGAAGGGCAGGCTGGTGCCGGGGGTTGGGAGCGTGGGAGTGTTATCGTAGGTTTTGATCCATGTGGCGCCGCCGTCGTTGGTCTTGTATAAAGCGACAGCCTGTTTTTGCATCGCCACGCCGAGGATGGTCAACACAAATCCGTGATAACTGTCGGTGAATTGGATGTAGCCGTTGTTGAACGGGACGCTGTACGTTGTCCATTTGAGTCCGCCGTTGGTGGTGCGGTACAGATAGTTCTCACCGGTCAACACCCAGCCCGCGCTCGAACTGGAGAAGAAACCTGTCACGCCGTTCAGGAATGATGCATTCTGTGGGCTGACGTTGGTCCACGAGGCGCCTCCATTGCTGGTCTTCAGCACATAGGTGTCCGTGAATGCCCATCCGTTGAGCGCGTCTTTCATGTGTATCTGTTGGATGTTGGGGGATGAGATCCCGCCTCCAGAAGAGGGAGTTTGCGTCGGAGATGTACCAGGCGTTGGCGTAGGGGGAACCGGAGTCGTTCCTCCGCCGGTCGTACGGATGATGCGTGGCGCAACCCACAGGGCGCGGTCGCCGCTGGCGGATCCGGTGGCGAGGGTCATGAAAACGAATCGGACAGCCTTCCCTGCCAGCGGACTCAAGTCTATGCTGGCGCGATAGTAGCGTCCGTCGAACGCTTCCTTCCATGACCAGAATTTGATCTGTCCTCCGTCTTCGCGCAGGTAATCGATGCGGAATGTGACGTAACAGTTCGTTGCACTGAACTCACAACTGACGAGTGTCTCCAGTTTGTCGCCCTGTGAAATAAGGATGTTGGGGGATGTCATCTGGATGTAGCCGTCGGTCTTATTCTGCGGCGCCATCAACAACCCCTTGGATGTGTCGAACGTGCCATCCTCCAGGTGCGGCTGGTTCACAAAATTGGCAAAGCCGCGGCTGTCGCCGGTGACGCCCGGAAAGGTCAATGGACCTGCGCCGCTCCTCCACAAGGAAGAGGATGCATATTCGAGAAAGTCGAACGCCACCCAGGTGATCGGTGACGAACTGCTCTGGATAAAACTGTTTTGCACAACATTGATATCCGTCCAGAACGCGGCACTCGCCGTGTCGCCGATGCCGAATTCGATGTTCTGCGCATTGAACAGTTTCCACAATCCTTTGTAATGGCCGGGGGAAGCAGGCGCGGTCAGGCTTACCGATACATCTACGGTCTGACCGGGCGCCACGGTTGCCGGTATATTCACTGAGCGCGGCGAACCAAGCGGATCGCCGCCGGTCCACACCAGGCTGTAGGATGTTGTCCATGTGCAGGTGCCGATGTTCTTCAACCGCCAGGTCTTTGTGAACGCCTCACCCGGGGCAACTATCGAACCATCCGGGACCGTTATATCGGATACGAATTGTGCATGGTCGCAATAGGTCTGCGCCTGTGCTTGTGGGACTGAATGTGTGACCAGCATTCCCGCCAGCAGGATCACACCGAGAAGCCGTTTGAACACAGAACCTCCTTAAGACCCAATAACCGTGAGAGAACCTCCCGGTCAAAAATCTGTAATACCCATATCATATTCATCTTAGCGCCAGGTATACCCTGATACATTAAAATAGTACCTGAATTGCCTGACAATTTCAATGCAGATTACAACCGAAAAGTGTTGTAAAATCAATCATCTTTTTTGATGGAGCATTCATGAATCTCGATGATCTTGCGCGTTTCAAGCAGATTGATACCCAAAATATGCTGGGTGAAATAGACAACCTGCCCGACCAATTGAATTACGCCTACCAACTTGGGCTCAAACACATATTG
>JBFYRY010000065.1:0-14655 GCA_041302025.1 Chloroflexota bacterium | reverse complement strand
CGGTTTGATCTCAGTTGCGGCATAGAGGATGCTGTAGTGTTCGTAGACTGGAACATCCATCTCGATCTGCCCCGTGTTTTTGAGTCGGATGTGCACCCATAGAAACTTCCTGCCTTCGGGTGGCGTTCTTGTAGAACCGAAATCTGTGAGATATTCGTTCGTGATCTCAATCTGGTCCATGGTCACTTGCAGGTCGTCCCATAGGATCGAGTCGCTGAGGGATGAAGGCGTGGGCAAAACCCTGGTCGTTGTGGCGGTAGGAAGCGGGGTGACTGTCTCTGTGGTGGTGACGGGCGTGGGGGATGATCCACTTTGGGTGGCGCAGGCGGCTAGGAGCAAGAATACTATGAACAGGATGGGGATTACTTTTTTCAATGGGTACATGTGAACTCCGTCTTATTTTAATACGAAGAACGGCTTTTTTTGTCGCATTTGGTCAAGTCTGGAGGAGTACCGAAAGTGGTTGTTGATTGGATGAAGAGGGATCCGATTTGTACAGAAAAAAGGAGTCCACGCAGAGTTTGGGAGATCGACTTTAATAACCGAAGAGACCAAACCGCAATGGCACTGGTCTCTTCGTTGCAAAACGCACTTGCAGATTTTCTTTATTTCTCTGGTTGTTGAATGGGCGGGGACTCTTGACCGCCTTCAGGGGTTGTCTGAGAATCCTGCACTTCCTGGGCTTCTTGCGGTCCGCCGCTCTTTCTGATCTGCTTGAGCTTTTCCTTCTGCTCTTTTTTCTTCTTCTTTGCCAATTCCTTCTGTCGTTTTTCGTATTGATAGTTTACCTTCGGCAAGTTGGCATCCTTTCTTGTAGTTGGTCTGGTGATCTTATCGAATCATTATAGCATCACTTTGACGTAGGTACACGCCCGTGGAGATTTCTCTGAAGGGACATGGGAGGAAGGATGAAGTCAGGAGTTATTTCCCCGTTGTTCCCACAATTGACGCGTCAACTGGATCTGACCAAGGTGAAGCGTGGAATGTTCCAGCGCATGGAGCAGTGACCAGCCAACGGTGAATTCATGTTCGCTTCTGGGGGAGTGGCGCGACGCTTCCAGGTCTTGCAAGGCGAACTTCTCGAGGGCGGTGCTCGCATAGGTCAGACTGTCATCGAGCCGCTTCTTCAAGGCATCCGTTCCCAGACCCTTGACCTGGAACTCCGCATCCCTGTCTCGAATGGATGGCTCCTGTGCCGCCACATCGCCGATCCAGTATCGCTCCGCGCCTGTGAGATGGATTATCAGAACGCTTATGGAATTCATGTCAATTCCAGGAGTCCAATCCAGGGCGGCGGGCGGGAGTCCGTCCAGCGCTTTGTGAATATCGTTATGACAGTTTTGCAGGAGGCTAAAGTAATCTGCGAAGTAGGTTTGCATGTTTTGTTTTCCTTCCAATTCAGGCATTTTTTCCCATCACCACCAAAGTCGTCGCGCTGTGGAATCCGATTTCTTTGACTCTTTTTTTCAATTCCTTGCCGCGGGTTTGCAATTCGGGATGTCCATCGGCGCGCTGGATGTAGCGCTCGAAGACGGGTTCGAGTTCGGTGATGATGTCGGGGCTTTTGGGGTCTTCACTCAGATCGTAGAGGTCGAAGGTTGCCAGGTCTTTGAGGTTGAGTTCAGAGACCAGATCGAGGAGTCCCTGGCGGGTGTAGGTCTCGCGGTGCACGATGCCGTTGACCGTATCCACCGCCGCCCACCAGTGATGCAAGTGGACGTGGGTCATCTGGGTTTCGGTCTGTCCATCGCGGTACATCTCGGAGATGAGGAGGAATCCGTTTGGGCGCAGGACGCGCTTCATTTCGCGCAGAACAGGCACAGGGTCCAGGTGATGAAGCGAGTTGGAGATGCAGACAAGGTCGAAGGATGAGTCGTCAAAGTCAAGTTTCTGTGCATCCATCATCTGAAATTTGACTTTGGGATTCTCCTTGAAAGCTTCGGTGAATGTCGCGGCGGCGCGTTCGTTGTTGTCCACACCGATGATGTCGGTGTAATCCTGCAAACCTTCGAGCAGGAAATGGATGAAGTTGCCGCCGCCGGTCGCCACATCCAATACGCGGCCGCCGGAAAGTTGACCAAGGATATCTTTTGGTGTGATCATGATCTTCCTTTTTTTCATGTTAATGACCAGCCTGCTCAACCAGCCACTTTTCCAGTTCGGGCATTTCTTCCGTCAAGCGTGCCGCGGCAATGATGGGAAGCCAACGGTGGTATTCATTCCCAACGTGCGGGCGTAATCGAAAATATTCTCGCAAGTATATTGTATGAAAAAGCCTGAGGAATATCTTTGCAACCGGGTTCGAAATCTGGTTTGTCTCGACCGCCCCAAGAAAGATGACTGTTGTCCGTGCCACATCAGCCAGTGGATTCCCGCGCGAAGCATCGATCCAGTCTATGACAGTGGCGTTGTTTTCTGATATCAGAACATTGGCAGGATGAAAATCCCCGTGACAGACACGGTCACCATTGGGCATGGAATTCAACGTATCGAGCAGTGTACTTTTCAATGAAGCGGATAGAGCATCTGCATGGTTGATCTTGTTTTTTAGTTTTGCCTGTTGAGGAGGAACTTCAGCATTGAAAACACATTCATGCATCTGTGCATGTAGTTTTGCCAGCAGGCGGGAATAGGTAAATACCATCCAGGGTTTGCGCTGGAACATTACCAGCATGGATTCGCCCTCCGCGCGTTCGTAGAGCAAGCCGTTATGCCCGTCAACCTGGATCAGATCTCCAACAGCAAGAGTCTGCACTCCGCTGGCATGGACGGCGCGCGCGATCTTTTGTTCGTACTCAATATTCTCGAGCTCGAACCAATCGTGGAAAAGTTTAAGTATGTGACCATCATCCCAATCATACACATCGGCAGTTCGCCCGTGGGCGATGGGTTTATTGAGGGAGTTCTTATCCATATACTTTCAGGCTGTCAGGCTTTCGCTGACTTCCCATAGTTTTCTTGCAAGTTCTTCGTTGTACGAAAGCGGGGAGGATGGAACGGCATCGCGCTTGACGAAATATTTGCTGGTGACACCCTCCACCTCCGCTGATGCGGCGAGAAAGATCGTGTTGTCGGCACCCTCTTCCGGCGTCAGAGAGACGCGGGACACGATCCATTTGATGAGCGGACCAAGGGTCTTGAAATCCGCTTTGAAAATATCCGTCCCGATGCGTCCCGGGTGCAGGGCGTTGACCGTGATCTTCCTGTCCCCGAGTCGGCGGGCGAGTTCATAGGTGAAGAGCACGTTCGCCAGTTTGGAACGTCCGTACGCGGCAAGCCCGGTGTAGAACCTGTCGAGATTCAGGTCGTCAAGATCGAGTTGGCCGTTGCGGTGTGAACCGGATGAAACATTGACGATGCGCGCATGCTCCCGAAGATGGTTGAGCAGGAGATTGGTGAGCAGGAAGTGCGCAAGGTGATTGACGAGGAAGGTTTTCTCCACGCCGTATTTGGTTTTGTACCGCCGCATGAAAACCGCGCCCGCGTTATTGACAAGCACATCCAACGGCGGAAATTTTTGTTTGACCTGTTCTGCGAGTCTCCGCACCTGTTCCAGGTCGGCAAAATCTGCGATGAGGGTGTGAATTGCCGGGTTGCCGGTCTTTGCTCTGATCTCGCTGGCAATACCTTCCGTTTTTTCGGGGTTGCGCCCGACTAGGATGAGTTCATGTCCCTGCCCGGCAAGCGCCAGTGCCGCGACCTGTCCGATGCCCGCTGATGCACCGGTGATCATGATCAATTTTTTGTTCATGCGGTTTTATTCTCGATTCTGTGATGTGGTTTGTTGTGTGGCAATCATACTCTTTATTTTACTGCGGTGAAAGTCAAAGCCCCAAAGCCGGCAATTCTCATTATGAACATGTCGCTGCGAGCCTCTGGCGAAGCAGTCTCCTCACTACAACCAGGGGGGTGCTTCGGGAAAACCACCCTCGCAACGACATACTGAGAATTGCTGGCCCAAAGCCGATATTGTTGACTGCTTTTCAGGGGTTATACTTGCCGCCATGGAACTTTCGCAGAACATCCATCTGCTCGGAGACCTGCTTGGCAGGGTCATCTCGGAGTTGGAATCCCCGCAGATATATGAGGTCGAGGAACGTATCCGTGCGCTGGCGAAGGCGCGCCGAAGCGGGGATACGGTCGCGGCGCAGGGTTTATATGATGAGGTCTCGGCGTTGAATAGTGAAGAGTCGCGCGTGGTTGCCGCCGCATTCGCCGCGTATTTTGACCTGGTGAATCTTGCGGAGGAGAATCAACGCGTGCAGTTGCTCCGTCAGCATGAAGATGAATCTTTTCCGGAACCAATCCCGGAGTCCATCGGTGAGGCGGTTTCCATCCTGAAGGAACAGGGAGTCACACATGAGCAGATGTCCGCTTTGCTGGATGGACTCTCCATCGAACTGGTCCTGACCGCGCACCCGACGGAGGCGCGCCGACGCACCGTGCTCTCGAAGACGGAACGCATCACACAACTCCTCAGCCTGCTCAACCAGAATTTGCTTTCCCTGCGCGAACGGGAGGATTCCGTTAAATCCCTGCATGCCGAGATCTCCGCGCTGTGGCTGACCGACCGCGCCCGTGCCGACAAATTGACTGTGACCGATGAAGTGCGCACGGGCTTGTATTATGTGGATGCGTTCTTTTGGAATATCATCCCGCGGCTGTATGACGACCTGCAACAGGCGCTCGAAAAATATTATCCCGCTCTGCAGGCGCCGCAGGCGTGGCTGAAGCTGGCTTCGTGGATCGGCGGTGACCGCGATGGGAATCCGTTCGTGACCTCTGAAGTAACCGCCGAGACCCTGCGCCTGCACCGCGGTCTTGCCGTGGAAAATCACCGGCGCATGCTCCAGGATTTGGGACGGCGCCTGAGCGTGAGTTCGAAGCGCATCCCGCCGCCGCGCGCGCTGATGGATTGGATCGAGGACCGACGTCCGTTCCCTGCGCATGTGGCCTATATCGAACAGCGTTATTCCGCCGAGCCGTACCGTTTGACGCTCTCTCTGCTGGCGAACGACCTCGCGGAAGCCTCGCGCGATGAAATGAAAAAACACCTGCTGGGACAGTATCCGCACCAGGCGCACATGAGAGCGGACTCCCTGCTTGAGCCTTTGGATTTGATCGCATCTGCCCTGCCGGAGACTCTGACCGGTGACGAGTTGAAGACCGCCCTGCAGAAGTTGAAGGTTTTCGGTCTGCATGTGGCGCGGCTCGATATCCGTGAAGATTCGGGACGACTGAACGCCGCCTTGAGCGAGATCCTGCGGGCGTTGAAGATCGAGCCCGATTTCGAAAACCTGCCCTCCGATGTGCGGACGCTCCTGCTTGCCCGGTTGTTGAGCGAACCTGTCCCTGACCTTTCCCGTCACCCCGGTGTGACGCCAGCCACCGCTGAGACCTGGTCGCTGTTCCAGTTGATCGGGCGCACCTGCGATGTGTACGGGGCTGAACTGCTGGGTCCCATCGTCATCTCGATGACCCATGCCGCCTCGGACGTGTTGACCGTGCTCCTGCTTGCGAAGTGGGCGGGATGTAAAACGATTCCCCAGATCGTCCCGCTGTTCGAGTCGATCAATGACCTCACGTCTGCTTCCGTGATCCTCGAACTTCTTTTCTCGTCGGATGTGTACCGCGCTCATTTGAAGTCGAAGAACGATGAGCAAATGGTGATGATCGGGTATTCCGACAGCAACAAGGACGGCGGCTACCTCATGGCAAACTGGTCGTTGTATCGGGCGCAGGAGGAGATCGCCGCCATGGCTCGAAAGCACGGCATCAAACTGACCATCTTCCACGGGCGCGGCGGGACGATTGCGCGCGGGGGAGGTCCTGCTAACCACGCTGTCCGCGCCCAGCCTGCCGGGAGTATCAATGGACGGTTCCGTGTGACCGAGCAGGGCGAGATCATTGCCTCGCGTTATGCCAACCACGATCTGGCACACCGGCATCTCGAGCAGATCGCGCACGCGGTCCTCCTTGCTTCGGCGCCGCAAAAGGAGACCCTGATTCCCCAGCGGTGGCGGGATGCGCTCGCAGAAATGTCCGGGGCGGCACAACATGCCTACCGTGAGTTGGTGTATGAAACGCCGGGTTTTATCGAGTTCTGGGAAACTGCCACGCCACTCGATGAGATCAAATGCCTGCAGATCGGCTCGCGTCCTCCCGCGCGCGCCAAGACGGGAGCGGTGAACCAGATCCGCGCCATCCCCTGGGTCTTCTCGTGGATGCAAAGCCGCTTCAATCTGCCCGGATGGTACAGCCTTGGGACCGGGCTTGCCTCCCTGAGTGACCTGCCCCTGTTGCAGGAGATGTACAACGGCTGGGCGTTCTTCCGCACCCTGCTCACCAATACCGAGATGTCTCTGCTTAAGGCGGATATGGAGATCGCCGCCCTCTACGTAAACCTGGTGCCCGATAAAAAACTGGCAGATGGAATCTTCAAATCCATCCGCGCAGAATACGACCGTACACGCGACTCTGTCCTTGCGATCAGCCGGCACAACTCCCTGCTTGAACTGGAGCCTGTGACGCAACAGGCTGTACAGGTCCGCAATCCGTATGTCGATCCGTTGAATTACATTCAGATCGAAACTTTATGCCGCCTGCGGTCGCTGGCAGATCAGGATGGCGAAGAGGCAAAATCCCTGCGTGAAGTGATGGCGCTGACCATTAACGGCATTGCGGCGGGGTTGAGGAATACGGGCTGATCGTCATTGCGAGGAGGGTCGACACTTGCATGATTTGCCAAACAAATCACATGCACACTTGCCCCGGACGCACACCTGCCCTGGCGGGCGGTGCCAGGGAGTGCCGGAGAGTGCAGGTGAGACCCGACGGAGCAATCCCCAACCCTGTGACGGAGATTGCTTCGCCCACTCGGGTTTTGAGTCTTGGGGCTCGCAAGGACGAAGCTACCAAATCTTCTGTGTATCCCCAATGATCTCCCAGCCGCGCTCCAGCGCAACAACCTTCAACTCTGCTTCAGGATAGACCGCCACCGGATGATCCGCATGTTCGAGTAGGGGGACATCCATCATGGTGTCGCCGTATGCCACATCCACGCGGTCCACGGCGAGACGGCTCAAGACCTGCTCGATCTTCTTTTCATTTGCGACCAATTCCCCGATTGCCTTCAACTTTCCATTCACGATCGTGGTCGGAGTGCCAATCACCTTTGCGCCGATACGCCTGGCGAAAGGCTCGATCAGGGGTTCCGCCAGACTGCTGGCGATGTAGACCTGCGCTCCCTCTTCGCGGTGTTTGACCAATCGCGCGATCACATCCTCACGGCGTTTTTTCCATAGATTGTGTTCGACGATCCATTCCGAGGCGTGACGCACCTTTTCCTCGTCCGCATCCTTGATATAGGACAGGCTGTCCACCATCAACTTTTGTCCCCACTCCTGCCAGTTGGGGAGCAGTCCGTTCTTTGCAAGCAGATACGAGGGCGTGATGGATGCCATGTAGAAGTTCGCGCGCAACCTGCTTTGGTTGTGCCTGACCCAGTCCACCATCCCCAGGAAGGGAGAGCCGGTGGTCAAAGTTCCCATCATGTCTGAGATGACGATCATATTTTCTCCGTTTACTCGTAATGTCGATTCTTCAAATGACTTGGCTGGATTCCAACTGTGGATTCAACCGCTCATTCAGGTATTCACCCAGGATCGAAAAACTCATCGATATGACCAGGATGCACACGGTTGGTACAAGCAATATGAACGGATTCCAGTTCAACTGTGTGCGACCTGAGAGGATCAACCCGCCCCAGCTTATATCTTGGAAACTGCTCCCGTCCGTCACCTGCAGGATCTGAATTCCAATATAACCGAATAACGCCTCGAGCAGGATCACGGCAGGGATATTGTTGATCACCCATACCACGATCAGGTGTGACACGTGCGGCAGGATGTGCCTGAACACCTGATGCCACATTCCCGCGCCGAGACTGTGCGACGCTTCCATGAATTCCTGTGCCCTGACCTGCAGGACCGCGGTGTAGACCAGACGCGCCAGGCTGACCCAACTCACCAGGGCGAAAGCCAGCGTCAGCGAGATCAGACCGCCGAACACCTCCCCTGTGGGCGTGGCGCGGACAATGAGCACGATGATGACCGCGAACATGAACGAAGGCACGGCGCTGACAACATCGGTGAGACGCAGGAAGATCATCTCGACAGTCTTGTTGCCCACACCCGCGGCGATACCCACCACGATGCCGATGAGCACCGTCAATGGGATGGCGGTCAATACAAGGAACATAGCGGAACGCGCGCCATGGATCGCCCGGCTGAGAATATCCCTGCCGTAGAGATCGGTGCCCAAAAAGTGGTCGGGATGACCGTCCTTGGTGTTGGTGTCATACCAGGCAGGGGGATAACTCGATAGTCCAACCCTCATCTCCTGCGGATCGTAGGGGGAAATGAGCGGCGCGAACAGGGCAAGCAGGGTCATCGTCACAATGAAGATCAGGCTCAGCCAGACACCCTTGCGGATGCGCTTTTTGGGGGGCGGTGAATGTGTTTCTATGTTACCCTCCCCTCATGCGTGGATCGATCAACCTGTACGCCGTCTCAAGGAGCAGGTTCGCGAATGTGATGCCGCAGGCGTACAGGAACGTGATTCCCATGATCATGGCGTAATCGAGGTCGCCGATGGCATCCCAGTATTCGCGCCCGAAACCGGGGAAGCCGAAGATGCCCTCGATGATGAACGATGCCGCCACCAATTCCATGAAGACGGGCAGGAGATACGTCAGGATCGAGATAAGCGCGTTGGGCAGGATGTGCCTCCACATGGTCTGCGCGCGTGTCAGTCCTTTGGCGCGCGCCGTGCGGATGTAGTCTCCGCTCATGGCGTTGAGCATCGAAGCGCGCGCGATGCGCACCAGGTTCGCCAGCGGAATGATCGAGAGCAGGGCGATGGGAAGTATCCAATATTTCGGTTCAGACCACCTGGGGAGGACGTTGATCCATTTCAAGCCAGAGGCAAAGATCAGAATCCCCAATAGACCCAGGATAAAGATCGGAATGGAAACGACCGCCGTCAGCACGGTCGAAAGGGTTTTATCGAACCGCGACCCTGCCCAAAAGGCGGACGCAACGCCGAGTGGAATCCCCAACAGCGTGACAAATGCAAACGATAACGTGACCAGCCTGATGGTGTATCCGACGCGGCTGTCCCAGAGGCTGTGTCCCTTTGGCGGGCGGAAAAGCACATCCTGCACGCTTCGTCCCATCACCCTTGTGGACGGTCCCAAATTTCCGCAGACGATGCCGCAAACGAAGTTTCCATCCTCGTGCACATCGCCGATCAGGTAGCGCGTGAACTGCCGCCAGAGAGGCAGATCGAGCCCGAAATATTTGAAGCGGCGTTCCAGTGTTTTATCGTCCACGAACACGTTGCGCATGGCTTTGAGTTGATTGTTGGGCGCGTCCCACGGGTTCCCCGGCACGGAATGGATCAACAAAAAAACAAGCAATTCCACGCTTGCCAGGATCAGGATGATGCGGGTCACTCTTTGAAGGATGAAATTCAACATCTGCGCTCCACACTGGATACATGTGATTATAGCATCACGAAAATACAGCGCTACGAATCGCCGGACCCAATGATACAATCGCAGTATGGGCACACTCCATCTTGTTGCAACCCCCATCGGCAATCTCGAAGACATGTCGCCGCGTGCGGTGCGCGTTTTGCGCGAAGCCAGTCTCATTGCGGCGGAGGACACGCGTCATACCGGTAAACTGCTCAAGCACTTCGAGATCAAGACTCCTCTTACAAGTTATTTTGAACACAACAAACTGACCAAACTGGATTTCATCCTCGAAAAACTTTTGCAGGCAGACGTGGCATTGGTCTCGGATGCAGGGACTCCCGCCATCAACGACCCGGGATTTGAACTTGTCCGTGCCGCTCTCGCATCAGGCTTCGACGTTATACCTGTTCCCGGTCCCTCGGCGCCGATCTCCGCTTTGGCGGTTTCCGGTCTGCCCACGGACTCATTCCTCTATCTCGGATATCTTCCAAGCAAAACCAGCGAACGGCATAAATTCGTAGGGCAGATTGACGATCTACCCTACACACTCATCTTCCTCGAATCCCCTCACCGCATCGTTGAATCGCTCGAAGACCTGTTTTCCATCCTGGGTGACAGAAAGATCTGCATTGCCCGCGAGATGACCAAACTGTACGAAGAATACTGGCGGGGGACCATAAGCGGGGCGGTGGGATATTTCAAATCACAACAGGTGCGGGGGGAATTCACATTGGTTGTGGAAGGGAAGACAAAAGTGGAAAGTGGAAAGTGGACGGAGGAAGAATTACACGCCGCGATCAAAAGGGAATTGTTGACGGAGAAATCTGCCAAGGAGATTTCCGCAGAATTGGCGGAGCAAAGCGGGTGGAATAAGAAAGATGTGTATCGGCTGATCAATCGGCAGGAATAGTATGAAGCGCAGGACGGCTTCTTGCGGCGGGAGGAAAGTATGGCAAAGATCGGTCTGATGGAGAAGATCTACAACCGGGTGGAATCCTTCATCATGGATAAATTGGTATCGCAGGATACACCCGGTCCGATATTCAAGTGGGTGTTCAAGATACCGATCCTGCAATACAAACTCGGTCTGGGCTGGCTGACCGGCAATTTTGTATTGCTGCTCACCACCACCGGCCGCAAAACAGGCAGAAAGCGGTACACGCCCTTGGAATACATCTACGATAAAGAGAACGACCGCTATCGCATTGCGGCGGGCTGGGGCGGCAAAACGGACTGGTTCCGCAACATCAAAGCCGATCCGCATGTCCATGTGCAGGTGGGGCGCCGGTCGTTCGACGCGGTGGCGGAGATCGCCTCCGATCAGGAAGTGGCGGAATACATGATGATGGTCTCGTCCCGTCATCCGCGCATGGACAAGGTCTGGAACCGCTGGTCTGATAAGCCGGTGGATGGCACGGTGGGGAGTTACATCCATGCCGCGAAGTACTTCCCGTCCATTTGGTTGAAGCCGGTCAAGTAACTGATGTCATACACCGTCCCGAAGGTTTGAACAATTTTACAGAGTCTTTCAAGGAAACCTTCAGGATGTTTCGCATGAGGTAAGTGATGGATACTCTACGCAAACACGCACGTGAACTGGGTATTGCGCCCGGCATCCTGCCGACCGGCAAGTGGAATGCCATCACAGATGTGGCGGGCGTGAAAGTCGGACACGTTACTTTGATCGAAGGGGACGATATCCGCACGGGGGTGACAGCCATCCTTCCGCATGGCGGGAATATCTTTCAGGAGAAAGTCCCGGCGGGGATCGCGGTGGGCAACGGATTCGGCAAACTCATGGGATCGACTCAAGCGGACGAATTAGGCGAGATCGAGACGCCGCTCGTTCTGACGAATACTCTGGCTGTTCCCGTTGCCGCAGACGCCATCCTACACTGGACGCTTTCCCAGGCAGGCAATGAAGATGTGCGGAGCGTGAATCCCGTTGTCGGCGAGACGAACGACGGGGTGTTGAACAATATCCGCAAACGGGCGGTGACAAAAGAATCGGCGTTGGAAGCGATCGAGAAAGCGGAATCAGGTCCCGGCTTGGAAGGATGCGTCGGCGCGGGCACGGGAACAATCTGTTTTGGCTGGAAAGGCGGCATTGGCACAAGTTCGCGCATCCTGCCGAAATCCCTGGGCGGATATGCGTTGGGGGCTTTGGTCCAATCCAACTTTAGCGGCGTCCTGCAAATGGACGGGGTCCCGGTCGGGAAGGAACTCGGTCAATTTTATTTGAAGGATCAACTCGATGATACCTCCGCCGACGGGTCAGTGATGATCGTCATTGCAACCGACGCGCCGCTCTCGGACCGGAATCTCAAACGATTGGCGAAGCGCGGACTGGCAGGTCTGGCGCGGACGGGTGCTTCGATGAGCAACGGCTCCGGCGATTATGTGATCGCGTTCTCGACGCATGAAGATGTGCGACGAACTTTGGAACGGCGAAGTAAAGTATGGGCATATCCCGAAGTGCCGAATGATCTGATATCGCCGTTGTTCCAGGCGGCGATCGAAGCGACAGAAGAAGCGATTTATAATTCCCTGTGTATGGCGGAGACAACGACGGGTTTTCGGCGTCGAACTGTCGAAGCCCTGCCGATGAACAAAATCATGGAACTCGTTTTGGTACGAAAATAAAAAGGAGCCTTATCATGGCAGAAGAAAAACCCGTCCTGAGCAAACCCGAAGAAAAATCCGCCCCGAGCAAGGCTGATGGGAAGGAGGAGAAACCGAAAGCCGAAGATAAACTGGTGGTTTCGAAACATTCCATCAAGATTGGCGGCAAAGAGATCAAGTACACCGTCACAGCGGGGACGATGGTAATGAAGGAGGAGACATCTGACCGCGAGAAGGAAGCGGAGGGGGAGAAGCCGCGCGCGCAGATATTCTTCGTTGCGTACACAAAGGATGGGGTCCGGGATAAATCCAGACGCCCGCTGACTTTTTCATTCAACGGTGGACCGGGTTCATCGTCCGTGTGGCTGCATCTCGGTGTGCTGGGTCCGCGCCGGGCGGTGTTGACCGATGACGGGGAAATGCCCCCGCCTCCGTTCCGGTTGACCGACAATGAGTATTCGATCCTGGAAGAGACCGACCTTGTTTTCATCGACCCGATGAACACCGGTTACAGCCGTCCCGTGGAAGGGGTCAAGCCGAAGGAGTGGCACGGCTTCAAAAAGGATATCGAGTCGGTCGGCGATTTCATCCGCCTGTACACCACACGCAACCAGCGCTGGCTTTCGCCGAAATTCCTGGCGGGCGAGAGTTACGGAACCACGCGCGCCGCCGGTCTTTCGGGATATTTGCAGGAACGGCATGGCATGTACCTCAATGGCATCATGCTGATCTCTGCCGTGCTCGATTTCACAACGCTGGATTTCGATCTCAACAACGACCTGCCCAACATCCTGTTCCTGCCGGGCTATACCGCCACAGCGTGGTATCACGATGTGCTCAAGCCGCACAAGCCCCTGCAGACCTGGCTCCACGAAGCGGAGGAGTTTGCGCTCGGCGATTATGCAAAGGCGTTGCGTATGGGCGATTTGCTCAGCAAGGCGGAACGCGCGGAGATCGTGAAAAAGACTTCGTATTACACGGGCATCTCTGAAACATTCATCGAGCGTTCCAATTTGCGGATCAATGCCTTCCATTATTTCAAGGAACTTCTGCGCGAACGCGGACTGACGGTGGGTCGGCTGGATTCCCGCTTGCTCGGGCGCGACAGGCTGGGAGTCACTGAAAGAGCCGAATATGATCCGTTGCTGATGAACGTAATGGGACCGTATACCGCCGCGTTCTATGATTATGTCCGTGGGGAGTTGAAGTTCGAGTCCGACCTCCCGTATGAAATTCTGAGCGGCTTCGTACATCCGTGGTCGTATAAAGAGTTCGAGAATGGCTATGTCAACGTGGCAGAGACACTGCGCTCCGCGATGACGCATAATCCCTACCTTAAGGTCTTTGTGGCGAACGGCTATTACGATCTCGGCACACCGTACTTTGCGACCGAATACACCTTCAATCATCTCGGTCTGGAGGAAAGCCTGCGGAAGAATATCTCGATGGAATATTACGAAGCCGGGCACATGATGTACATTCACCTGCCATCGTTGAAGCAGATGAAGAGAGACCTGGCGAAGTTTATCAAGGAATCGATGAACGGATAAAATCTGACGGGAGAAAAATATCTCTAATAAAAGTGACTGCCTCGCGGACAGTCACTTTTATATTTTGATACCGGCAGGATCCGTCAGTTATTTTTTTTACGGTTCCCAGATGATCGTCACCATGCCGTACAGATAAGGTTGTCCGTTGATGTACTCGATGCCGACGAGCAGTGTGCGGAAGTCGAAGAAGACATCCGGCGTGGCTGGCTTGTACAGGTTGTAGTAGTGGATATTGCGATATGGCCACGGTCTCGAAAGCGGGAAGACCTTGGTGAGGTTATCGCAATATGTTTCGCGGTTTATGGCATTGAAGACCTCCAGATACTTCGGTTTGACCTTGTCGTTGAAAGTGCCGGTATCCGGTAGACCGCTCGGACCGCCTCCCCAACTGTACACGGTGGGGTCCGTATAAATACCGGCAACTTTGTTTGGCGGGAAGTTGATGCCGGGTCCATACGCCCACAGGTGCATGTTCACGCCATGCGTCGGGCTGACGACCGGCGAAAGCAGTGTACCATTGGATTGCTGCATGCTTTGCTTCACCTGTTCGATCAGCGTCAGTACGCGGCTGTCGGCGCAGAAGGTATCGTGTGTGACGTACTCCGTCAGGTAGAAGGAGTTGACCCAGCCGGTCAGCCCGTCGTTGCGGCGGACCTCGACCCACACGGCTCCATCCACGCTCGTGCTTGGTCCCGTTCGCATGACGTCTGTGGCATCTGGAGAGAGATATCCGATGATCGGCTGGCTGACTCCCGCCCCCGCGCGGATGTTCAAGGCATCGTTCTCCGCCACATTGACCACGGCATACGGTCCCGTCAAGGTGACGGGTTGAAAGCCTGTCGGCGCGATCAGGACACTATGCCAGTAAATGCTGTTATCCGATTTACGTGTCATGTACAGGATCGCTTCCCCTTTGCCGTCCAATCCCCAGCCGGAAACGAACAA
>JBFYRY010000299.1:0-4864 GCA_041302025.1 Chloroflexota bacterium | reverse complement strand
TGTTAACTCTTTGTTTCCTCTTCGGATGAAGAGGCCGCTTCATTCGCAGGGACGGTTGCTTCCGTTTCCCCGGCGGGGACGATGTCGGCAACCTGCTCTTCACTGACAGCCGATTCTGTTTCAGCCTTCGCCGCGGCGCGCTCCTCGGGTGACTTGTACTCGCCCACCGCAATGGACTTCAACATGTCGAGCGCGTTGCGGGTGAGCACACGGTTGGCAGATTCCATCGCCACTGCCTGCGCCAGTTGTTGCTGTCCCTTTTTGCCGCCGCGGATCTTGCCCAGGTCCAGGCCCTGCATGGTCAGCGCGGAGAGGGTGCTGTTGAACTCGGCATCCAGCGCGGAGTAGGATCAGGGAGCGTTCCAGACGTTTCTTCGCAACGGGCTTGACCTCGTCTGCGATGAATTGCTCGCGCGTGGTGTTGCGCATTTTGAAGTAGGTCTCAAGGTCCATTTTTTGCTGGGAGAGGCGCTGGCTCAAGTCTTCGAGCACATGCTCGCCTTCATGTTCAAGCGAGTGATCGTTGTATTTGAAGACTGCGCCTTCCTTGATCTTCTCGATCAGGTCGACGAAATATTTGTCATCGTAGTCGCTTTTGGAGCGGTTCTCGACATCCTTTTTGACGACTTCCTTCAAGGCGTCGAGCGTTTCACCCGCGCCGACGGTCCTGGCAAATTCGTCATCCAGTTCGGGCAATGTCACCGCGCGGATGGTCTTGACGGTGAGTTCCAGCTCGACTTCCCTGCCCTTGAGTTCTTCCACTTCCCAATCCTCGGGGAAGGCGTGTTTGACGGTCTTCACATCGCCGGGTTTCAAACCGATGAGTTCATTGGCGAATCCGTTAAAGGGCCATTCGGTGTCGCGCGGTTCCTGGCGGATGAACGCGGCAAAACCGGGGCGGTTGACTTCTGCGGTTTCCGATTTGACGTCGACCAGCACGTAATCGCCGGTCTGCGCCTCGCGCTCGACGTTCTCCGTGGTGCTGTACATTTGACGGAGGTCCGCGAGGGCTTTGTCCACTTCACTTTCAGCGGGAGCAGACCACTCGTACGGCAGGCGAACCGATAGATAGTCGCCCAGGTCCACTTCGGGGGCAAGCGGCACACGGAAGGTCATCTTCGGCGGCTCGAGCGAGTCGATCGACTCCAATGCACCAGCCGCGCCGGGGTTGACATCCGCTTCTTTGAGGATGTTCGAGTATTCGGCGTCGACAAAAAGGTCGATTGCCTGTTCGAGGATGGCTTGCTCGCCGTAGCTCTGCACCACCATGTGATAGGGCGCCTTACCCGGGCGGAACCCCGCGATCTTGCCGCGCTCGGAGATCTTGCGCGCCGCCCTGCGTTTGTAGACATCCATCTGTTCGGGTTCAACTTCGATGACCAGTTTTGCCTGGTGGCCTTCTTCAATGGTTTTTTCGATTTTCAAGTTCGTAATTCCCTTCGTTCGATAATTGTGACGTTTGCGCTTCGACTGCGTTCTCCGCATAGCGCGAAATAGATGGGGACGGAGGGAATCGAACCCTCACGCCTTTCGGCACATGATCCTAAGTCATGCCTGTCTGCCAGTTCCAGCACGTCCCCGTGCTGAATGAGCGGCGAAATTATAACTTGAATTTTCGATTTTTCGATTGGCGATTTATCCGATTTACGATTTTCGATCTACGATTTCAGACCGATAAAACCCGGCACAAGTTTTCGATTGGCGTGTATAATCCCGCACCTGATACCCTTCAACCTTGAACGTGAAACCCTCAACTGGAGATTGCATTGAGCCGCGTCATCAACCCCGAAACTGCCGGAAAAGACCGAACCCGTTTATCGAAAGCCATTGTGCTGGCTGTGCGTGAACTCGCCAAACAAAAGGAAGTAACGAACGAAACAAAGGACCTTGCCGCGTTCATTGCCCTGGCATTGAAGACCATCTCGGAGGGGATCGATGCCTCCGTTGCCGCGTGGGAGAAGCGCGATTACTGGGTCAAAGCGGACAAGTTCCGCATGGAGTGGATGTGGTCGGGGCAGTATGCGGAAAAGATGAAGGTGGCGTTATTTACGAACGACTGGGGGACGATTGCCATGCTCATGCCGCAGATCGCGCAGAAATTCAGCAAGATCATTGTGTCCGATAATCACAGATTAGGGAAGCCGTGGGTGGGGGCGTTTGGAAAGATGAAAGGGGAAGGATGAAGGATGAAAATCTCCGAAAAGTATTCGGAGATTTTTTTGTACAACGACAAAGGATGTGAAGGCTATCGCAAGTGTATAATCAGGGAGCCATGTCTCGCTCCCGCGCTTCCATCATTATCAGCGTTCTGGCAGTTGGGGTCATGTTGATCGTCTTCGACTCTGTGCTTGCTGTATCGTCAGAGCCGGCTGGTATTGTTGCTTCCCAGGTCACACCGACATTCGATATCGCCCGTCTGGCTCAACCGCCGACCGTGTACCCGCCAGAACAGGCTGACAACGGCGGGCAGATCTATTGGGGCATGTGCATGTCCTGTCACGGGGATCACGCCCAGGGATTGACCGACGAATGGCGCGAATCATACACTGCCGAAGAGTGCGACTGCTGGCAGTCGGGTTGTCACGGGAGCGACGTCCCGGAGAACAGTTTTACGATACCGGAATCAGGCGTCCCGTCGCTGGCGGGAGGCGGGAGGTTATCCCGTTTTGAAAATTCCCATGAGTTGTTCAACTATATCCGGCAGAACATGCCTTATTTTCGGACAGGCTCGCTGTCATCCGAGGATGCCTGGGCGTTGACGGCGTTCCTTCTGCGCGCCAACGACAGGGAGGTGGATGCCTTCACGCTGAATGAAGTCAACGGTTCCGCCATCCCTGTGCATCGGACGGTCACGCCGCCAGTGGGCGAAATCCCCGGCGTGTTTTTGCTGGTGGGAGTGCTGATCCTGGCGGCGGTGGGATGGAGCCTGAGAGGCGGGACGATGCTCCCTGCCAGGCCGAATTTCTTCCACCATATACACCCACTCACGATCCCGACGGAACAGGCGCGTTTTCGGTACACACTCGCCGCGGGTGGACTGGCTGTATTTTTGTCGCTCATCCTGTTCGTCACCGGACTGCTGGAAATGTATTATTACGTGCCGACCCCGGACGATGCGGCGGTTTCGATCCAGGTCATCAACACACTTGTGCCGTTCGGGAAACTTGTCCGCAACCTGCATTTCTGGTCGGCGCAGTTACTTGTCCTTGTGATGACCGTCCACCTGTTGCGCGTGGCACTGACCGGGGCGTATGCGCCTCCGCGGCGCTTCAACCACCTGCTTGGGTTGGGACTGCTGGTATTCATCCTCCTGCTCGATTTCACGGGCTACATCCTGCGCTGGGACGAGGGCATCCGTTGGGCTCTGGTGGTGGGAGCCAACCTGCTGAAGACCATCCCATGGATTGGGGAGGGGTTGTATCAATTCGTGATCGGCGGAGGAGAACCGGGTCCGGCAACGCTGACGCGCTTCTATGCCTGGCATCTCTTCGCGTTGACCACCGGCGCGGTCATCCTGATGGTCTGGCACGCGTTCCGCGTCCGGCGTGATGGCGGAGTTGCCGTCCCGCCGCCGACTGCGCGCAGGGATAAGAGCCGCCTCACGCGTTTCGAACTGCTGAACCGTGAAGTGCTGGCGATGACAATTGCGCTCGCGGTGTTACTGCTCTTTTCCGTTACTGTGCCTGCGCCAATCGCAGGACCGATATCGGAATTCAACGCAATGACCAGCGACTCGCAGGCGCCCTGGTTTTTTCTGTGGGTGCAACAACTTCTCAAGGTCGGCGACCCGTTCCTGCTGGGTGTGTTGACGCCTGTTCTCGTAGTGGTCGCATTGGGACTGATCCCTTATCTCCTGCCCAATGCCAGGCCCGAAGAGTTGGGCCGCTGGCTGCCGCGCGGGAACAGGGCGGCTCAAATTCTCACAACTGCGATCATCCTTGCGATCCTGGCGCTGACCCTATTGGGAGCGATAACCAGATAATGGACTCTTGCAAAAGTCCCAGGCTCCCAACCACGGAGACACGGAAGCACGGTATCTGTTATGAACAAATTGACCCGTCGTGATTTTGTAAAACTATCCACCCGCGCGCTGTTCGGGCTGGGGGGCTTGCTCGGTCTGGGAGGCTTGCTCCGTTATTTCGGCTATCAGTCCGAGCCTGAAAAACCGACCGAGTTCGATCTGGGACCCGCCGCCGATTACCCGGTCGGTTCGCGCGTGATCCGCAACGACATCCCGGCTGTGATCGAAAACAGGACCGGGCAGGTCACGGCGTACAGCCTGGTCTGCACGCATTTGGGGTGCACGGTCGAGGGGCGGGACGGCGACGGGTTCGAGTGCCCATGCCACGGGTCCCGGTATGACGCGGACGGCGCGGTGCGGCAGGGTCCGGCACAGAGTCCGTTGAAAAAACTGCGCGTGGAAACGTCCGCAGGCGATACGTTGAGATTGTTCACACGAGATTGATTGGCTGGTGTACGCGCCGTCCCGATGGTCGCGGGTATGTTCCAAACCTTCGGGACGTTTTGCGCAAGGTGAGTCAATGAGATGAAATCCACACTCCAATGGATTGGCATCGCGGGGGGCGCGGTCATCGGGTTGCTCGTTCTCGGCACCTCAATGCTGTATGCCGAGGGCAGGATGCGCTTGTATAAAAAATATGAAGTGAGCGTTGCGCCCGTCGTCATCCCCGGCGACCCCGAATCTCTAAAAGAGGGAAAGCGCATCTTCCAGTATCGCGGATGCGAAGCCTGTCACGGCGAGGAGTTGCAGGGATTGGTCTACATGGATAATCCCGCGCTGGGACAGGTGATCACGCCGAACCTCACGGCTGGGATGGGAGGCATCGCCCCGCTTCGCACGGAC
>JBFYRY010000298.1:0-5191 GCA_041302025.1 Chloroflexota bacterium | reverse complement strand
AGGCGGGTGATGTTTGGCTGGATGTCGCGGGATGCGAGATACGAGATACGAGTTACAAGTTCGGGGTCGAGATCAAGTTTCGAGCGGAGATCAGAGTCTGAGAGGCGAGGCAGGTCGGAGGGGCGGAGGGAGGCGGCTTGCATCTTCCGCACGAGGGGATTCCATTCGCGCAGGGTCAGCGGTTTGACGGAGTCGTCGTCCAATCCAAGTTGGGAGCAGAGGAGGAGCAGGGTGAGGGAGTCGGGGTTCATGGTGAGGGATGGGGATGCGAGATAGGGGATACGTATTGCGTGTTTACCTGTCTACGTATGTACTTGTATACTTGTCCTACGCGTCGGCGTGAATCGTTCGAGTCAAAGTAAGCACATTCACATGCGCGGCTTTGTGTTTGGTGAGGAGTCTGGCGATCTCTTCAAGCGTCGCGCCTGAATCAAAGAGGTCGTCAACAAGCAGGATGCGCTTTCCATTTATATCACTGTTCAAAGCGAACGCGCCTGCCACGTTGTCGCGTTTTTGCGGGAGGGTGTGCATTTCCTTTTGCGGTTGTGTCTGGCGGGTCTTGACGACGCAGGTTTGCATGGGCTTGCCCAGGGTATTCGATAATGCCTTGCAAAACTCGTGAACAGGACTGAACTCGCGTTGCGCCGAGGATGGCACGGGGACTATGATGTCGAATTGACTCATCTCCGGGTGCGCGGCGAAAAGTGCGCGGGTTCGTTCAATGAGACCGGGGAGGACGGATGCATCCGATTCGTATTTGAGACGATAGACGAGATCACCGATGCCACTTCGATTCCAATCTGCGCCTGTGTAACTGCTGTGGAAGTCGAGCGCGAAGCCTGTGTGCCAGTTGCCTTTGAGCGGGCGGGGATGGGAGGAGGAGAGGTAGGAGGCGATGATGTCAGTACTACGTGCTTCGTGTTGCGTGTTGTAACTTGCTACAACACATCGAATCATTTCGTAGGTGATTTCATCGGGAAGTAAACTCTTGATGGGAAAAAGAAATTGAATGGAACCGACCTTTTGAATCGCTTTCTCGATTTTCTCTTTCACATCTTTTGCTATAACTGTATCCACATCGAGTTTTCCCGCTTCGATGAGTTTGGCGCAGTGACCATAGATGGTCATCAGCGTGAGATTACGTTGACGCGCGATTTTTTCAGGTGTGAGTCCTTCGGTGAGGAGTTGCGCGGTGTATTCCACGGTACCGCCTGCGGAGAGTTTGGCTTTGTTCTTCAAGACTTCCGAAGGCTGGAGGGATTTCGGAAGTCTGAGCGTGATGCTCTCTTTTTGCTGGATCGCGTTTTCACCGCGCGGGGTCAGGACAAGGGTGGGATATTCTCCGCCGATGATTTTGATGTAGCCCATTTCGACGAGTTGTTGAATCAACCCTTCGATGTCGCTTTGTTTGACCGCCGCCAGCCTGCCGTAATATGTATTCTTGTCATGGTGAAAGTTGAGAATATCCTGCGCTTTCGAGCCGTGCAGGATTTGAGCGAGTTTCCCGCGCCCCACTTTGATTTTGACGCGGCGGATGCAATCCAAGATGATGAGCGCGGCTTTTTCGGCATGATTCATTTGTGTCATATCGCCATTGGTGGACTGCGGCATGGATTTTCTTGTCTCGCAGTTATCGCAACAGACGGGCGCATCGGGGCTGGCAGTATCACCAAAATGGTTGAGCACGATGCGGCGGCGGCAGAGATTCGTCTCGGCGTAGTTGACCATGTGATTCAACTGGTCTTCGCGATGGCGCGTGTGTTCCCTGCTTCTGGCTGAGGCGGACTCGATGGCACGCGCATCCCATTTGCCTTTGCGCAACAGCATCCGCACATTGTCGTCGCCGAGATGCTCGAGCGCGCCGACGCGTTCCAATTCGGCGAGCCCCACTTTGACTTTGACCTGGTGCAGATCGGTGCGGCGCTGGAAGTCTTCGGTGGTGAGCCAGATCTCATTGTCGACATTCCCCAGCACGCGATACAGTAATTGCAGTTCGTCAGGAGTGACCACGCTGTTTTGGATGAAAAAATCCTGCAAGGCACGGTCCTGCGGATCGTAGAGCAGGACAGCCCTGGCAGGATGCCCATCGCGTCCTGCGCGTCCCGCTTCCTGATAATATGCTTCGAGCGAACCTGGCAGTGTGTAGTGAATCACCTGGCGCACGTCGGCGCGGTCAATGCCCATGCCGAAGGCGTTGGTCGCCACGATGACGGGGTTCGAGCCGTTGATGAAGCGCTCTTGAATCCGCACGCGGTCATCGGGCAGAAGTCCCGCGTGATAATGTTCCGCCTGTACTTTGCAGATGACACGCACGAACTCGGCGACCTCTTCCGCATCGCGGCGTGTGCCTGTGTAGATGATGCTTGCACCATGTTGTACGTCCGAATTCAATTCGGACATACGTAACAATTCGCTTAACATGCGGAATTTGGCTTCGGTGTCGGCGGTGTATTTCACGTCGAGCGTCAGGTTGGGACGATTAAAACCTGTCACGATGCGCTTTGTGGATTCGGGTAATCCGAGCAAACGTACAATGTCGCTTTGGACTTTCGGCGTGGCGGTGGCTGTCAGGGCAACGGTGAGAGGATTCCCCAATTGCCTGCGTGCTTCGGCGAGGTGGAGATAGTCGGGACGGAAGTCATGTCCCCACTCGGAGATGCAGTGCGCTTCGTCAACGGCGAACAGGCTGGGTGTCCGATTTTGAAGCGAGCGGAGGAAGGTTACACTGCGCAGGCGTTCAGGCGCGACGTAAACGAGTCGGTATTTCCCCTGCGCGAGGAGGGTCAATCTTTGATTTTGTTCCGCTGTGGGGATGGCGCTGTTGATAAACGTGGCAGGAATCCCTTTGCGGTTGAGCGAATCCACCTGGTCTTTCATCAACGCGATGAGCGGCGAGATGACGAGCGTGAGACCTTCGAATTGCAGGGAGGCGAGTTGGTAGATGAGCGATTTGCCCGCGCCCGTGGGCATGATGGCGAGGGTATGGTTCTGGTTGAGGAGGGATTGAATGGCTTCCTCTTGTCCCGCGCGGAAGGAATCGAAGCCGAAGTGGGTTTGGAGGGATGGCGTAAGATCCATATGACCTTATTTTACTCAAACAACATTTTCACATCATCCTTTGTCAGTGACTTGAAGAAACTGGCTTCGTTGGAGATGATGTTTTTGACGAGGGCGCGTTTCTTTTCCTGTAGCTGCAAAATCTTTTCTTCGACGGTGTCGCGCGCGATGATCTTGTAGACGAAGACGGGCTTGTCCTGCCCGATGCGGTGGGCGCGGTCAGAGGCTTGCATTTCGACGGCGGGATTCCACCACGGGTCGAGGTGGATGACGTAATCGGCGGCGGTCAGGTTCAATCCCACGCCGCCCGCTTTCAGGCTGATGAGGAAGAATGAAATCGAGTCGCTGTTTTGAAACTCGTCCACTTTTGCCTGGCGGTTTTGTGTTTGCCCGTCGAGATACATGTATTTGATTTTGCGCGCATCCAATTCTTTCTTGACCAACTTCAACGTTTCAACAAATTGAGAAAATATCAACGCCTTGTGATTCTCGGCTTGCAGGGTTTCCAATGTTTCAAGCAGGATTTCAAACTTGGGCGCTTCGCCTTTGTATTTTTTATCCACGAGTGCGGGGTGAATGGCGATCTGTCGCAGGCGCAATAAGCCTTCGAGAATCTTAAAACGCACATCGTTGATGCCATCGCTTTCGATCAAGCCCAGCAACTCGGCGCGGTATTTCTCGCGGGTTTGTGTGTATAACTTTTTCTGCGCGGTGTCCATGTCGGTGTAGACGATGCGTTCGGTGCGCGGCGGCAGTTCGGGCGCGACCTGTTCTTTTGTACGGCGCAAAATAAATGGATAGACCAGGCTTTTCAGCATCACCATCGCTTTTTCGTCGCTGCCGCTTTCGATGGGGTTGGCAAAGGCATGTTTGAAATAGTCCATGTTGCCGAGCAAGCCGGGATTCAAAAACGCAAATTGCGACCACAACTCGAAGGTGTTATTTTCAACGGGCGTGCCGGTCATCACGATGCGGTGATCCGCTTTGAGCAATCTTGCCGCTTTGGCACTCTTCGCCAACGGATTTTTGATCGCCTGTGATTCATCGAGAATGACGTGGTGAAACTGATAGCCGCGCAGAATTTCAATATCGCGCAACATGGTGCCGTAGGTTGTCAGCACAATATCATACTCGTTGAAAATCGAAACATCTTTATTGCGGAAGTTGCCCATGTATTCAAGGAACTTCAAAGATGGCGTAAACGTCTCGGATTCTCTCTGCCAGTTGGTGATATTCTTTGAGGAAGTGGAGCCAGTCGTAGCCGTGTTTTTGGTAGGGACGCAGTTCGCCGGTGAAACCTTGGGGGAGCGGTTGTGGCGCGATCCGCTCGAAGTGGCGAAAACGCTCCCGGCGCTGAATCAGCTCTGAGGGCGGGTGAAGCGTGGCGTCCTCTTCGAGCAGGGTATCCAACAAGGGCAGGTGAAAGTCGCTGACACGGAACCCGTCTTCAGTCTCTTCCGCCATTCCCCAAAGATGTTTGTATTTCTCGAGCCACTCGGCAGGGATCTGCCCGACGGAGCCATCGGCAAGTTTGATG
Source organism: Chloroflexota bacterium (assembly GCA_041302025.1). Classification (GTDB taxonomy): domain Bacteria; phylum Chloroflexota; class Anaerolineae; order Anaerolineales; family Villigracilaceae; genus Defluviilinea. The sequence continues at coordinate 597 of JBFYRY010000298.1, read as the reverse complement.
TAGTTCTCGCCGCGCTTGAGGGCTTTGCGGACATCGTGAAACGCGATTTGCTGGTCGCCAAACTCGACGAAGGTTTTGAGATCGAACCAATCGATGCCCGATGAGATGCTGACGCGCAAGGTGGCGGTGTGGCGATTGATGCGACCGAGTTTGAGATTGTCTTCGCCATAAATTTCAAAACCTGCCTGTGTGAGGAGTGGAACGGAGTGCAAAAGAAAATCGAAGGGATGGGCGCGGGCGCGCAGTTCGAGCGTGCCGTAGGGCTGGGTTGTGCCTGCGCGTTTGAGGCGATATGCGGGGTCAGTGAGCAGTTGGTAAAAATATTGCTCGCGTTCAAGTTGGCGATGAATGCGAATCAAGTTCCATGAATCGGGAACGGTTTCAAGGCTGTACGGTTCGTCTTTGCCTAGCGGCAGTTCGTGTTCGCCATATCCAAAGCGCATGTCGGCGCGCAGGGTTTTGTCTTTGTTGTCATCATGCAGGTACAAACGCGGCACGGGTTCAGCGTTGACATCCTGCCATTGGACGATGTCGCTTTTGATGGGGAGCAGTTGCGCAATCTGCGCGAAGTATTGTTCGCGAAAGAGTTCGACTTGT
>JBFYRY010000297.1:0-4528 GCA_041302025.1 Chloroflexota bacterium | reverse complement strand
TCGGTGGCGGGAGGCGCGGCGCAGTAGTTCAGGTCGGGCTGGTAGGTGAGTCCCGTTCCGCCGCCAGTGATGACGACCGTCCCATTGGCAGGATCGGATGCGAGCGTGATGAGTTCAGTGGTGAAGCCATCTTCGCTGTCCGTATCGTTTGCGCGGACGTTGATGGCGGTGGCAGCCGCATCTTCCGCGACGGTGGCCGTGTCGTCCACCGCGATGGAGGGATCGTTCACGCAGGTGACGGTGACTGCCACGGTGGCGGTGGAACCGCCTGCGAGGGTGTAGGTGAAGTCGTCCGTGGCGGGAGCCGCGGCGCAGTAATTCGCGTCAGGCGCGTAGGTGAGGTCGGTTCCGTTGTTGACGACTGTCCCGTTCGTGGGTTGCGTGATGCCCGTGATGAGTTCAGTGGTGAAGCCGTCTTCGCTGTCCGTGTCGTTCGCGCGGACGTTGATGGCGGTGGCAGCCGCATCTTCCGCAACGGTGGCCGTGTCATCCACCGCGACGGAGGGATCGTTCACTGCCGTCACATTGAATGTCATCGTGTTCGGTGTTGTGTCATAGGCCGGGCCATTCGTGTCGCGAACGCTGAAGGTGAAGGATGCATACGGACTGCCGTTCGCATTGGCGGCGGGTGTGAACAGGAGGTTGGGAATATTGGCAGTGAGGATCACCTGTCCCGCCGTGACGGGAACAGACGAAAGGGTCAGGCTACCCGCGAGAGGCAGGCTGTCGACGCGCACCGCGCTCATGGTATCGCCAATGTCAGGATCGGTGAAGCCGAAATCAGCCGCCGCGAAGGCGTGAGAAGCGTCCTCGTTGATGGTGATGGTATTGTCCGTTCCAGAAGGCGCCGTGTTGAGTGCGGGAGCTTCGTACGAACCAATATCACACACCGCGCCAGCGACTGCATCGCCGTTCACTGGACGGATAAGCCCATTTTGCGAAGCATTATTCACAGGCGCGGCAGCGCATACAGCATTTGAACCTGTATCGATTGCGGGGCTTCCTGCATTGAGCGGGAAGTAGGCAGGCGAACCGGTCAATGCGCCGAAACTGGGATTCGCCGTGTTGGCGAACCCGCAATCGGCGGTGTTGAAATTGATATTATTTCCGCCGTCTGTGACCGCCGAGCCGCTGCAGTTGTTCGGGGTACCGTTGGCGACGATGGTATTTGCAACGGTGATCGTACCAGTGGCGGTGTTTTTGTAAATGGACGCGCCGGATGCAGTGCCGAGTCCGTTCACGGTTGTGGTGTTTCCTGAAAGGGTCACATTGTATAGTGTTAGTGATGGGTTTATTCCTCCAACATCGTCTTGGAAGATCGCGCCGCCCTGCGCTACATCGCCCGCCGCCCCGGCCACATTTTCATTCGCCGAATTTCCGGTAAATGTGGAATTTGCGACAATCACATTTGTTCCTTCGGTGTATATGGCGCCGCCTCTGGCACTGTTAGCGTGCGTGGTGGAGTTCCCCTGAAAGGTGCTCAACGTGATAGTGGTGTTATTCGCCGTATCGTTGATGAAGATGCCGCCGCCGCCCACACCACCAGGAGCCGTATTATTGGAATTACCGGCGTTATTCAAGAAAGTGGTACGGGTGATCGACGTATTATCCGCATCGTTGCGGATCGCGCCTCCGATGTCGAAGCCTGTGTTACCATTAAATGTTGCATTGCTGATGGTGGTTGTGCCTGCGATGAGGTAGAGTGCACCTCCATCATCAGCCGATGTATTGTTCGTGAATGAGGTTCCGTTGATCGTCACTGTCCCAGCGCTGACATATATCGCGCCGCCGTCATTCCCTGCGGTTGTTAGATTGTTCGAAACCGAGCCGTTCGTGATCGTGAGCGATGCGCCCGCCATCAGCAAACCACCGCCATTGGCTCCAACCGAGCCATTTGTGACATTAATGTTGTTTAATGTCAGGGCGGCTCCGGGACGCACATCAAGGACACGGTCGATGCTGTTGGCGTTGATGATGGCGGCACCCGCGCCGCTGGTGTTGATCGTCACCCCCGCCGCATCGGTCACATCCAGGTCGCCGGTGGCAGATGCATCTTCGCCCGCTCCTGCCAGCGAAAACGTATAGGTTGAGCCGCTTACCAGGGTGATGATATCCGCCCCGGCAGTGGCGTTCGCCGCAACGAGCGCCTCGCGCAGCGAACAATCTGCATCGCAGGTGCCGTCATTAGTATCGGCGGTTTTGCTCACCGTGAACGTAGCCGCGTATGCCGGGCCGACCGGCAGTGCCGCCACGGCCAGCATCACAACCATCAGCGCGGCAAGTAGTTTATTACCGAACGAAAGAGAAAATATGGATTTCATGGGAGAACTTCCTGTCGAAATGTGATGCGCATCCGTTACCAGATGCAAAAAACGAATCACCCGGTCCATTAGACCGCTGACCCGCCCCAATGCCGATTTTCCATCCAATTAATCGTCCGATCTGCGTCGAACCGCCCCTCGTATGATACAGACCGACCAACCATTCCCCTTCCTGACGACATAATAAAAAATAAGTCCTTGAATTCTTCCGCTGGCAAAATCATAACATGGAATCATTCCGAAATGCCTAAAAAAAAGGTTCTCTAGGATTTGCCGTGGTGCTGGCTACATATGGCGGTGGTTTTTGCGATTTTCCGAAAAACCGCCCCATATCTGGGGGGTATCACGGCAACTCCCATTGAGCCAAAAAAAAGACAGACGCATCACGCCGGGCACTGAGCCTGCCTCCGTATCACCAGCCTGGGCGCGGCTGGATGTGTCTCCCGCGACTATTTCCCTGCCATCACGCTGACCAGCACCGCGCGCACCATGCACCGGTGGGATTAGGTCTGCGATTTTTCCTTGTAGTCATCGCAGTGACCAGCGTGATCCACGATTTCTCCTTGTGCTGGAACATGGTCGAGGTGTTCTGCGAAGAAACTGTTTTGCTCTCACGGATCTCATACTTGTACGCCAAAACCGGGATATGCGCTCATATCGGACGCAAAAAACAAAACACACAGCGATTACCCGCCGACTCACTCGAATTGATGGATTTTCCACCTGATAAATCGTCCGATCTGCATCGAACCGTCCCTCGTATGACACAGACCGACTGACTGTTCCCCCGAGTATGACGACATAAATTCTTTGTAAATTTGTTGATACCAAGACGAGAATATTAATAACAGGTTACGCAAACTGACAAAGAACTGTCTGCACATCTTTAATTCCAAAACAATCACTTTGACCTGCGCCCCGGCGCGATCATCCGCGACCTGAAACTGCGCCAGCCGTTCTATCGCAAGACCGCGGCGTACGGTCACTTCGGCCGCGATGACTTCGAATTCCCCTGGGAACGCACCGACAAGGCAGAAGCGCTGAAGAGCGCCGCGGGTCTGTAAGAAGTAAATCGTACTTGGTAGCTGATGTTACGCGCTGTCATTTTGAGCGAGGAGAAATGACAATATTGCGTAAAAGAGCGTTTCTTAAATCAGTTTGTAGCCAATTTCAACATGCACCGAATGCTGGCGATATAGATAACCGCTCGCTGGAAGACATGGTATGTTCAAAATCATGTGACAGGCGGCGATAGTGTCCGAGCCAGCCAAAGGTTCGTTCCACAATCCAGCGATGCGGCAAGACTTCGAAGCCTTTGGTTTGACCAGATCGGCGCACAATCTCCAAGCACCAACCAAAGTTTTTGCGCACCTGTTCATCAACATAGCACAAGCAGTGTCAGCCCAGACCAGTTTCAGGCGGCGCCCAGTGCTGGACTCTCGATGTCAAGTCTCCGCGTTTGAACGAGGGCTACCGCAATCCCAGTTTCAAGGCACACATGTAATTAAAGGACTTGCGGATCATCTGGGAAACGGCAAAGGAATACCACATTCCCATTTCAGGGACAATTGCCAACATGGAACTCTTCCAGCAAATGATTGATCTCGGTATGGGCGAATTGGATAACTCCGCCGTGGAACAAACAATTTTTCCATTCTAATTGCACAAAATTCGGACCAGGTATCAAAAAGATGTAGAATCGATCTTATGAGAAAATACTTCCCCATCCTCCGTGATTACATCCTCATTGGGATCAGTTCCCTCATCCAGGCATTCAGCCTGCGCATCTTCTTCGTCCCTGCCAACCTGGCTTCGGGCGGGGTGAGCGGCATCTCGCAGTTGATCAACCATCTCACAAAAACAGAGACATATCCCGGCTGGCCCATCGGCTTGATGGTCCTCATCGGGAACATCCCGCTCTTCTTGCTGGGCTGGCGTTTCCTGGGCGGACGCCGCTTTGCCCTGCGCACCGCGTTCGCCATTGTCACCTATTCCCTGTTCACCGACCTGATTCTGAACCTGCCGCTGTTCGATCCCAGCGGCGCGGCGATGGCACTGGTCAACGATCTGCAGGGAGATATCTTCCTCAACTCGCTGTACGGCGCGATCGTCAGCGGCGTGGGGTATGGGCTCGTTTATCGAGCGCGCGGCACCAGCGGCGGCTCGGACATCCTGGCGCGCATCCTCAACCATTATCGCGGCGTTTC
>JBFYRY010000296.1:0-4549 GCA_041302025.1 Chloroflexota bacterium | reverse complement strand
TGTCCGGGAAGCAATGTCCCTTCAGCGGTAATACCCGTGGAGGAAGTTTCATCGGCGGCAGGTACAGCCACAGGTATGGGTGTACCTGCATTTCCACAGGCAGAGAGCAATATGGCGGTCAGGGTCAAAATGGAGAGGAGAGTTTTTTTCATGGTGAACTCCTTTATTCGTATGCCAATACTTCGGTCACTGTGAGACGAGCGGCTCGCAGTGCCGGGAACAAGCTCGCGAAGATCGAAATGACGATGACAATGGTAGCCCAGGCGAAGATTCCGCCCGGGGAAGTTGTAACAGCCATCGGGTAGTCCATGAACGATATACCAACGGTCCGGGCGAGAAAACTGCTGATGGGCAGGGAAAGTCCGATCGCCAGGATCCAGCTCATCATCCCGATCAAAAGACCTTCAATGATGACGATGCGCGAGATGGCTTTGCTGGAAGCGCCAAAAGCGCGCATCACGCCGATCTCGCGCACGCGATCCATCACATTCAGGCTCATCGTGCCCATCAAGCCCAACCCACCGACCGTGGCGAGCAGGACGGTCATGATCATCAACAAGGCAACGATGATGCCAAAGGCGGCATCAATTTCCTGGCGTTCGTCTTCGACCAGAAAGGTGTGGGTTACCTCAATATCAACGCGATCAAAATGCTTCTCAACAGCGCTGGTGATGGCTTGTTGTTCAGCAAGAGAATCGGATGCCAGAGTCAGGACAATGCTGTTGGCTCGGTTGGGCTCGCGCACATGGCGGGCATACGCGGAGTAGTCTATCAGGGTGAAGAAGCCAATGGATTCATTACCTATCATATTGACCACGCCAACAACAGTGTAGGTATGCTCACGACCTTCAATCTTGATCTTCATCGGTCCACCAAGTCGCAGAGTAGGTTCATGTGCGAGAAAGCCAGGGCTGATGACTACCGCATCCGTATCGCCGGGTTGGAGATCGCGCCCTTCTATGATTGGCGGGTCAAGAAATTTCGAACCAGCAGGCGGGGCAATCAGATACAGGTTGTCACTCTCCGAACCATCCGGGCGGACATAGCGCGCCAAAGCGAAGTTCCATACTTCGGCTCCTTCCACGCCGGGGACAGTTTTGGCTTCGTTCAGCAACCGGTCAGCCGGAATATATTCCTCGATAATCACCCAGGAGTCGTAACGCCAGAAACTGAACATCTCTTCCAGCGAGGCGTTAAGCGAACTTCGCAGGTTGACGATCGCCATGAAGACTGCACCCGCAAAGGTCAGTGTGATGAGAGAGAGGATCAGGCGTCCGCGCTTGCGGAAGGGATTGCGAAGCGCAAGCAAGGTGTCGCGGGTGAAAGTGGAGAGGCGATTCAGGAGGTGATCGAGAATGCCTGCGCCACCCCAAACCTGACTAATGCCATACTCGCTCAGGACTCGCGCGGGGGCGACGTTCGTGCCACTCAGGATGGTTGGCGCGGCTGCGATAAGCGGGACCAACAATCCGACTCCGAGTTGGAAGAGCAGTGCCTGCCATGTGAATTGGATGTGAGGCGGGTCGAAGTTGATCTGCTCAGCGGCAAACGTTGCGAGCGCGTCGGCGCCGTACATGCTGAGTGGAATGGCAATGAGACAGGCGACAAGACCGAGGATGAGCACCATGCTGAAATACAAACCGACGATCTGCCAGGAACGACCGCCGATGGCTTTCATGATGGCAATCTGTTTCTCCTGTTGGGTAATCAACGCCGAGATGACATTAATGACCAGCAAGGCGCTGAGTAACATGGAGAGGACAGCAACAAATCCAAGGATGATCAACAGGGTACTGATGATGTAGTTGAGCGGATGCTCGCCGGGGGTGGGCAGAGTTTTACGGTAAACGGGCATTTCCATGCCTTCGATGCGATCGGCGACTTTATTGGTCATGCCCTGGATTTGGGTCGAGTCATCGAACTTTATGTAGAGTTCGTTGTAGCCATCAGCTTCACCCATCCAGCGGAAGGTACTCATGTCCACGTAGCCGTAGATCCAGCCTTCGATAACAGGTGGGATGCGGTACAGGTCATGCACCCGCCCTGTGACCGTCAGATAGAACTGACGTCCGTCCGGGGTTTTGACCAGGATCTGGTCGCCGGGTTCAGCCCCAATGTACGTCATCGAGGCGCGTTCCATCAGCACCTGTCCCTTTTCGGGTGGGTAAATCCCATCCTGTTGACGCACAAGGAACAGATGCTGATCCTCGTAATCGTGCAGGGCATAGAGTGTCAGGTCGCGCCAGGTTTCGCCTTTTCCATCGAGCGAAATACGGAGGGGAAGATAACGCCTGCCCTCGGCTCTTTCCACGCCGCGCATGTTACGAACACCTTCGACAAAATCTTCATCCAACCTTGGCTCCGTCAAAAGAATGGCATCCGCAGGACGCATGGCGGCGTATTGGGCATCAAGCGATTCGATCAATGCCAGCTGCGACATGCCGATCAGCCCGATGGCAAACACACCGACAGCGATGGAAAGGATGATCAGCACCGTGCGGGAACGGTTGATCCACAGGTCACGGTAGACTTTGATCCAGCGGGTCATGGCCTGGACCTCCCGGGCTGTTTCCTGCCATTGCCATTTACATCATTCGCGATCAGCCCGTCCGCAATATGCAGTTGACGGCTGGCGCGTTTGGCAAGGTCGGGATCATGCGTGACAACGAGAATGGTCTTGCCGAGGCTGGCGAGACGCTCGAACAGGGAGAAGACCGCCTCGGCAGTTTTCGAGTCGAGGTTGCCCGTCGGTTCGTCCGCGGCAAGGATGGGCGGGTCGGTGGCGAGGGCGCGGGCAATGGCCACGCGTTGCTGCTGTCCACCTGAGAGTTTGGCAGGGAGTTTGTTCGCCTGTTCTTCGATCTCCATCAGGCGCAGAAGTTCGCGGGCACGCTCGCGCCGCTCTGTGATGGGGGGCGTGCTGCAGAAGTCCATCGGCAGCATCACGTTCTCGATGGCGGTCAGGGTGGGAAGCAGTTGGAAGAATTGAAAGACCACCCCGATGGTACGTCCGCGCCAGATGGCGAGTTGGTTCTCGCCAAGTTTCTCGACCTTTTCCCCGCCGACAACGATCTCGCCCTCGGTGGGACGGTCCAGCCCCGTGATCATGTTGATGAGCGTGGTCTTGCCGCTGCCCGACTTGCCGACAATGGCAACGTATTCGCCCGCGTTGACATGCAGGTCGATCCCCTTCAAGGCGAGGAACAAGCCGGCGTCGGTTTTGTAGGCCTTCTTGACACCGTTCAGGTCAATGAGAGGAGATGCAACCGTGTTAAGCATGAGACCTCTTTCGTAAATGTGGAATAAGCATCGGCACCCGCCTGCAATACTCCTGCCACTGTTCACCAAATTCTGCTGAGAGTGCCGTCTCTTCCCGCCGGGCACGGACGAACATCAACGGCGCGAAACAAGCGAAGTACACTGTAGTCCAGGTGGCATAGATAAGCAGGCTCCCCAGGGCGGCGAGTATCAGTCCTGCGTACATCGGATGGCGTACGATGGCATAGGGTCCACTTGTGATGAGTTGGTGTCCCTTGAATAGTTGCGCGCCAAATCCTGTTGAGACAAAATAATTCTTTCCGAGTGTGAGCCGCGCCCAAAGGAGGATCAACATACCGGGGAAGTAAAGCAAAGTCCCCGCGATCAAGAGTGCGATTCGAATGGGAGGAGAAAATGTCAGGGGCAATGGTTTCCAGCCGAGGTAGGCGACGCCAAAGAATATCAAGGACGAGGCGAGATAAAACCACCAGGAGTGGAGCCAGCCTGCGCTGAGTCCGACAGTGCGTCCTGTCTTTTGTTGGGTGCCACGCCAGACGCCATAGAGAACAATTCCCAGCGCGGTGTATGCCAACAATCCACCCAGCCACTGAACAATGGACTGAAAAAGTGAAATATTCATCCACCCCTCCCAAAACTCACTGCGATATGGATACCCCTTACTTCAGCAAATCTCCTTACAGGCATGGGCAAGTTAATCGGTTTCATCGTCAACTCCTTGCCTGGTCTTTGAGAGTTGAGCGCTGACCATACTGCGCTGCCGTCTTATGACGGCATAAATGGTTATTCTTCCGCTTTGATGTGATCGACTCCCTGCTGGAACAACGTCACGATATGCGGGTCCACAATGCTGTAATAAACTTCCCTGCCATCGCGTCGTGCCCGCACGATGTGCAGTTGCCGCAATCCGCGCAGATGATGCGAGATGGCTGACTCCGTCACACCCACCAATTTTGCCAGTTCGGTGACGTTCTTTTCCTCCCCCACCAACGCCGACATGATACGCACGCGGCTTGTGTCACTGAACGCCCTGAAAAGCTCCGCTACATGGGCAGCGGTATGTTCATCCAAAACAGGCAGTTTCATGAAGAATATTCTTTCAAAGCAATATCTGAGTATATGTTCATTTGTTTCATTTTACAACGTTCTCAAAAAAATTTCAAGAGCCAATTTTCGGTAAGACCGCAGTAAAGAGTGGTCAAATAGCATAACGGGACATCCGAAAAAGAAAACGATTAGGCAACCTGCCGCGACCCTGTTTTTTGATCCAGGG
>JBFYRY010000295.1:0-6768 GCA_041302025.1 Chloroflexota bacterium | reverse complement strand
CGGCGAACGCGGCGGCGGCTGGATGTTCGGCTTGATCAAGAATGTTGGCATCGTGGCGGTGGTGGTGACTGTGATCGCCCTGCCGAAAACCATGAAACGGAACAGGAAGCGCGCGATGCCTGTGATGGCAGAATGAAAAACGCGGTATCTCCTCCCGCGCTGCGAAAAAACGGAAGCGTCCATGTGGGCGCTTCCGTTTTTGATTCTCAGACCGTTCAGGATTTTTCCGGCAGGGAGATGACGATCCTCAACCCGTTGCCCGCTTCACTCTCAGCCGACAGTTGTCCGCCGTGCGCCTGGACGATGGACTTGGCGATAGCCAGTCCCAGCCCGGAGCCGCCGGGGACTGTACCGTCGCGCTGACGGGATGAGTCTGCCCGGTAGAAGCGTTCGAAGATGCGATGGATGTCTTCAGTTTTTAGCCCGGGTCCGCTATCCTGCACGGAGAGTTCCACGTTGGCGCCTGCCTGTTTTGCGCGGAGGGTGATGCGTCCGCCCTCGGGGGTGTGGCGCACGGCGTTGTCCAGGATGTTCGTGAGGACCTGCGTCATTCGTCCGGGATCAACTTCCAGCGTGGAAAGATGCGGGGCGATATCCACATCCAGTGAAATGTTTTTCTTTTGCGTTTCGTATTGATAAAGCGAAGCCACTTCGTGGACGAGGCGCTCCGGTTCGATGACTTGCGGGGTGATGGTCAATTCCCCGGCGTCGGCGAGGGAGAGCGTGCGCAGGTCGTTGACGAGATGTTCGAGACGCGCGGCTTCCTCGCGGATGATCTCGAAGTTCTCTTTTGTGGGGGGAAGAACGCCATCATGCACCGCCTCCGCGTGACCAAGAATGAGGCTCAAGGGTGTGCGGAGTTCATGGGCGATATCGGCGGTCATTTGTTTGCGGGCGTTGACCGAGCGGGAAAGTTCGGTGCTCATCTTGTTGAAAGCCTGCGCCAGTTCGCCGAGTTCATCGTTGGTGCGAACCTGAACCTGTTGTGACAAGTCGCCCTCGGAAATGGCATGTGTTGCGCGGGTCAATTCGCGGATGGGGCGGGTGAGAGTGCGCGAGATCAGAACGCCTAACATCAGGGCAAGCGCCGCGCCGATCAAAGCACCGTAAATGAGCGTAAGGTTGGTGCGTTCGATAAATTCGAGTTCGCGCGGTTTGCCTTCGAAGGGCATCCGCAACGGCACGTAGATGCCGATGATATTTCCACTTTCCATGAGGGGTGTGCCGATTTTCAGGTCGGATTCTGACAGGGTGTCACCGGATTTATATTTACCGTTGGAGAAGATCACAACACCGTTGCCATCGGCGAGGGTGAAGGGTTGGGGAGGACGGTGGTCGTTTCCCTGCTGGACGAAGATGGTGTTGACTTCGACCCAGGTCCCGTTTGCCAGGTGATACTGTGCCAATTGGGTAATGACATCCGTTTGGTTTTGGTCGGTGAGAAAATTGATGAATTCCTGCCGTGTATTCCAGCGCGCGGTCATGAAGATCACGGCGACGCTGACAACACCGATGCTCAGGAATGCGATAATGAGTTTGGTGGAGATGGAGCGCAGTTTCATCATTCCCTCTTGAAGCGGTAGCCGACACCGTACACCGTTTCGATGTAATGCGGGTTGCGCGGGTCGGCTTCGATCTTGCCGCGCAGATTTTTGACGTGTGTATCGATGGTGCGCTCATAGCCTTCATAGCGCACGCCCTGGATGATATCGAGCAGGTCGAGGCGCGAGTAGACGCGCCCGGGCGAGGATATGAGTGCAGTGAGGATGTCGAACTCGGATGGGGTGAGATCGACAAAGTTCTCTCCCACTTTAACCGTGCGGCTATCGCGGTCGATGACAATATCAGCGGCTTTCAGCACCTTGGCGGAGGGCTCCTTTTCACCGGCACGGCGCATGACAGCGCGCACGCGCGCCACCAGTTCGCGCGGGCGGAAGGGTTTGGTCATGTAGTCATCCGCGCCTACTTCGAGCCCGATCACTTTTTCTTCATCGTCCACGCGGGCGGTGAGCAGGATGATGGGCGTGTTGCTTTCCGCGCGGTGTTTGCGCATGAACTCGTAGCCGTCCATTTCGGGCATCATTACGTCGAGCACGATGAGATCGGGTTTTTCGCGATGTGCCACAGTCAGTGCGTCCTTGCCGTTATGCGCGGAGACAACGCGGTAGCCCTCCTGTGTGAGATAACTCTCGACCAGCGAGACCAGCCGTTTTTCATCGTCCACAACCATGATGGTTTTTGCCATAATCACCTTCCGATTTCAGTATACCAAAGCATCACAATTACGAACCGGCTTTTTGTTTCAACAACTTGATGAGTGGGTCAAGCAAAAGTGTGCCAGGATTTATTTGCGTTGGTCTGGTGGTTGTATCTGTGCCGCTCTGACTGCTATTGCGGGTTTGATTGCCTCCAGGGAAACCGCCACCACCATCGGGACCGCCGCCTGGAAATCCTCCGGCTGGGAAGCCGCCTTCCGGAGGTGCGAATCCTCCGCCCTCGAAGTTGGTCCTGTTACCGGTGCTGTTGCCTCCGCTGGAACTGCTCCGCTGGGTCATGCCCAGTCCCTTCTCTTGCATGAGCGTGAAGACATCGCGCTGGGTCAGGTTCAAGGCAGAGATGGCTTGGGTCTGTTCCGGGGTCATGGTTTCCTGCGCCTGTTCGACCAGCGCGTCAATTTCTTCCTGTGCGGCAGTGTCGCTGGTGAGTAAGTCTTGATACACCTGCCAGAGCGGGAGGAGCGCTTTGGCTTGCCCGGCGGTCACAGCCTGGTCGGTACCTTCCAGTTTGAAGGTGCCAACGATGAGTCGAGTCGCGGCAGGGAGAGTCTGGGCTTGGGCAGAGGGATCAGTTTGCGGCGTCGAAGAAGAAGCGGAACCGCAGGCGGTCAGGATCAAGGTCAAGATGGTCAATATTGTTATGGTTAGTTTTTTCATGTTTTTTTCCTGTTATGTCATTGCGAGGAGTAAAGCGACGAAGCAATCTCCTCGCAATGGGGAGATTGCTTCGAGCGGAAGAATACCGCCCTCGCAACGACATGTAGTTTTATTTATTCATACCTCAATGCTTCGATGGGGTCGAGTTGTGATGCCTGGTTGGCGGGATAGTATCCGAAGAAGACACCCACCGCCGCGGCGGAGCCGAACGCAAGCAGAATGGACGCGGGCTGGATGACGGTACGCATGTCACTGACAACCCCGAAGATGTACGAGCCGCCGATGCCAACGATGGTGCCGATCAAGCCGCCGACCACGCTGAGCAAAAGCGCCTCTGCCAAAAACTGGATGCGGATATCTGCCGGTGTTGCGCCAACTGATTGGCGGATGCCGATCTCGCGTGTCCGTTCGGTGACGCTGACCAGCATGATATTCATGATGCCGATGCCGCCCACGATGAGCGAGACACCCGCGACCCATGCCAGTAGATTGCGGAACGCGGCAGTGGTCGATTCGCGCGTGCTGATGATGTCCTGCTGGGTGGTGACGGTGAAATCGAGCGAGTCGAGCGTCACATCGTGGCGTTTGGCGAGCAGGAGCTCGATCTGTTGAGTAATCTCGTCCAGGTTGGAGTCGGGCTCCACTTCCACGTACACCATGCGGATGCTGTCACCCATGAAGCGTGCGAACGGGTTGAAGGTGAACTTCTGGAAGACGACCGTGATCGGCATGTAGATGCGTGAGTCGAAATCGGTATTGCCGACCAAACCCCGTTCTTCAAAGACGCCGATGACCGCCATCTTGGTGTTGCCGACTTTGATGTATTGACCGATTGGGTTGCTGTCACCGAAGAGTTCCTCCGCCGCGCTGGAACCGAGCACCACGACCTTGCTCTTCTTTTCCACATCGTTATCGTTGAAGTAGCGACCGTCGGCGATGGTCATATCGCGCACGGAGGGGAAGCCGGTGGTGGTGCCGTTGATCTCCACATCTTCCAGCGTGACATCCCCGGCTTTGACGGTCTCGGAGGATTGTTGCTCCACCACGACGGAAACCACGCCGCTGACACCGTCTTGAATGGCGGCGGCATCATCGAAGACCAACCCGCCCTGGGGAGCCTGTCCCGGTCCGCCACGCATCATGGCGCCCTGCACAAAGACCAGGTTCGACCCAAGGCTGGTGATCTGTTCCTGAATGGTGGCTTCCGTCCCGGCGCTGATGGCGACCATGATGATAACCGCCGACACGCCGATGATGATGCCGAGCATGGTCAGAAAGGAGCGTACCTTGTTCTTGCGGATCGATTCCCACGCAATGCGTAATGCTTCAGAAAGTTTCATGCGTGCACCTTCTTTCCGTTATGCACAACAGTATCGATTAATCCGTCCATCACCAGCACCGGGTCATTGATCAACGCCCGGGCGATGGCGACGCGCTGTTGCTGTCCGCCGGAGAGTTCCTGCGGCTGGTGATGCATCCGGTCCGCCAGCCCGACGAGTTCGAGCATGGCTTTGGCTTTTACGTCGCCTTCCTCGATAGTCTTGGGATTGGCGTGGTTGTAGAGCAGGGGCAGGGTCACGTTTCGCAGGGCGGTCGTGCGCGGGAGCAGGTTGTACGCCTGAAAGACGAACCCGATCTTTTTGTTGCGGATGCCAGCCAATTCGACCTTGTCCATGTTGCTCACGTCTTCGCCGTCGAGGATGTATTGTCCGCTGGTGGGTTTGGAGAGACAGCCCAGGATGTGCATGAGCGTGCTCTTGCCCGAGCCGGAGGGTCCCATGATGGCGATGAACTCACCCGCATGGATCTCGATGCTTACACCCTTCAGCGCCGCCACGCTCACATCACCCATGCCGAAGACTTTTGTGACATCGATCGTCTCGATGATCGTGCGCGTGTCCATTACTGCGTCTCCGTGATGCCTGTCGTGACCACGTCGCCGGGATTGAGTCCGGATGTGACTTCCGCGTACAGCAGGTCCTGGATGCCGACCTCGATCTCTCTCAGCCGGGGGGAACCGTTTTCAACGACGAAGACGGCGTACTTCCCGGCATCTGTCTCGTGTAATGCCTCCACCGGGATGAGTACCGCGTTCTCGGCGCGTCCGCCGATCACATCCACCGAAGCGGAGGTGCCGAGCGGCAGGCTGAACGAGTCGCTAACATTGTCAACTTTGACCAATGCCCGTACAACGGAGGTGTTACCAGAGGCGTACAGACCCGGGTCCACTTCTGTCACTTTGCCGGTGAATATCCGTTCCGAAAGAATATCGAAAGTGACTTCCACTTCATATCCGACCTGGATGTTCGTCCAATCTGATTCATCGAGAAATATCTCAAGATAGGGCTGATCCAGGTCTGCCACCGTGATGACCGTCACGCCGCTGTTGATCGCATCGCCGACACGCGTGTCAATGGACATGACCGTACCCGAAATGGGGGATGTGATGATTGTGCCTTCCAAATTTTCCTGCGCAGTCTCAACCGCCATTTTCGCGTTTTCGATTTGGGTGAGACCTGAGCCGGTGGCATCCTCAGGAACTTCGGCGCCGGTCAGGGCACTGTAGAGATATTGTGCTTCGTTCAATGCGGCTTGTGCGCTGGTCACACCGGCGCGCGCTTCGAGGATGGTCGCCTCGGTGGGCAGGTAGGTGCTGTCCTTGCAACTGCGTGATGGCCCCATGCCCGAACATTCGGTGACGGTGAACGTTTCAGGGACATACGTTGTTGTATAGTAATATTGCGTCTTCTTCAGTTTTTCCTGGGCATTCTTCAATTCATCCTGGGCAGTTTGGAGTTTGGTTTTCGCCTCCGCGCTGGATGGGCTCGCATTGAACGTCGCCTGGGAATCTTTCACTGCCTGTTCTTTTTCAGCCACCAGAAGTTCGGCGTTATACACCTGCGGACTAATCACGTATTGAAGATGGCTTTTTGCATCTGATAGATCGTTCATGGCAGTTGCAATGGCGCTTTGAGCATTGGCGATGGCGGAGAGCGATGTGAGTTCGTTGAGGGAACGCCTAGCTTGCGTGTAAGCAACTTGGGCGTCGGAGTCTTCCACAGTGGCGAGAATATCGCCTGCATTCACTTTATCTCCCACTTCGACATTTAAGGAGGTGACTTGCCCACTCGTTTTGAAAGCGAGACTTACTTTGTCGGATGCGATCAGGGTTCCAGTGCCGCTGGCGTAGATGACCAGGTCACCTTGTTTGATGGTGGCGGTCTGCATGGTCGTCGTTTCGGTTGTTGTCTGGCTGGGAAGATAGATCTGGGAGTAGTAGGCGTAGCCTCCCGCCCCGGCGAGGACAAGGATGATGGCAAGGGTCAAAATCACTCTGGTCGAGCGTTTTGATCCGGAAAACAGTGTTCTTAATTTGGAAGTCATGTGAGCTATTACCTTTCGTGCGATGATGGTTTCTTCTCTTCCCAAAGTATAGTTAAATACTGTAGAGATAAAGTCTTGAAATTGTGAAGAATTTATGGGGATAATGAAAAAAGCCACAAGCGTTTCTGCCTGTGGCTTTTCTTGCAAAGTGGATTTGGGATGATTACGGTCGTTCACCCAGTGTGACGGGAATATCCATGGATTGTCCATCGCGTAGGACGGTCAGTACAATTGTGTCACCGGGAAATTTTGTGGTGGTGAGGTAACTCAACAAGTCATCGAAAGTATTGATCGGATTGCCGTCCAGCGCGGTGATGATGTCGCCGCCGGCATTCAAGCCCTCGATGCTGGTGGGTGTGTCGCCTGCCTTGATGCCTGCCTTCTCGGCGGGACCGCCAGGGGTAACATTCAGCACATAGGCGCCGGTGTAAGTTGTAAGCCCGAGCGCTTC
>JBFYRY010000294.1:0-4581 GCA_041302025.1 Chloroflexota bacterium | reverse complement strand
ATTGCAGGCGCGTCACCATGTGGATGCGCAGGATTACCTGGCGTATGTGCATGACCTGCCCTTGAAGGATTACCTGACCCCGAACCCGGTCGTACGCGATGTGATCGCTTCGCTTCCAAGCCGGAAGTTGATCTTTACCAACGCAGACATTCCCCACGCCCGGCGCGTTCTCGCCGCGCTCCAACTCGACGATCTCTTCGACGCCATCTTGGATGTGAACGCCGTCGCGCCGTACTGCAAGCCCATGCCCGAGTCTTTTGCCATCGCGCAGGAACTGGCGGATGAGCCCGACCCGCGCAAATGCGTGATGGTCGACGACCTGCCGCGCACCACCCGCACCGCCTTGAACGTTGGCATGGCAAGTTTGTTGTATGGCACAGACGAACCCACTTCCGAAGCCAGCGGCGTTTTTACCGACTGGACTCATCTGCCGATCCTGCTCGGAGAGTAGTCTCCTGTATGTTCCTCGATATTCTGTTTCAGATCTGGCGAAGGTTAAGCGGCAGAATGCAATGGTGGCTTTTATGGTTGGTTAACAGCAAATTCATGGTGAGCGTTTCAGGTGTCATTTTCGATGATTCCGGATGTATTCTGCTTCAACGCCATCGTCACTGGGTTCAAAATGTCTGGGGCTTACCTGGCGGAATCGTCCTGAGCGGAGAGACTCTCGAGGAAGCATTTGCTCGTGAAGTCTTCGAAGAGACACATTTGGTGATTTCAGATATCGAACTCATCAAGGTGGTAAGTAACTATCGCCTGCGCTTGGAAATTTATTTTCAAGCTAAACTCGCAGAGAATTGCAAAACACAAGATATCCGTTTGCAACGGCAGGAAGTGCTGGAAGCCCGTTTCTTTTCCCGTGATGAATTGCCCACGAACCTGTTGCCTTTGCAAAAGAAATTAATCGAGCACATAGTCAATTTGACATAAGCTTGTGATTATTGGTGGCGCAAGATACCATCTTGCGCCAAGGAGAAAAAATGGAATCAGAACGTATCATGCTCGGAGCGTTGATCTTCATTCTGCTCATCGTAGGCTCCAACCTTGTCATGTACGCCATTGCGCGCGGCGCGGTAAAAGGAGGCGATTCGCGCTGGGTCTCCACCTTGAAAAATACGCTCAACAAGCCGTTCGATAACAGCCCGGCGAACAAATCCATGGATGAATTGCGGAGGCAGGTGGACGAACTCAAAAAGCGGAAAAATGACGGGTAGCGGGCTTTTTTACAAACCTTTTACATCATTCCTACATAATCCCGATATTTGATTCAGCATATATTAATCACAGGGTAGTATCTTTATCCCATGTTTTTCGTATACTTTTACGGAGGTTTTTGTGGATAAAACTTTTAAAGCGATTCTGATAACGATGGTCTCTGTCATTTTGCTGGCTGGAGCCTTCTCCGGCGGCTTTTTGGCGGGACATTTCCTGCCGTTTGGCGGGCAGTTCCCTTCGGTGAGCGACCTCGTGCCGTATGTTCCTCCCACAGTTTCACCGGAACAGCAATCCTCCACACCGGAGGATGTGCAGGAGTTGTTCAATCCCTTCTGGCAGACGTGGAATCTCATCCACGACCAATATGTCGTCCAGCCGGTGGATGATATTAAACTTGTGGAAGGCGCCATCAATGGCATGTTACAAACGCTTGATGTCGGCTTGAACTATTATCAAAATGCCGATGCTTATGCCAAAAGCAATGATTATTTGAACGGCAGGGATTACGAAGGCATTGGCGCATTTGTAGATATCAAAGGCGATTACATGACCATCATCAGCCCAATCAAGGGGTCGCCGGCGGCGGCGGCTGGTTTGCGTGCCGGTGACAAGGTCATTGCCATCGACGGAAATGATATGACCGGTGTCTCGCCGGAGGAAGTCCGCCAGCAGGTGCTGGGTCCCGAGGGGACGACTGTCACACTGACGATCCTGCGTGGAAATGAAACTCCCTTCGATGTCACCATCACCCGCGCCAAGATCATTACTCCGCTGGTCGAATCCGAAATGCGCGAAGACGGAATTGCCTACGTGCGCCTGAACACCTTCGGTGATTCAGCCGATAGTGAACTGCGCGCCGCCATCGAGGAATTGCTTGCCCAAAACCCGAAAGGCTTGATCCTTGACCTGCGCTATAACGGCGGCGGTTACCTCGATCAGGGAATTGCCGTGGCATCCGAGTTCCTGCCGGCGGGCAAGGTTGTTGTGTATGAAAAACGCGGCGATGGGAGCCTCGAGGAAAACAAATCCTTCGGCAACGGCATCGCGGTGGATATTCCAATGGTGGTGCTGGTCAATGAAGGGTCGGCATCCGCTTCCGAGATCGTGGCGGGCGCGTTGCAGGATTACGGGCGCGCCACACTGGTTGGCATTACCAGTTATGGCAAAGGTTCCGTGCAGAGCATCAACGGACTTCCCGATGGTGGCATCGTGGCGATCACCAGTGCGCAATGGCTCACCCCGAACCAACGCCTCATCCAGGATACTGGACTGACCCCCGATATTTACGTCGAATTGACCCAGGAGGATTTCGAGGCCGGACTCGACCCGCAACTGGACGCGGCAGTGGAAACACTACTGGCGCTCCTCAATGGGACCCCGCTTCCGACATCCATGCCGACTCCTGTGTTGACGCCCGTTCCGTAGTCATCATTTGAAAGGAGAGTTACCATGTTTCTCAATCCAACCTATCTTATCTTCATGATCCCCGCGTTCATTTTGATGGGTATCACCTCCTGGTATGTGCGGCATGCCTACTCCAAATGGAGCAAGGTCCGCGCCGGGAGCAACCTCACCGGTTATCAAGCCGCGCAGAGACTGCTCTCCACGGGCAGTATGTACGGCGTGCAGATCCAGGGTACGGCGGGCGAAATGACCGACCATTACGATCCGCGCAACAAGACCCTGTATCTTTCGAACGGCGTTGCCAACAGTCCCTCCGTGGCTTCAGTTGCCATTGCGGCGCATGAGCTCGGTCACGCCATGCAGGATGCCGATGAATACATCCCGCTCCGCTTCCGTTCGGCGATCGTCCCCATGGTGAACATCGGCTCGAACCTCGGCTGGGTACTTATCATGGTTGGGCTTCTCCTTTTCCGCGGTAGCAGTCTTGGCATCAACCTCGCCTGGCTGGGAGTTGCCTTCTTCGCGGGAGGCGCAGTCTTTGCCCTCGCCACCCTGCCCGTGGAATTGAACGCTTCGGCGCGGGCGAAACAGTTGCTTGCGCAAACCGGCATCATCCGCACCGACGAGGAGATGCGCGGCGTCAACCAGGTGCTCAACGCCGCCGCATTGACCTACGTTGCAGGGCTGGTCACCGCCATCCTGCAATTACTCTACTACGTCTTTCTGGTCGGCGGTCTCGGCGGAAGGCGCAGAGACTGAACGGTCTTATCGACAATAAACACCTGCGAGTTTTTCGCGGGTGTTTGTGTATAATCCCTGAACGATGCGGAAATTCATTTTCATTCTTGTGCTCTTCCTGGGGGCGGCTTTTGTGTACCTGAGTTTTGGGGAACTCGAAAGCATCGTCAAAACCCTTGAACAGGGAAACTTTTGGTTCATTCTGCTTGCCCTTTTGATGCAAGGCGCATGGTTCATTGTTTCCGGGTTGACATATCAATCCCTGTATCATTTGCTGGGCATGGATTTGACGGCGTATAAACTTACCCTCCTTTCCGTTGCGGCGAACTTCATCAACACCGTGGCGCCGAGCGCCGGTGTGGGCGGCATGGCGGTTTTCATCGACAATGCCAATCGGAACGGACAATCTCCGGGCAAGGCGACCGTCGCCAGCATGTTGTACATTTTCCTGGATTACATCGCCTTTCTATGCGTCCTTGCGCTAGGTCTGATCGTTCTCTTCCGCCGCAACGATCTTACCCCCACCGAGATCGGCGCATCGGTCATCATGTTAGCCATTGCAACCGCACTTGGCTTCCTGCTCTACCTGGGTTCCCGCTCTGCGGATGCGCTGGGGAATGCGCTGGCATGGATGGCGAGGCTTGTCAATCGTATCGTGCGTCCATTCATCCATCGCGAATATCTGAGCGAAACACGTGCGCATGAATTCGCCCGTGAAATGGCGGAGGATCTAAAATCCCTCCCGGCAAGACCGCATAGTCTCATAAAACCCCTGTTGTTTGCCTTTATAAACAAGATGATCTTGATGTGTGTTTTGGCGGCATCCTTTCTTTCCTTCCAGGTGCCGTTTACAGCCGGGACCATCATCGGCGGGTTTGCCATCACATATCTTTTCCTCATTGTTTCCCCCACGCCATCGGGTATCGGTATTGTGGAGGGGGTCATGCCGCTGGCGCTATCCTCCCTGCGCGTGCCGTGGAGCCAGGCGGTGATCATTACGCTTGCCTATCGCGGCGTGACGTTCTGGGTCCCATTGGGAATAGGGGCAATTGCGTTCCGCATGTTGAACCGAAACAGATAACAAGATCGCCCCTCCGGTTCCAGAAAAACAATTGCCCGACGCGCTTGGGTAAGACCGCAGTAAAGAGTGGTCAAATAGCATAACGGGACATCCGAAAAAGAAAACGATTAGGCAACCTGCCGCGACCCTGTTTTTTGATCCAG